>NZ_JBZEEQ010000002.1:243219-482442 GCF_058310155.1 Chryseobacterium sp. DT-167 | reverse complement strand
GAAAAAACAAAGAAAAATATCAGGCAGATTTTTGCTAAATAATTTGCATATTAACACAGATCATTCCGTAGGAATCTAGACTTCACATGAAAAGCAATGTCGAGATTCCTCCGGAATGACAAATATTGTATTGATTTTGAAAACATTTAATTTCTATTCATAAATATTTTAAATTTCATCTAAAACTTCATTTTAAATTTGCTCTAAATGAGACTTTACCCAATCTCTATTGAATACATTTCATTAAAAACATCAGATAAAAATATTTTCATCAATATATTTGAAATATAGTTGAATTCACTATTTTTGGGCTTCAAATAATAACTATGAAGAAAATATATTTATTGCTTTTCGGAATAACCCAAACTTTTGCCTATTCCCAAACTCAGGATCTTGCTTCTCTGGCTTCAGGTCAGAATATCGGGATGAACGCCCTTTTTGATACCAAAGAAAACCTTTACGGATATGTTTCTATGTATTCTTTAGGCAAAACAGACAAGAAAACTCAGAAATTCGAATACGTTATTTTAGATAAAAACCTCAACCCTGTTGCGAATAAAGAATTTGAGGCCGGACTTTTGGTTTCCAATTATTTCGGGTATGTAGATTTTAAAGGACAGATTATTTTGCAGCCTTCAGATTTCAATTACCTTCAGGCTTTTTCAAAAGATGCAGCTTTGCCTGTTTCGATGATTATCAATCCTAAAACCAATACCGTCGCTCCAAAAGTGTACTATGATTACCTTGAAAACGGAACTTTCGTAGAAATCAATCAGCCAAAAAGCTTTAAAGAAGAAAGAAAAGAAAACCGTGCTGAGAAAAGAGATAAAGGATATAATTATGTCTCTTCCGTTGCAGAAATTAAAGAAGGTGGATTCATTGCAGTAGAATACAATGATTATGGAAGATACGTCAACAAAAACAGCCTGATCAAATTCGACGACAACAAAAAAGAAATCTGGAGATACAGCTACAATACAAACGGTGATAAAAAAGTTTTCTCTGATCTTACTATTTTAGACAAAGATGAAAAAAGCATCTACGGAATTTTAAGAAAAGTAAATGATGACGATAAGACATTTTCTCTTTTGGTTATTGATATGAAAACCGGAAAAGAACTTTCAAACAAGCCTATTACAGGACTTTCACCGGAAACAATTTATAATATCGACAACCTGTATTCGAGTGGAAGAAGAATGTCAAACGACAAATCTTTTGATGACCGGATTTTATTGTTAGGCCGAAATTATATTTCTAAAAAAGACAAAGGTTTTGCCAGATTTATGCTGGATAAAAACAGTTATAACGTAGATCTTAAAGAATTAAATTACAAACCGGATCTTTCCAACCAGATTCCAAAACTGGATGCAGATGGCGGCGTGGAAAACGGATATTTTCTTCAGACAAAAGACGTCTATTTCTTAAGTGACGGAAGTGTGGGAATTTTATCTGAAAAATTCAAGCCGGAAGGAAATTACAGCGCTCCGAAGACAACAGATTTGGTGTATATCAATACTGACAAAGATTTTAAAGTAAAAGACGTTCAGGTTTTTGAAAAGGAAAAAACAAGATGGGCAAATAACGATTATCTGTTTTCACAATATTTAAATAACGGAAAAGACGTTGTTTTTTTCTATCGTGATTACCAAAAAGATCAGGTGACAAAAGAGAAAAAATGGAATCTCTTCATCAATACCGTGATCAACGGGAAATTCAAGCAGGAAATGATTCCTATTTCTGAAAAAGATAATTTTACAGTAACGCCTTACGTCGGGAAAGAGGGGTACATTTTGCTTCGTGAACTCAATGAAAAAGAGAAATACAATAAAATACGTTTAGAAAGACTTAATTACTGATACAACCAAAAGAATCCTGATTTGATCAGGATTCTTTGTTTTGATAATGGTCGGCGATGGTTTTAATTTCATCTAAACTCAGATTCCACATAAAATTCAGGAACTGCTGATAACTTTCGCTTTGATTTTTAGGATCTACCCTATCTAAATATCGGTTCAAATTATAGTTTTTCCGGGCTTCATAAATTTTGACAAAACATTTTCCCAGCCAGTTTTTGTAATATTGTTCTTCTTCTCCATCCTGTAAAAACTGCAGACTTGTGTAAATTCCCAAACCATAATCTTCAGAATGATAAAAATTGGGCAGTGTTTCCATTCTTGCTATTTTCTCAAGAGTTGCGTAAGATTCAGACGCTTTTTCGTCTGCCACTTCAGTTTTTAATTCAGGAAATATTTTCTTTAAATTATTGATTCTTCTCGTCACTTCAGGATGCGATTTTAAGGAATCTTTATTTAATTTTTCATTAAAATGATCATAATTGTACAAAGAGAAATCTTCTTTTGCGAGCCATTTATCTTTAAACTCCTGTTTCGGAAGATTGAAAAACTTCTTATACGTTTCCACTTTTAATTGTCGTGGCGAAATCGTGTCAAAATCCTCCAGTCTTTTTAATGCATTGATAAATTCAGTTTTTTTAAAATCACTGTTTTTAAACACAGCATATCCTAAAGAATCAGCTTCCATTTCCTGTTTTCGGTTTTTGGCACCTTTCTGGTAAATTCTGTTTTTCAAAACATCAAAAGCTCTCTGATTGCGATTGATTTTAGTTGATTTAATGTCCTGAACCACCAACTTATCCATCTGATCCTGATTAATCATATTCAGGAAAGCTTTCAGCGTGTGTTGCGTGATTTTATGTCCTAATTCGTGAGAAATTACCGAAGCTAACTGATCGTCGTTATTGAGCCAATTGAAAAGTCCCATATTGATTACAAAAGTTCCGTCTGCAAAACAATATGCATTCGGAGTATTGTTTTTGGCAATAAGAATTTTCAAATTTTGCGGAACCTGAGGATTGTTTTTTCGCAACCGCTCGATCAGACTTTTTACCTTTGCATCAAATACAGAACTGAATGTGAAGTCCTTATTTTTCACCTGACTTTCAAAATCCTTTCCTAGTTCTTTATAGATTTTAGACAATTCGCTTCCTGCTTTTCCGGAATACTTTGTTTTTAAATCTTTAATTAAAACTTCATTGTTGGCTGCATAATTTTTAGCAAATTCTTTTCTTTGAGCATAATCTGCGGTATCGAGCGGTTTATACATCTGCGCAAGACAGATCGCAGAAGACATCAACAGCAAAAAGACAGTAAATTTTCTGATCATATATTGTATCACTTAGCACAAAAATAATTCATTTCGAAGGACATTTATTACTTTCTCTTCAAAATTATTTTAAATTTGTTACAGATCGTTTATTATGACAGTTTTATTTTATTTCATTGCTTTTATTGTCGCTTTTGCAGCTTTAGTATATATTTTTGGCTATTCTTATCTGTTCAGCGGAATTTCCAAAACCTACCTCAAAGGTAAAATGAGCGCCAATATTGATGACGGAAAGTTTTTCCGGAGCAATATCATTCATACGACTTCTCCGAAACCTTGGGAAGAACATCCTGATTTTAATAAAAAGAAATTGTCTAAAGAAATATCTGATGACTTATTACATTCTAACACCGCGTCATTTTTAGTCATAAAAAACGGACAGCTTCTTCATGAACAATATTTTAACGGTTATACTCCACTTTCAAAAACCAACTCTTTTTCTATGGCAAAAGCGATCACCGTGATGCTTTTTGGAAAAGCCATTGAAGAAGGAAAAATAAAGAGTGCCGACGAAAAATTTTCTGATCTCTTTGATGAATTTAAAACTAAACCTTTCGGCAAAGATTTAACCCTGAAAAACTTAGCCCAAATGGAATCAGGTCTTGATTGGGATGAAAATTACAAAAACCCCTTTCTGCCGAATGCAAGAGCATATTACGGGAAAAGTCTTGTGAAAGCGGCCTTCTCAAGGAGATTTAAAGAACAGCCGGGAGAAAGATTCGAATATCAAAGCGGCTCAACGCAATTATTAGGTTTTGCTTTAAAGAAATCACTCAACCAATCTTTGTCAAGCTATTTATCTGAAAAATTCTGGATCCCTTTGGGAATGGAACAAAACGCAGAATGGAGCGTCGACGAAAGCGGAATGGAAAAAACCTATTGCTGCATTCACTCCAACTCAAGAGATTTTGCAAAATTGGGACAGTTATTTTTAGACGACGGAAAAGTGGGTGAAGAGCAGATTTTAAATCTGGATTTTATTGAAGAAATGAGAACTCCGACCCAAAAATCTGACGAAATCTATGGAATGGGATTCTGGATTAATAATGATAATCCCATCAAACATTATTATTTCTTAGGTTTACAAGGTCAATACATTATCATGATTCCTGAGCACAAAATGGTGATCGTAAGAACTGGAAGCTATAATAATTTACCTAAAACAGATCGCGGAAGACCAGATCAAGTAAAATTCTTAGTGAATGAAACTGTGAAATTATTTGCTTAAAACTTTAAGGTTGAGACTAAGTTTTAGGTTAAGAAAAATATGAATAATTTCGTTAATTAAAATGAAAACTATGGAAAAATACAACGCAAAAGTTGATGAATATATTGAGAAATCTCAGGATTTTGCCCAGCCAATTTTAAATTACATCCGAGAAGTAGTTCATGAATTTTGTCCTGATGCAGAAGAAGCAATCAAATGGAAATTTCCTACGTTTATGTACAAAGGAAAAATTCTATGTTCGATGGTTTCATTTAAGCAATACTGCAGCATGGGATTTTGGTTGCATGATGAAATGCAAACGCTGAAAAATCTTGAAACAGATGTTGAAAAAACAAATATGTTCAGTTTAGGAAAGATTACAAAACAGGAAGATCTTCCTGCAAAACCTCAGCTGAAAAAAATCATCCTTGAAGCGATGGAACTGACGGACATGGGAGTAAAATTGAAAAAAGCAGCTCCCACAAAAACAGAAATTGAAGTTCCCGGATATTTTAAAACTGCCCTAACTGAAAATAAAAAAGCAGCTGAAGTCTTTGAAAAATCTTCCCCTTCTTTCAGGAAAGAATACGTTATGTGGATCACCGACGCAAAAACGGAAACTACCCGAAACAAAAGAATGGAACAGGCGTTGGAATGGATCGCTGAAGGTAAGGGCAGAAACTGGAAGTACGAGAAAAAGTAATTCAACTAAAGTCTTAGTGAAATCTGAAATTTGCCTCTGGAAGTGTGTTGTTTTTTAGAAAAGCTTCGTATTCGGGAGACATTTGTGCACGCCCAAAAGTATTTTGTCCGCTCATACTGCCGAGACGCACTTTATCTCGTCCGTATTTTTTGTTCATTGCATCCATTGCTTTCATCACGGGCAAATGTTGATTTTGGGTATCTTCTTCAAATAAATTGATTAACCTTTCATCTTCTGGAACAAAATCATTCACAATCACTCCGGCTTTTTTGTAATGAAAACCTTCTTCAAAAATTTCTTCGAATAATTCATTCACTACCCTTCCAATCAAAATGGAAGAATTGGTAGGATTTGGAAGAATTCGGGTTTTAGCATTTCTGTATTCCGGTAAATCTTTTCTAAAACGGTTGGTCTGCACAAAGACCGTAATCATTTTGCAACAGGTATTTTGTTTTCTCAATCTTTCAGAGCAATACATTCCAAAGGTTTCTACACGTTCACGAACATCGTCTTTTTTCGTGAGCATCTCCATAAAACTTCTTGTAACCGCAATCGATTTTTTCGGAGATGGAACGTCTAATTCCAATTGACGAATTCCTTTCAGTTCATTCATCATTCTTATACCGTGAATTCCCATAATCTTGCGAACCCACATCTCAGGTTTCTGAAGTAAATCCCACGCTTTGTAAACTCCCGCATCATTCATTTTTGCAGCGAGTCTTCTGCCTATTCCCCAAACATCACCGATATTCAGCCATTTTAAAGCTTTTTCAATTTGTTCGGGGGTATTTAAAATATAAACTCCTTCATGAAATTTTTCAGGAAATTCCTTAACGATTCTGTTAGCGACTTTACATAAGGTTTTTGTGGGTGCGATTCCGATACTAACAGGAATATTCGCTTCCTCTTTTACCCGATTTCGGATTTCAAGACAATAGTCGTAAACATTGACATATTTGAAGCCTGTGAGATTCAAAAACAATTCATCGATGCTGTATGTTTCATATTCTGCAACGTAAGAACTGGCTATCTTAATCACTTGCTGACTTTTAAAATTATAAAGTTCAAATTTTGCAGAAAAACTTTTCACATCATGCTGCTTAAAAAGCTCTTTATATTTAAAAGCCGGAGCCGCCATCGGAATTCCTAAATTTTTTGCCTCTTTGCTTCGGGATACAACACACCCATCATTGTTGGAAAGAACCACAACGGGTTTGTTTTCGAGAGAAGAATCTAAAGTTCTTTCACAGGAAACAAAGAAATTATTGCAATCTACTAAGGCATACATGGATTAAGAAATGAGCATTTTAAAATACAAAACTATAACTTTTAAAATAGAATATTATGTTTAATTCAAACTTTAACATTATATTCAAACAATTGGTTATCAAAGAATTAAATATTTTTAAATACGTCAAGTTTTGTCGTATCCCGCATCTACATTTGCTTTTTGGAACAAAAAAAAATTATGATTATGGATAAAATAACACTACAAAGAATTGAAAAACTGCATCCTTCTGTAAGAGACGAAGTGAGACAAATCATTAAAGAATGTGACGAAGCACTTACGGGAAAAACCAAAGTAAGAATCACTCAAGGACTACGAAGTTTTGAAGAACAGGAAAAATTATACGCCATCGGAAGAATCACGAGCGGAAAGAAAGTCACCAATGCCAAAGCCGGACAAAGCATCCACAATTATGGTTTGGCTGTCGACATTTGTATGATGATTGACGGAAAAACCGCAAGTTGGGACACGGTAAAAGACTGGGACAATGATAAAGTTGCTGATTGGTACGAATGTGTGAAAATTTTCGCAAAATACGGGTGGAACTGGGGCGGAAACTGGAAGACTTTCAAAGATCTTCCCCACTTTGAAAAGAAGAACATTTTAACGAAAAAAGGATTGGTAAAAACAAGCTGGAGAACACTTTTGAAGATGGAAAGAGATAGGGACGGATATGTTATTATTTAGAGAATTTATGATAAATCAATTATAACACGTCAAGTTCTGTCGCACTCTACTCCTACATTTGCTTTACCAAAATAAAGTAGAAAAATGAAAAAAACAACCATTTTATCTTTGGACGGTGGCGGAATAAGAGGTATTATCACCTGCATCATTTTGCGCTATATAGAAGAACAATTACAACATCATGATAAACCGGGTGCAAAGCTTGGAGATTATTTTGATCTGGTTGCCGGAAGCAGCACCGGAGCTTTGATTGCTTCTATTATCCTTTGTCCTGATGAACACCGAAAAGCAAAATATTCGATCCAGAAAGGATTGGAATTGTACGCTGAAAAAGGTGGCGACATATTCCAGGTTTCTTTTTGGGAGAGGCTTGTCAATCCATTCGGATTATTGAATGAAAAAATTTCTCAGGAAGCTCTTGAAAAAAACCTGAATGATTTTTTCGGGAAACTTGAATTGAAAGAATTAATAAAACCCTGTCTAATAACAAGCTATGATATTGAAAACAGAAGAGCTAAACTTTTCAATTCATGGAAAGCCACTTTAAGCACCGATAATTTCTATGTAAAAGATGTTTGCAGAGCGACTTCTGCTGCTCCAACTTATTTCAGTCCGGTGCAGATCAAATCGATGTACGGACAAATTTTTAGTCTGATTGACGGCGGTATGTTCGCCAATAATCCCGGACTTTGTGCATATGCGGAAGCAAGAAAAATTCCGTTTGCAGAGGTTCTGAAAAACCACCAGAAGGCAAATAATCCCACCGTAAATGATATGATAATCGTTTCGATAGGAACTGGCATTGAATCAAAAAGCTATTCATTTAAGAAAATGCAGAAAGCGGGAAAAATCGGCTGGGTCACTCCTATAATTGATATTTTAATGTCTGCAAATGCCGAAACAGTCGATTATCAGCTTTGCCAAATGTTTCAAACTTTAGGATTAAGAAATCAGAAAAATTATTACCGTCTCAACCCATCTTTGAAAAATGCTTCTCCGGCAATGGATAATGTTTCAAGAAATAATATTGAAAATCTGATACAGGCAGGATTGAGCTATATTGATGATAACAGGGAAACTTTAAATCAAATTGTCCAAAAATTAATCAGAAATAAAATATAAGCTTTTTTGCTTATAAACAGTTGATATAAGCCAGTTATCTTATATTTTTAAAGCTAAATTATTTTGTATAGTTCAAGTCAGCTCTTATTAACTATTCCAGTTGCCCGATTCAGCGATAAGCGGGGTTTAAATGTTAAAAAAATCAGATAAAATTGCCGTTGGTATTCTCGTAAGATTAAAGTCTGTACTTTCAGAAATAGATATTACAACGATGATTCCTGATGAAATTGATCTTGAAGAATTTTCTTAAACCTAAAAAATAACTCAATTTTTTTGAGTTATTTTTTTATACGTCAAGTTTTGTCGCATCTCAATATTACCTTTGAAATATAAATAAAGACACAAAAAAAATCATCAAATTTTTTAATCTCTAAAAACACAAACCAATATGGAATTACCAGATTACCACACAGACCTTGTCTTCGACAGAGATGTTTACACCATCAATTGGAGTGACATTGAGAATATCGAAATCGACTATGACAATTATCTCAACGACATTGAAAATTTTTTCAGAGAAGACTTTGAAAACGACATTCCTGAAGAAGACATTTTATAAAAAAATTAAAACACGTCAGTTTTTGTCGCTTCTCACCATTACTTTTGGATATAGATAAACCACAAAAAGTAATCATTTAAATTTTCGCAAAAAGCCTTGAAATTCACCATTCACAAGATGTTGAACAGCTAGGAATATATCTAAAAACTAACAAATTAAAAACACAAAAATGATTTCAAACATTAAAAATTAAGGTGGATATCCTCAGTCGGAAACCACCCTAAAAAATAAGACTGAAAATGAAGTGATTCTAATAAAAAGAAACTTCAAAAAAATAATCTTAGAAATAATTTATACAAATGAAAACAAAAGAAGAATTAAAAAAATATTTTGAAAATGGCGATAAGCCAACTCAGGAACAATTCTGGGAATGGCAAGATTCTTATTGGCATAAGGATGAAAAAATACAAAATACCATCCCTTTATCAGGAACAGAAGACGGCAAAAATGTTACTGGAAAAATAACTTCTGAAGCTCACATAGTTATCGAAGCAGATTGGAATAATATTGAAGCAAACAATAGTGCCAGGTTAACTCAAGATCAAGGATTTGTAATTGATAAAGGAAGCAAAACAGCCCAATTACAATCCGATTCTTTAAAAATTGTTGATAACTCAGCAGCAGGAGGAGGAGTACTGATTACTATGGATACAACACAGGGTATTGTTGCAAACAAGGTTTATCCCCTAGTCTCACCCTATCAGTATACTCAAAGGGAACATCTTTTATCTAATTATTATACAAAATCTCAGGTCGAAGGATTGCTCGAAAGGCTATACAAAATAAAAGGCTCTGTACAGGATCTTGATTCTTTACCGTCTTCCGGAAACACTTTGGGAGATGTCTATAATCTAAGTGATACTGGTGACAATTACGTTTGGGCGGATGATAATAATGGAATTGGATATTGGGATAAATTATCCGGGTTGTACGATTTGTCAACTTATGCAACACAATTGTATGTAGACGAAAAATTAGGAGCAGATGAAGGTGGCGTGTGGAATTTTCCTGTATAAAACACAAAATAATAAATTATGAAATTTAGAGAAATTATCGTAAAAAGTATAAATACCGAAGCGGGTAATTATACAAGCATAAATAATGAAATTAAATCATTTGAACCATTAGACATTTATTTGGTTCCTAAAAAAGGCGGTTCGCATGACCGATATGTTACAGATGAAGAAGGTTTTGTTTCCAAGCAATCTATTGAAAGTAATGATACTTTAGCCGATGTAGTAAATAGAGGTAACACTACGGCCAAAAATGAAATCATACTTGCTGCCAATAAAGGTCGAGCTGCCGCAGTTGGATTCAATGAAACTACATATAGTTACCATTTTGGCGATATGAATCCTGCCCATACAGGTAGTAATAATGTAGGAATTGGCTACAATACTTTAAATAATCTTACTTCAGGTGCCGGCAATACTACAGTAGGAAATTTCACTTTATCATCTCTTACAGAGGGTAGTAATAATACTACATTAGGATATGCAGCTGGTTATCAATTGACGAAAGCATCTGCAAATGTATTTTTAGGTCATTATAGTGGTTTTAATTTAAAAACTGAAGTATATGAATCAGATCTAGCAAATATATCGCCTGCAGCTGTAGCTTACATGAAGGAGCAGACTGGCTTCTCCGGATATAACGGAAGTACATTTAATTCTTCTTTAAACACATACGTCGGTGGGGCTATTAATGCTAATTCTAATAGTCCTACAAGAGCTGTAATGTCTACAATTATAGGCGCATCCACTTTAAATAATGTGTTGTATAGAAACTTTAACAATATTGTTATTGGAGCTGGTAATTACATGAAAACTGCCAATTCAATGATGTATAACTCAATTATTATTGGAAACAGTATTAATTTGCCTAATCAAATTGACTCTCTTGCAATTGGTTTAAACAGATCAAGAAGAATCAATGCTCAAGAGGCAATTATCTATGGAGAATTACCAAACAACAGGCTGTTAATCAACGCACCGCTTACCATTCCTTCTATATATATGCCTAATGCACAGGGGGACGCTACATTTACAAAAAATCTTGTTGCAAAAGCTGACGGAACATTTGGCTGGGAAGAGAAATCAAATTCTGAAGGAATTCCTTTAACAGGAACCCAGATTGGAAAACTAATTTCGGGAGATTTAGAATTTGATAATCAAAACGGAACCAAACTCATTAAAGGTAACGCGTATGGTTCTCATATATCTTTCTTAAATGACGGAGTTGTTGAAATAAACAATCAGACTGGTAGCAATGTTTATATTGCAGGAATGAATGTATCTGGAAAAGACGTTCAATCTGTTGGGATCAAGGGTAACCATTACTATGGAAACAGTTACGAAGACAATTCATTTGTTCAAAAAAAATACATTGATCAAAAATTATCTTATTCTAATAATGAAGAAATAACTGGTGGTGAGTGGATTGATGGTAAACCTATTTATAAAAAAACAGTAAAATTCGATACAATTCCTTCTACCGGAGAAATTGATCTTACACCTCATTTTCAAGATATAGAAACAATCATTTCAAATCAAATGTTTACCGAATGGTATAATATGGATGTAGCATTTGCTGGTAATCAATATAGAAGTAAAGCATTTATTACTCTACAACCAGAAATGGCTAAAATTGAATACGTTCCAAACATAGATTACGATTATTCGCTAATTAATACGTTTACGCTAACTCTTGAATATACCAAAAGAACTCTTTAATCAAATTTAAAAATAAAAAAAATGGCAACAGAAAATAAAAAAAACAATACAGAGCAAACACTTTTCAGATTTGTAAGCTTAAGAAATCCACAATTAACTGAGACCAAAGATAAAAATCTCGGGTTCATTCAAAGACAAAAAGAGATTAAAGGTTTTTTTGATGATAAACTTATTAATACCATAGATCAGTCAGCAAGTGCTAAGTTTAGTGAACTAGAAAAATATGTTGGTGATTTTTTAGAAAATTCGAATGTATTTACTCACGAAAACGAGCTTGAAATTGCTTTTCCAAAATTATTAAAAGCAGGTAGAAAAATCTCTAAAAGAGAAGAGCTGAATGATGATGATATTCTTGAAATATCCTTACAGTATAATCTCTTATTTGCAAATAATACCGACAATTATGAAACATTAAAAAAGTTGTGGGATAATTTGATTTATCAGATTGTAACACAAAAAGATTTTTATGTAAAAGAGTCAATCATTCATATTTTAAAAGCTCTTCATTATGGATATGCCAAAACACTATCTGTTACTGAAGAAATGGTGAAAATCAATGGAAATGATCTTCTAAAAAAATCTTTAGATGGAAAAGTTGTACTTCCTGTCTCTCTTTTTGGTGACGGAAGTAGTACCGAAAGCTCATCATCAACTACAACTGATAATCCTTTTCAGGTAAATGTATCTAGAATTAATGAAGGTGTAATCAACGGAACTCAATTATCTGCCTCAACTCAACAACAACTAAAAGTTGAAGGAGAAAAAATTTCCGATTTATCTTTTCTTGAATTAGAAAAAAATGAATTTACTCTCTTAAAATCTGAATTAGAAAAAATTCAAAAAGCATTTTACAAACTAAAAACAAAGAAGCATGATGCAGAGTATAAAGAATATAAAGATCTTTATCAAGCAACTTTAGACGAATATAATATCGCACTTGAAAGAATAGATGCTCAGATTCACGAAGGGATGACTCAGGAAGAAATTGATGCATTATACGCTACATTAGATGAGCCAAATGTTCCTCCATTTAACTTTGTTTATAAAAATGAGTTAAATTTTGAAGACCTTAAATCTAAACTTTCACAAGATCTACTTGCTTTATTTATCAAAAATTTCACCATTATAAATAATGGTATTCCTGTAGAAAGAGAATTAGATTATTCACAAATTGAAATTGTATCGGATAAAGAACTTCTTATCAATGAAATTCTTGTTTCAATTACGGAAGATTATGATACTTTTTCAGAAGTATTTGAGAAATTAGATGAAGAAATTGCTTCTAAAAACAAAATATTATTTTCAAAATCTCCTGCAAAAGAGCAGGAATTTGCAAAGATTGGAAACGTTCTTGTTCCTGTGAATAAAACAACTTATACAGAGATTTCTGGCACCTATTATTTAAAAGTATTGACGCAGCGAGCAGTCTTTATGAATCAAAACTTTCTTTCTTTTTATTACAACACAGACAGTGCATCTTTGGGATTACTTTCAGCTTCGTTGGAAATGTTAGGAGACGGAACGAATGTTTATAAAAATATATCTGCAATTGATGTTGTTGACGGTAAGGTTATTTTCCCTTTAATTATAGGCTCTTTAAAAACTGTTTCATCAGTAAAGATTACTCTTTATTTTAAAAATGGAGAATATACAACCGTCGAGCAAAACAATATCATATCAGGTGAAACCTATACCGGAAGATTCGCTTTCAGAACAAAAGTTGATGAAGGTAATGGTGAGATTCCTGGTAGTGGAACCGAAAATCCTGGCGAAGGTGGTGAAATTCCTGGCGGAGCAGGAAATACTGGTGGCAGCTCCAATAGTAATACAGTAGGTTTTATTCGTAAAAACTTTGGTATAAAAAGATTAGGTATTGCCGATTATTTGAAAGTTGTACAAAGCACTCATGCATACGTTCCGGGAGAGGTTACTCATATTGAGAACATTATGGCAAAAGAATTTAAGCAAAAATCTTCCCGAAAGCTTAGAAGAAGCGAAATACAGACCACTACTTCCAAATCTACTGAAAGAGAAAACATAAATGACACTACTTCAACTACAAGAAATGATATGCAGTCTGAAGTTGCAAATGTGATTCAGAGCCAGATCAATGCTGAAGCACATTTCAGGTATGGAGGCGGTAAAGCACCATTTGAAGTAGGGGGAAGTTTTGCAACCAATAACGCAAAAGAGAACAGTACTCGCCAAGCCATTGCAAAATCACAAGAAATCACTGAAAAAGCAACAGAAAGACTTCTTACCAAAGTTGCTGAAGAAAGAATTGAAAAAATCATTGAAGAGTTTGAAGAAAACAACGCACATGGTTACGATAACCGAGAAGGCGATAAACATGTTGTAGGAGTTTACAGATGGGTTGATAAAAAAATGAAGAATCAGATCTACAACTATGGCATCCGTACCATGTTTGAATTTATGATTCCCGAACCGGCAAAACTTCACCGTTTGGCAACATTTGCGACAAAAGAGACTTTTAAAGAACCTATTGATCCTAGAAAATCTAAAGACCAATGGGAAATGACAAACCCAAAATCAGCGACAAATGATCAATTGCAATATTGGGCAAATTATTATGGGGTAACTCTAACTCAATTGCCTGAATCTAATATTCTTTATACTGCAGAAACCGGACCACAGAATCTTGATAACAGTGCTGCCCCAAGAACGTTAACTCTTACCATTCCCGACAATTATAAAGGTTATGAAGCCAATATCACTTATGGATTTTATAATAGATTTAAAAGGAATAATTCTCAGCTTACAATAGATAATTTACAAGGAGGTTTTTTACCAACTATCGAAAACCCGAATAGAGAAGGATGGTTGCGAAGTAATCTTACAATTACCGGGATTAATGTCGTAGGAAATTATGCAATGCAGTATGCAGGAAGTAATGGAACAACCGAGATGTCATTTGTTGTGAAAATTAAATGTACGCTGTCGGATGCTTTTATGGCTTCTTGGAGGCAAGAAAATTTTGATAATATTATTAAAGCTTATGAAACAGCTTATGCCGACTTCTTAGAAAAACAAAAAGAGGCAGATGAAAATGCGAAAGAAGAAGAAGCTGCCAATAAAGAAAAAATGTCAAATTTTTATCGTGATATGGAACGTGTAATCATTAAACACAACTGTATCGCATACCTACTTCAAGATTATCTTAACAAAAAAACTCTTGGTGCAGAACTTACAAATAAAGCTCAGGCAATGAAGGATTTCAGCATCATTCTCGATGAAAATCTTGATCAATATACCGCTCTAGCGAAATTTTTAGAACAAGCGTTTGAATGGACGATTATGGATTATACATTCTATCCATACTATTGGGCAAGTCGTGACGAATGGCAGACTATGTATCTATCAGAAAGTACAGATCCATTATTCAGAAGCTTTTTACAGGCAGGTATGGCAAGAGTCGTCGTAACTGTAAATCCCGGTTTTGAAGATGCTGTACAATTCTTCATGGCAACCGGTAAAGTTTGGAATGGCGGTGAAGTACCTGTAATCGGAGATCCAATGTATATGAGTATTGTAGATGAAATGCGTGAGCCTTTAGGTTTAAAACAAGGAAAAGCTTGGATTACCACTTTACCAACTTCTCTCAATATTTTACAGGAAAATTCTGTAGGATTAAAAACAACTACAGCCTTACCATTTTCTGAAGAAAATCCTGAAGAATTCGAAGTTCCTTCTGATGTAGTAACTGATGATTCAGATTTTCAGCCGAATAATAATCTTTTAGGAGTGAAATCTGAAGGTACATCTGAAAAAATCATTACCGGAGATTGGCAATAAATTGATTTAATAATTTAAAAAATAACAAATATGTCCAACATAGGAAAAATCATAAGAGTAAATGCGTTGCCTCCCGCAGGAGAAAGAGAAAACAATGTCATTTACCAAGTAGCTGCACCGGGTGCAGCTACTTACAAAGACTACGCTATTGATGAAAACGGTGATATCAAAACTCATTCTGGAAATTTTAATCCACAGGATTTGGTTGACAGTGCTGTAAATATTTCAAATCAGGAATTACTGGATGAAGGAATTAGCACACAAAAAGATTTTAATGCAGCTACGAGAGAAAGGTTAATCCACAAATTAGACAAACCATATATGGATGGTAATCCTCTGGAATATCCGAAAGTTTTAGGTTTAGATAATAATGGAAATACAGCAACATTACCAGTAGGAGATTTAGGTAAAAATATTGCCAATTCTTCATTGACATCAGTTGCAGGGTCAGGATTAACTTTAGGAGCTGACTGGGGTGTAGAAACTGCAGGACATCCATATTCAATTTCTGGGCTGAATGATGTCTCAACAAATCCTGCATTTCATACGTTTTTATCACAAGATGATTCTGGAAAGCTTGGAAAAACAAATGGTATTCAGCCATTCTTGAGCTTACCTTCTACACTTTCTGAAACAGAAAAAACAGCATGGAAAACCGCAATGAATGGAGGATGGACAACAAATACGATGAGTGTCGCAATGGTTAGTCCATTAGTAATTGATAGAACAAGCAATATTAACACTTGGGTTTCTCTAAAAGGAGCTAACTTGAATTTAAATCCAGCTTCATTTTCGGTTGAAATTATGAATGAGAATGGAGACACGGTAGTAGATGAGATACTTTCTTCACAAGTTCAATTGTATCAAAATGGTATTGATTTAGTTTTTTATTATAATTTTTCGAATTTACCTACAGGAAAATATAGAATAAGGATATGGAATGGAATAGCATATTATATTACAAATTCTAATTTGTCTATTAATTCTGTAAATTCTGTTTCAAATATTGATACTTCGACTTTAACTTGGGAAGTTAGATCCGTTCCGGAGAATAATAATACATATACTGTAGGAAATGGAAATATTGCAAAAATAATGGACGAAACGTCTCAATCATCTGGCAGCAATTATCCAGTAGTAAGCATTAAATCTAGCCCATTTCATGATATTACAGATAATTTTTACATTGAAATGGATATAAATTATACCATAGGAACACTTATAGGCAACCCTTTAATTGAACTATTACCCGCCAGAATAGGTCTAGCATATTCGGATTTTAATATTAATACCGATGTATTTAATACTGTTGCATACATTGCATATAAACCTTACTCAGGTAGAGGAGAGGCAAATATAAATACAATTTCTCCTCCTTTTATTGCTATAGCTTCATCTGATGGCGTTAGTTCATATTCACAAAAATTAACTTTCATTAAAAATGGAAATATCCTGTACCTAATTTGGAGTTTTAATAATCAGATTTATCAAGTCGATATAGACGGCACCCGAGCTTTATCTTTTATTATGCAAATACCCAATTGGCAGTATGGTCTCGCTAATACTGCAGATTTAATGATCTCAAAAGCTTACAAATTTTAATATCACAAATCAAATGGCAGAGCCTAAAAACTCTGCCTTTTTATTAATCTTAAAATTATTAAAATGAAAAATACAGAATATGAAGATGTTTTTGATTTTAGGGAAGAAGTGCTGTCGATGGATAATGAATTTTCAGCATTTGCATTTCCTTCATTCAAAAATACTTTTACGATTGGTGAGAAAATAAGAGGAATGAATAATGTAAACCCGCTTGCGACTGTAAAGTTTTTTAATCAGTCAAGTGATGATGTTTTAGCAAAATATTATCCTGATGCAGGATCTCCTGTTGAAGGTACTTTCACATATATTCCGGACATTGGAAGCGATTTAGAATCAGTCATTAAAACTACAGTTAAAGACTTTTATTATTATGGTGTAGAAGACATTAATAATTTTGCATTCAAAGTCATTATATTTTCATCAAGAGATGCTACAAAATTGAAAGAATCTTTTGACGTTTCAGAACCTCAAGGAAGAGAAATATTAATTTTTGTTGAAGATAATACTGAAGATAAAGCAAGTGGTACCTACGGCGCAATAAAAATTTCGAATGATGTTTTGTCTTTTCTAAATAAAAGTGGAAGGCTGGAATATGATTTATATAACAATGATGCTGTTTACGAAGAAATCAAAAAAGTAATCCCTGAATTGGATGATTCTCAAATAAAAACACTTTTACAGAAAGGTTATATTGAAGATATCCGTGTCGACATTGCCAAAACCTATTTTAAGCTTGCTTCTTTTTTTTCCAGTGGCGTTTCTATTATCAGTCCCGGTTTAGGAATTCTTACCAATGATACTCTAAGAAAAGCAACCAGTGTTCTTTTAGAAAAAGTCATTTTACTCATAGAAGAAACAAGACTTGGAGAAAACAGATGGCAGCCTAAACCTCCCAAACTTGAAAACGGAGAAGTCGATAAAAATTACAAATATAATCCTCTTATATCTTCCGGAAAAGACAGTAATGGCATTGTAAATTTTAGCGAAATTACCGGACTGCTAAAAACAATGCTTACTGATCAGAATAATCTGGTAAGGTTGGTTTTAAACATCAAAAAAGATTTTAGGAAAAACAGCCAGCCAAAAGGTTTTTTGGAACTCTTATACAACCTATATCTTAGTGCTTATGATATTATGTATGATGTTATTATCGGTTTAGACGACATCTCTAATCTCGACATTCTCAAATATGGTGTACAAGCATATAATGCTTTATTATGCGGAGTTTGGAACGGACTTGTAGATGCTGTTTCAGGATTATTTGCAATGGTAAAAATGATCTATGACGGGATTACACTAGGAAAAGATTTTGTACAGAATATAGAAAAATATCTGCCTACTCTTTTGGAACAGTTTGATGAAGCTGTACAGGCAATAAAAAAGATCAGTTTTACTGAAACAGCAAAATACATTTTTGAGAAATTAAAAGAAATAAATCTTACATTTGATCCTGTTGCTTGTTCTTATTTTATAGGATATGCTTTTGGGTTTATTATCTCATTGATTATAGAGGTTGTTCTAACAGTCATCTTAACAGGTGGTACGGTAACTGTACCGTTAATTATAGAAAAACTGGAAGAAGCTATCTTTGGTATTTTCAGGCTGGGTTGGGGAATTGCTAAAGGAACTGTAAAAGCTGTAAGAACTTTTGCCAGATTTGTACTGAGAACTATTGAAGATTTAATTGAAGCTTTTCAAGAATTATTGCGTATTTTAAAAGGAGAAAAAGGTAGCTTCAAAAAAATTATTGATGACGTTTTTGAAGCAAGTAATATTAAAAAAATAGGTGTACAAGGAGGTAAAATTCTTTCAGAATCAGAAATAGAGGATTGGGCAAAACTGGTAATGAAAAAGTATGGAACCAAATTACTGAAAGTTGATAAATTTGATAACCCAAATGTTTTAGCACAATTTGATCCCAACACCAACACCATAAAATATATGGATGATGTAACAGAGTACTTGATGGCACACGAACATTACCATGCAGAAGAAATGTTTAAAATAGGTTTTCCAGCATATGTGAAAGATGCTCCATTAGTGGGGGTTAAGGAAGCAGATTATACGGTGGAAAATTGGATTAGATTATATAAAAGAGAAAAATATGTTTATGATAAGTTAGTAGAAAATGCAAAAAGATTTAAATTTAATGATCAAGAAGTATCAACACCTCCATTTGGACATGCTTTTCGATATTTTGATAGGTATGTAATTTTAGAATTAGAAATAAGAAAAATACCAATTCCCAAAAATTAAAATTATGATAGCTAAAGAATTAGAAACGAAATTAGAACAGTTCTTGAAAGAAAATAATAGAAAATATTATGACGGTTCAATTAAGTACAAGAGTTTAAGAGAATGTGGAACTCCTGATGGTAAAATTAGAAATTTCCATATAGTTTCATATATGGTTTCTATCTCAGACCAACCCTATGATGGGGATGCTTTTTTTTATGCTTCTTTTGATGAAAAAGATTATCATTTAGTAGAAATTGTTGGACCTCAATCTTGGGAAAATTTTGAATAGGATATGATAGAACAGGAATTAGAACAAAGAGTCAAGGATTACTTAGAAAAGAAAAAAGAAGTGTATTACCCAGACTCTATAGGATATAGAGGGCTTCGAAATACGAAACAAAGAGATAATAGCTTCAAAAAAATGCATTTAGTGCATTATATGGTTTCGATTAGTGATCAACAATATGGAGGCGATGCGTTTTATATTATTGCATTTGATGAGAAAACTCTAAAAATGGAATTTATAGTAGGACCGCAATCCTTAGAGATAATCGAAGAGTAGCTTTTAATATAATCCACTTCTGAAGTTTAGTAAGATGTGGATTTCTTTTTCTAGCACTATAGATATAATGATGATATGACAGAGTATTTAATGGCAGATCAATCTTTTCATGCTCAAGAAATGCATGAAATAAGTTTTGCAAAGTATACAGAAAATGGTCATGTGTAGATACTCCATGGACAATAGAAAATAGAATACATGAATATAAGAGAGAAAGGTATGTTTATGAAAAAATTCAAGAAAACATATCAAAATTTACTCAATATGAAGATAAACACAGTTTCATTTATTTTGATACTCTCACAGCAAAATTAGAAATATTGTTAAAGCAAAATAATATCCCATTTCCTAAAAATTAAATATCTTATTATGAAAGAACAAAAAGAATTAATTGAAAAAGCAAAAACTTTTTTAGACAATAAAAAGGTTAATTATAATAATGACTCATTAGAGTTTATAGGGCTAAGAGAGAATTACGAAATAGAAGAAGGTAATCCCCAAAATTTTTATTTTATTAGCTATGATGTTTTAATCGATAAAACAAATAAATATAGTACAAAAACTTACTTTATTTACATTGATAAAAAAACTTTAAAAATATCATATATCATAGGTCCACAATCCTTTGAGAAAGTAGAAGAATAATCTTTTATTCAAAATCCACTTCCGAAGTAAGGTAAGAAGTGGATTTTTATTTTCTCATACCATAAAATATAGGGATGAGGCAACAGAGTCTTTAATGGCACACGAACATTACCATGCAGAAGAGATGTCTAAAATAGGTTTTCAAGCGTATTTTAAAGATGCCCCATTAGCTGGAACAAAAATAGAAGATTATACTGCGAAAAATTGGATTAACCGATATAAAAGAGAAAAGTATGTGTACGATCAACTTGTAAAAAATAACCCCCTCGCTGCCGCACGAATCCTTTCGTGTGGCTTTTATTTTCACAACTTTCTCAAAAAATTTCTATCTTTAATTAAAACATACATTGATGAGTAGAAATTACAAATTCCACAATCCCGAAGGATTATATTTCATAAGTTTTGCTGTAGTAGGTTGGCTGGATGTATTTATCCGAAATGAATATAAAGAAATTCTTTTAGAAAGCTTAAAGAACAAAGACCTAGACGGGCAGAAACCTGGAACTTTTGATTGGTGATTTAAAAAAATTTACAAACAAAGCCATTATAAAAGCTATTAAAGAAAGCCCCAAAGAAAGCAGAAAAGAATTTTTATTAGATTTCTTTCTTAAGGAAGGTGCAAAAACGTCTAATGTAAACCAGTATCAATTTTGGAGACATGATAATAAAACCTATTGAACTTTGGAGCAACCATGTAATCAACCAAAAAATAAACTATGTACATCAAAATCCAGTTGAAGCAGGTTTGGTTTTCCGTGCGGAAGATTATAGATACAGCAGCGCAGTAGATTATTCTGTTGAAAAAGGTTTATTGGAAGATATTGTGGGTTTTAAAATGTTTGATTTGTAAGAAGAACCCCACAAGAAAGGATTCGTGCGGTAGCAGTGTTTTTTTTACCGAAGTAAACTCTAAATGGGTAGATGCTGCCGTAAGACAAAAAGCCGAAGTGGTGATTATGTCGGATGCAAGTAGTTTAAGAAATTATGATGAGGTTTTAAATAAGAGAGTTTTAACAGGCTTTGGTAAAGAGGCTCACCGCTTTGAATGGAAACATGGTTACAGATTTAATCCTAAAACCAAACGAATGGTGCCGCCAAATGAAGCAAAAGGATTAAAACCTTTAACAAGATTTGAAGAATATATTATTAAAGATTAATATAAAAACTTAAGACAATGGAAATAACAGAATATGTAAGTTTTATTAAAGAGCAATTTAAAAATATTGCTACTGATTATGGATTTAGCTGGAGACAGCAAAATGAATTTATTTTATTTTTAGAAAAAAAAAATGTAGCAATAACATTTACAACGCATTATAGAGAGAGAGGAGTTACTTTAGTTGTACAAAATAAAATAAAAAGAGAATATTATGACATGTTTGATTTAGCAGAAAAAAAAGGGTTTGAAAGTCCGTTTGATATGTTAGATGATAATGAAAAACATATTAATGAAGTATATAAAGAAACAATAAAATATCTCATTTATCCAGCAGCAATTTTATTGGAAAAGCATTTTCCTGAATTATTAAATGGAGATTTTTCTTCCATCGGCAAAGGAAATCCTTTGTAAAAGTAAAACCGTCAGTAATGGCGGTTTTACTTTTACAAAGGATTTCACCGCTTTGAATCTATCGATTTAATCCTAAAACGAAGAGGATGGTACCACCAACTGAAGCAAAAGGGCTAAAACCTTTAACCAAATTTGAAGAATATACTATTAAAATTAATTTATAATATTAAAAAAATGGAAATTACTAATTATAAAAACTTTATTATTGAGTGTTTTGAAAACATCTCGACAAATTATAATATGAAATGGGTCATAACTAATGATTATGTTATGAAATTATCAAATGGAAATATTCTAATTTATTTTTCAACAGAGAAGCATAGTGAAGATTTAACATTAACAATTAATAACGATAAGAGGAAAGAATATTATACCGTTTATAGTCTTTCAATGAAAATTTTAGGAAACTTAAACTATTTATCAGAAAGTGAAATTGAAAAGTCAAAATCTTATCAAGATAATGTAAAATCAATTATCTATACTTCTTCTATTTTCATAAAAAACCATTTTTAAGTTTAAAAAGTTCTCGATATACTCCCCTACTCGAATTGACGGAGTTTTACTATTCCGTTTTTGGTAAAAATATGAATGTCTATTAATTTAAAAATAAACTCCAAAAACTTATCCACAAAAATAAAACACGACATCTTTTGTCGCATTATCCTTCTATATTTGTAATAGAAAAACAAAGCAAAAAATAGATATAAACACCAATGAAAAAAGATTTTTACCTTACAAGATATGCCTTAATCATCAAGAAATTAGAAAGCGCTCCCGCTAACTATTCGCAGTTGGAGGAATATCTCCTTAATTCTTTCGAATTTCAGGATGCAGATATTAAAAGCTACTCTATCCGTACTTTGCAGCGTGATATCCGTGAAATTTCAAATCTTTTTAATCTTTCCATTCATAACAAAAAGAAAGGTGACAACCGTTATTATATCGAAAGTCGGCCGATGATGGAAGTCGATGAATACAACCAAAAACTTCTGGAATCTTTTCAGGTAAGCAACGCATTAAACCTACATCCCGATTTTGCAGATTTTATCTTTTTTGAAAGCAGAAAACCAACCGGTGTAGAGCATTTTTACGATCTTTTTTTTGCTATCCGCAATAAAAGAGTCGTTACTTTTGAGCATTACAATTACAAAAACAAACTGATGACTTCCAGAAAAGTTCATCCTTTAGCTTTGAAAGAATCTAAGGATCGATGGTATCTGATCGCAATTGACACAAAAGATAAAGCTTTAAAATCATTTGGTTTAGACAGAATCAATTATCTGGATGTCAATAAAAACAATTTCAGGGAAAAATATAAATTCAACTTCAGAGAACATTTTAAGAACGCTTTTGGCGTGATGAATCTGACCGAACAAAATCCTCAGCGAATAGTTTTGAAATGCAGCCGACATCAGGGAGAATACATCAGAAGCTTTGCTTTGCACCAGTCTCAGAAAGAGACCAAAGAAACTCCGGAAGAAATCTACTTTGAGTTCTTTCTCCACCCTACTTACGATTTTATGCAGGAAATTCTTTCGTATGGAAAAGAAGTTACCGTTTTAGAACCTAAAACCTTAGTTGATGAAATCCGGGCTCATTTAAAAGCTTCTTTAGGTAATTATTCGGAAGAATTGTAAGCGTTCATATTCAATTTTTTGATTACATTTACATAAATATCACGGTTTGAAATCACTGTTTTTTTATCTCTTCTTATTCATTTCTACTTTTTGCCTCTCACAGCAGACGGAAGAATTCAGGCAGGTAAAAAACTATTACAATCAGCACAGAAGTATGCTGAATACTGAGTTTAAGAAGAAATTTGATGCAGAACCCAACAGCGTTATCAAAGCTTCCATCAAAAATGATTTCTTATTTTTTATGAAAAAGATGGACAGTATTGAAAACACCGCACTTGTCGGAGCTTTGCTGAAAGTGAAAAATACTGAGGACTTAGGGAATTTAAACTTAGACAAAAAACTAAATCCCTCCACAGACCAAAGCGAAATTTTTCCTTTTACAGATAAATCCGCAGATTATCCCGGAGGAATCAATGCTTTGAGACAGGAGGTTGCCAATCTATTCTATAGTGAAGCCGTATTTTCGGAGATCAATCCTGTAAAGACCAATGTAGCATTTGTTGTAGAAAAAAACGGTAAAATCAGCAATGTAAAAGCAGAAGGTGATAATTTTACGTTCAACCGACAGGCAGAGATCGCTTTATATTCTCTTTCAGGGAAATTTTCTCCCGCTGTCATCAATGGTGACCCTGTTAGATACCGTTTCAGACTTCCTTTAACTTTGAATATTGAATAAATGTTTACCGACGAATATTTTATGAAAATGGCTCTTAATGAAGCCGAAACCGCATTTGAGAAAGATGAGGTTCCCATCGGATGTGTTATCGTTTCAAACAACCGGGTGATTGCGAGATCGCATAATCTTACAGAAACTTTAAATGACGTCACCGCTCATGCAGAAATGCAGGCAATCACTTCTGCCGCTAATTTTCTGGGTGGAAAATATTTGATCAACTGTACTTTATATGTGACTTTGGAACCATGTGTGATGTGTTCCGGGGCACTTTCGTGGTCGCAGATTTCAAAAGTAGTGATTGGTGCAAGAGACGAGCAGCGAGGATTTATCAATAAAAACTTAACGCTTCATCCAAAAACAGAAATCGTCACCGGAATTATGGAAAATGAATGTTCTTCGATTGTGAAAGCTTTTTTTAAATCTAAAAGATAATTTTTTTAATATACTTTTATTTCAAAGTCCCAAATACACTATTAAAATATACTATACGCCTGTTTTTTTTCAATCTTAAATGTTAATATTTATTATTTAATCATTTCATGTTGAATTATTTTATATATTTGATTACAACAAAATATGTACAGCTATGAGAAAATTAACAAGAAAAGAAACCGCAAAAATTAATGGAGGCATTCGTCCTGATCAATGTTTCTACATCGATCAAAATGGAGTAAGAAAACTAGGATGCAGAAATATGCCTTTCCAGGATGAAAATGGCACATGGGTTTATCCGTTAGTAGAATGTGATGCTTGCGGTGGTCTTTAAAAAAACAAGAAAACAGCCTTGAGAGGCTGTTTTTTTTATATATCTTTCCCTAGAAAATACAAACCTTTCAAAGTATGCAGTCGGTCTGCAATGTGTATTTTATCCGTCAGCGGTTTGTATACATGAGAAACCCCACCGGTTGCAATGACAAAACAATCATCATTCACCTCATCATTGATGCGGTCGATGAAGCCTTCTACCATTCCGAGGAAACCATACACCATTCCGCTTTGCATACAACTGATGGTGTCTAAACCCAAAACTGATTTTGGCTTTACCAGTTCAATCTCAGGAAGCTGGGCGGTCTGACTGATCAGAGAATTTAAAGAAGTCACGATTCCCGGAGCGATGATTACCCCTAAAGTTTCACCGTCTTCGGCAACACAGCTTGCCGTGAGTGCAGTCCCGAAATCGAGTACAATCTTCTTTTTCCCGGGATACAGATTGTGTGCTGCAACAAGGTTGGCGTAAATATCTGTTCCCATCTGTTTAGATTTTGCCTGTACTTCCGAAGGCGTATTGCGGTCTACCATCACAGGAACAATCCCGTGAATTTTTCTTATCGCAGAGGTGATTTCCCTTGTCAGTTGAGGAACTACAGAGCCTATGATGATTTTTGTAATCTTTTTAGGATCAACTTTATAGGTTTGGTATAAGATCAGCATCTGACCATGCAATTCATCTGCAGTTCGGTAAGGTTTGGTATTGATTACCCACGAGATATCGCAGTTTTCATGATCAAAAAGACCAAATCTGATGTTGCTGTTTCCAACATTGATGACGATAGAATTCATTGAATAGCTTTTCGGGGGTAAATTTAACAATTTTCATAAACAAGAGCCTTTTATTATCTGCAAAAATGGTTTATCATTGTAAAAAGATTTTATTAACCTTAAAACACTATGAAAAAATTTTTAACTCTACTTTTTATCAGTCAGCTTACCATCGTATTTGCTCAGAAAAATGTGAAAATGTATTATGAGCAAAAGCAGGATACCATTGCTTATTATGTAGACAATCTTGAAATCTATCCCACATCGATCGTCTTTGCAAGCCAGCCCGAACTTGAGAATATGAAGAAGCCCGAACTCTTTAAAACAACCCAGGTGCTCCCTGCAAAATCAAAAAGAAACAAGGTTACCTATTTTGTGATAAATGATAAGAAAAAGAGATGGGGCATCAAAAAAATGCCGGGCTATTTGATATACATCGGTGATATTACCATAAAAAACTACGACACTACTTACCCGTACGATTTGCCATATCAGAAAGGAAAATCTTTTCTGATGTACCAAGGCTATAACGGAACGTTTTCTCACCAGAACGAAAACTCTTTAGATTTTACAATGCCTGAAGGAACAGAAATCTTGGCTGCGAGGGAAGGCTTGGTGATTGACGTTCTCCAAAGTAATAATAAAAGTTGCCCGACCAGAAGCTGTGCACCTTTCGGAAATTATGTATCGATTCTGCATTCTGACGGCACGATTGCGCAGTACTTTCATTTGCAGCAGAACGGCGCAAAAGTAAACGTAGGTGATACCGTCACCAAAGGTCAGCTCATTGCATTAAGCGGAAATACCGGCTGGAGCAATGGCCCCCATCTGCATTTTGTCACCTATCTGCCCAGTGCGACTGCCGATAAAAACAGAATTACGGTAAAAACTCTTTTCAGAACGGGAGACGGTAAGAAAACCGAGTTTCTAAAGGAAAAAACAAAACATTCCAAAGAATATTAATCTGCTATTTGCTTCCTTTCAGTTGCGCAATTTCTGATTTTAATTCTTCTATTTGTTGCTCATAATTAGCAATAAGCTTTTTAGAAATCTCGGAATATTCATTAAAAATATTATCATTAAAGCCTTGAAATCCGTGAGCGTTATCTTTATTTTCTTGATTAAAATTTTTTTGTGAATCAGTGTCCAACAAATCATTTAAAGGTGTTTCCAGTATTTTAGAAATATCAACCAGCCTTTCTACGGTCAGTTTAGTTTCTCCTGTTTCTATTTTGCGGTAAGCTGAGGTACTGAGCTCAAGATCATGCGCCATATTTTCGTACGAAAAGCCTTTTCTGGTACGGATCTCTGCAATTTTCTTAATAATTTTTTCCATAATAGTAAAAATATTTTTCGTAAAAGTAATAAATATTCCGTAAAAGTAACATACAGCTTGGTTAAAATATTCTAAACTTGCAGTAATAATAATTGTAACACAAAAATAAACAATGAACAAAAATTTATTTCTCAGGCTTTGCCTGATGATGGCGGTACTACTGTCAACTTATTCCTGTCGACAGGATATTCTTCCAGAGCAGGAAACTTACCACAACACGAGTGCATTTCAGCTCACTTCCAAAAGAATTTCTTTAAATGAAGCCGAACACAAAGCAAAGCTTCTTCCAGAATTGGAAAAGGTGGAGGCTGAATTTAAGAAGCTTACCGCAAATGCCTTTGGGAAAACCGTCAACTACGGAAACGGTGTTTCTATCGATACCGATGATGTGGTATATATAGAATATGGTCCTTATCACACCTACACATTTAAGATCAACAGAGAAAATGCCACCTCAGAATCACCAGTAGAAAATTTGATTTTAAGTCTAGAGCCAGACGGAACCTACAAAGAATTAGTAAAAACGTACAATCTTACGCAGAACGACTGGCACGAGCTGAGTCTCGGCAACGGTATTGATCTTGAGGGTAAAACCACAACGGTAGAAGTTGCTAAAGGAACTTATTATCAGGCTAATGTAAAAAGTTCCGGCTGTTCTTATGAGAGTCAGCAGGTTTACCAAGCGTGCTGTCTGGCGTACATGGGGAAGGTAATATCGGTGAATGGGGCAATTGTACCTGTACAGGAAGCGGTCTTCCCAAGATGTATACCATTGAGATTTTGGTTTGCCCTCCGGAACCGGGTGCGCCAAGTAGCGGATGGGTTCCTACACCATCTTCTCCTACTGCGCCGACAGCTGGAGGAGAGCCATTGGATGGCGGTAGTTCTTCAGGATCGGAAACCAACCCTACAGATCCCAATACTGTGGAAGGAGCGCAAGGACAACTAGGGGGTACACCTACTTTGCCACTACTACAAGTTAGTATCAATCCTAATACGCCTTGCGGAAGAGTAAATGCACTAACTTCTAATCAGACATTTAAAAATAACCTTATTGCTCTTGCACAAAAACTTAACTTAGGAAGCGAAACAGGTTATAGGATGGATTATACAAATCAAAATCCTACATCTCCTTTGGGTAATGGCATAAGTAACCAGTTTCTGCAAAGCCTACCAGGTACTACTCAAGTCAATCTCATTTATTTTGTACCTGCAACCTATGCGCTTATTCATACGCATTACAACAAAATGAATGATCCTATATTTTCACCGGAAGATCTTATACAATTTAACACATGGCTTATTGCTGCAAAAGCATGGAATGACAACCCTGCAAATCTCCCAAAAGTTGATCTCAAAAAACTTTCTTACACGCTGGTTACCGATTTTGGAAATTATATGCTAACTTTCGATGGTACAAATGTGACTCCTTTTAGTGGATATGATATTAAAACTTTGAATGATAAATATGTCGAAGATGTAATATTAACTACAGGAACCAAGTATCCAAGTGGAGAGGTAAATTTTGATATGAATAAATTGGAAGAGAAGTTATTGAAGTTTTCAAAACAATATTTACCTATGCCGGGAATGAAGCTGTTCAAATTAGCAAGTGATGGCAATAAAGAAATTTTTCTTGACAACAATAATAAAAGAGACACCAATACCTGTAATTAATACCAAAATAAAAAATGAAAAAGTCAATATATATAATCACACTGCTATTATCGTTTTATACTTTAGCACAAGAATATCCTCTTAATACGAGTTCTTTTGATGTGCCTCCCTATGGATATATAAAAGATACCAATAATGAATACGATAAATATGTAGGTTTATGGAAAGGCGAATGGAATGGTAAAATAGTTTATCTTGAACTTAAAAAGGTAAAAGTTTTTCGTTCAGGAAATCATCCATATTATCGAGATAAAATATTGGGTGAGCGCAAAATAATAGCTGCTAATGGTTCAGTAGAGATAGATAGGATTAGTAATTTTAATTATCAAGATTCTGAATTTACAGGTTTAGGTATGTTCACCAACTATAATGGTCAAATATGTGAAACGATTATGTTTTATCCAAAAAATATGTGTAACACATATACACGTCTTATCATTACCAAATTAGAAAATCTACTGACAATTAATAATCCGAACGTCACCACGCAAATGACCTTACATTGGGATGGCAAGATGGAAGGAGGTCTTACGCAGGATTGTGTACATGATGCGTATGCACAACAGCACGGAGAATACCCTGTAAATTTTCCGAAGGATATTGTTTTGACGAAGCAGTAAAATGAAAAAGTTAATATATATAATCACATTGCTATTATCGTTTTATACGTTAGCACAAGAATACCCTTTAGATTACAAAGAAGATGTACCTGACGGTGCATATTACAAAGATATAAATGGTGATTTAAACAAATATTTAGGTTTATGGAAAGGTGAATGGAATGGAAAAACGCTTTATCTTGAATTGCAAAAATTTAAATACTTGTATGTTGGAATACATCCTTATTACGAAGATAGAATTTTAGGTGAACGCAAAATAATTGATGCTAACGGAAATGTAGAAATAGATCGGATTAGTAATTTTAATTACCAGCATCCTGAATTTAGAGGTTTAGGTATGTTCACCAACTATAATGGACAAATATGTGAAACGATCATGTTTTATCCGAAAAATATGTGTAACACATATACACGTCTTATCATTACCAAATTAGAAAATCTACTGACTATCAACAGTCCGAATGTAACCACACAAATGACATTACATTGGGATGGTAAGATGGAAGGAGGTCTCATGGAGGATTGTGTACATGATTCGTATGCACAACAGCATGGAGAATACCCTGTAAATTTCCCGAAGGATATTGTTTTGACAAAGCAATAAAAATGAAATGGTCGTTTTTATTAATGCTACTATTTGGAAAATGCTTTTCCCAAAATTATGAAGTCTCTATTGAAGCAAACGCTCAAGCTACAGATAAAAGAGAGAGATATAAGGTAATGCTGAAAGACTCAACAGCACAATTCATATATTTTAATAGAGACAGTATTTCAAAAAAATTTAACACAGATAAAAGAATAAAAAGGTTTTTTAAAAAGAATATTGATTTAAAGAATCCTAAAGACTTTGCAAAAGCAGAAAAATTTAAAAATATTTTAGAAAACTACAGTTATTATAAAAAAGACACAATCAAGTTATTTACTAAAGACATCGTAGAATTAAAAAGTATTATTTCAAGAATTGATCAAACTTCAACTTTGGATTTGGAAATAATTGAACCTGGAAAGTTTTGGGTAATGATTGATGGAACAATATATAAACTTAATATTCCTTATAACGGAGAGAATAGAGTAATATGGGTATCTAGGAATAAAAAAAGATATCCATTGATATATGAGTTAATAGATTTTGTAGAAAATCTAAGAAAAATAGTTCATTGTAGTCTATAAATATCTAAATAACATAGTTCTTACTAAACAGTAATAAATAAACCTCCGAAATTGGAGGTTTTATTATATTATATGCCACTGCCTTTTTAAAAATCCTTTAAAGGATTTTACCAAAAGCTCTAAAGGTTTTACCCAAATCGTTAAGAGCTTTTCAAAAAAGCAGGCGTGCAATTTTTAAAATCACGCCTGCTTTTTATTTTTGCTTACTGAGCTTTTCTATGATACCGTAAACTGGACGAAGCTAAAAATAGAAAATCAAATATCTTAAAAACAAATTCCCCAAAGAAAAACTCTTCGGGGATTATTATTTCATTTAAAAATCAATTATTTCACTTCAACAAAATTGTTCTCAGGATTTACATCCGCCATTCTCTGGCTAAAATCTATTCCCAATAACGACAATTGAGATTTTGTATAAGGAATTGTCAATGTATATTCTTTCTGCGTCCACGGCCAATATTTTTCTGTTGTGAAATCGCCGTAACCATCTTTCTGCTTCCAGGTGTGGGTCATGTTCATCGGAATTTGATAAGTAATGATTTTCTTATCAGTTGTCATTATAGAAAAGTCAATAGGCATTGGAACCTGACCGTTGTTTAACAACGTGATTGTGGTAGATTTCGTGTCGTATTTTATGTCTTTAATTCCGTAATCGATGGTTTTTGTGGTGTTGATCCAGTAATGATGAAACCACTTCAGATCCATACCCGAAACTTTCTGTGCGATATAAAGGAAATCTCTGTCGGTAGGATGCTTCATGCTCCACTCTTTAAAATATTCGGTCATGATTTTTTCTAAATTCTGCTCACCAACGATGTAGCCTAGCTGCGCCAGGTACAACTCCCCCTTCACATAACTTGCAAAACTGTATGCCGTTCCATTGTCATGATGGTCACCAAGCCAGACCGCAGGCTCTTCGATTCCTTTTTGTACAATTCCTCTGTAAGCGTTTATTTTGTCAACGAAAGGATTTGGTCGCTCATCCGTTGGCGGAAAAAGCTGGTGCATCACAATACTTTCGGCATAGCTTGTAAAACCCTCATCCATCCAAGGTCTCAGAGGCTCGTTGGTTGCCAGCATCTGCTGATACCATGAGTGAGAACCTTCGTGCACCATCAATCCCATCAGATCTTCCAGTGTTTTAGATTCACCCAAAATCATGGTACACATTCCGTATTCCATACCGCCATCGCCACCTTGGATGAAAGCGTAAGAAGGGTATGCATATTTCCCGAAACGGGAATTCATAATCTGAAAATACTTTGTCACATAAGGTTGCGCCTCACCCCAAAATGTAGTCTTATCATTTTTCTGATACACAAAAAACACTTTCGGACCTTGTGGAACATCAAAACTTTCCACAGAATAATCTTTGTCTGCCGCCCATGCAAAGTCGAGCATATTTTTGGCAGCCCATCTCCATGTAGCTTTGTTTTTAGTTGTTTTAATAGTTGCGGATGCATCATAACCTTTTACTTCCGTCGGATTCAAAAGCGTTCCTCCCGCTCCTATTACATAATCTTTGTCGATTTTAATCGTTACATCAAAGTCTGCAAACGGTGCGTGAAATTCTCTTCCTACATAATCAAAAGTTGCCCAACCGTCATAATCATATTCTGCAATTTTAGGATACCATTGCGTCATCGTCATATCGACACCTTCTTTATTATTTCTTCCGCTACGTCTGATTTGCTGAGGTATTACGGCGTCCCACTCCATTGTAAAAGTGGTTTTAGAGTTTGGCTTTAAAGATTCATTCAGATAAACCTTCATTACTGTTTCCTGAATTTCAAACTTCAGATTTTTTCCGTTTTGTTTAATCCAGTGGATATTTTGGGCTCCTTCCTGATCTTTAGGAATCGATGCCAATCTTGAAATTCCGTCTTTCTGCAATCTCGAATCGCCGTTTTTTCCCTGTCCGCCAACTCTCTGATCCATCATTGAATTGGGCTTGAATGCATTCCAGTATAAGTGGAAATATACAACATTGAGTTCGTCCGGAGAGTTGTTGGAATAATTTAAAGTTTGATTTCCTTCGTAGGTAAATTTTTCTGCATTGACGTCAATATCCATTTTATATTGGGCAGCCTGCTGATAATAAGCGTTCTGCTGCGCCTGAAATTGTGAAAGGATCAAAGCAAAGAGTATTGCAAACGATTTTTTCATTGAAGATTTATTTTTTTTAAAGGTAAGTAATTTTTGAAAGAGGCTCAAATGTGTTTTCGTTTTGAGAATTTATATCTTTGAGTAAAATAATCAATTATTCTTTTGAAAAAATTTATTCATTATTCACTCATTTTCCTTGTCTGTATTTGTTGCAACCCTACAAAGCACCTTCCTTCTTCAGAAGATTTAAGTGCTAAATCCATCATAGAAAATGAACAACTTAATATTGTATATAGAGGCATAAAAAATCATCTGAAAATTTATGTTCCCAAATCGGATAGTATTAAAGTAAGCGGATCAGGAGTTTATAAAGAGGAAGAAAATAAATATTACATTGTTCCTTCTACGGGCAATACATTGCAAATCAAAATTATTGGTTTTATTAAAGGTAAAGAAACAGTTGAAAAAAGAGAATTTCGAATATTAAACATTGGAAAACCTTTCGCAAGTATTAGAAACAATATAGAAAAAATCACTTTGTCACAGGAGGAGCTTGCAGCTTCCAAAATAGAATATTACATTCCTCAATTTGTTCTGAGACTGGGAAAAGTTGGAAAATTTCGCTACAAAATTAATGATCAAGAACCAACCATTAATTATGGAAATGAATTTACTCAATCAGCTAAAGAAAAGATTTACAATATGAAAACTGGCGATGTTATGACCATCGATGAGCTAAATTTTAACCCGGAATTACAAAATATTGATCTTAAAAAAGTAGCTGGATTAGTAGTTTATATTGAGTAAAAAATATACTTGTTTCATTTGTAAAACTATTGCTATTCGTATTTAAACAAAATCATTTTTTTTATCAAAGTAATCTGTCCCAAATGATAATAAGCATGCTCAATCATTCCATCAATATTTCTTTGGTAGGTTCCGTATTTTGCATCGACAAAAACTTCATTCATTTTAGAATCGGGCATTTGTTCTAATAAGTTTGCAAACCTTTCAGCATCTTTCCAAAGGTTATTTAATAATTCTTCCCATTGCTCCTGAGATTCAATCGATGGAAGATCAAAGCTGTATTTATCTTTAATTTCCAGTTCGCCACCTTCAAAAACATTAAGAATTCCTGCGATATAATAGTCAATATGAAAGGTGAGCATTGCGATGGTGTTTAGATCAGCAATTTTTGTTGTTGCCTGCTGCCAAGTCAAGTCTTTGAGCTGATCTTTAAAATTGGTATTGGCAATCCAAAGTCCGTCAAGCAAAACCTCTCTGAATCTTTTTGCTAATTGTGAGACTGTACTCATTTCTTTTAATTTTAAAATATTTAAATATAATAATTTTTGTTATTGCTGATTTTATTTTAAACCACTAGTGGCACAAATTTTTTCACAATTTTAAACCCAAATAATTTATTGTCATTCGTGAAAGCATTTGTGCACCTTGTCTTAAGAAACAAAAAAACCTCAAATGCAGAAACATTTGAGGTCTATTTTTATCATTAAATAAGATTATTTATTCTCTGCAACCTTTGCAGCGCTGTCAAAAATCTTTTCTAAAATTTTCAAAGTAATCAGATAAGTTGGCTTTACTCCTGTCAGTCCCAAACCGCCTGAAGAAAGTGTACTGCCCGTTTCCAGAGGATTATCTGACGCATAATATGCGTAGCAAACAAAAAGATCGGGTGTGATATGATGTCTGATTTTAGACGCTACCTGAATTGCTTTTTGGTAATGCGCACCTTCCATTTCAAGACCGATTGCTTTCCAAGAAGTGTTCATAAAATAAGAAAGAATATCCCTGTTCTGAAGTGAAGTTCCCAAAACGGTAATCATTGTTCCTTCAAAAGCTCTTAATTCATCATCATTGAAATCTTCCAGTTTTAAAGCATTCTCAAAAGGATAATTATCTGCCGTTCCTTCAAAAATATGAGAGGTCGGGATCATAATATCGCCTTTTCCTCCATTCAAAATACCTGCTTTACCCATGATAGAAACAGATTTCACCTTCATCATATAGACTTCACCTTTCTGCTCAAATGGTCTTAGTAATTCGTCCATCACTTCAAAAGCCTGTTCGCCAAATGCATAATCAAAAACCAACACTACATCATCTCCTTTGAATTTTGCTGCACTGAAAGGAGTATTTTTAAGATCAATTTTGCTTAAATCAATGATCTGAACGTCGATATTACTTCCGCTTTTGTCGTCAATATAAATTAAACCTTCCTCCAAAGCATATTTTAAAACTTTGTCACGAAGATCTTTTTTATTTGAAATCTCCTGATACAACTTATAATCTACGTCTTTCGTCTGCTTTTTCTTTAGTGCATCATTGGCATACAGCATATTTTTCACTGAATGCATGTTTGCAGAAATAATGTGAAGCGGACGCATATGAAGATCATTTTCAAATAAAACTTCTTTTACTTTGTTTGCCCATTTTTCACCGAAATAATGATGCCCTACTCTTTCCTTTAATATAGCACTGAAATGTATTTCTCTTTCTCTGCTCTGTTTAGCGTCTTCAAGACTTGCTTTCCCGAGATTATAAATGATTTTGAATAAGCGATCCGGATTGTCATCGTCTCCGAAGGAATTGTACGCATTTAATGTTTCATCAAAAGTTCTCCCTATTAAAGAAGATAAATGAATCAATGCAACTTCTTTTTCTCTTCTGCTGAATTTTTTCTCTCCTTTCACTACTTCCTCAATGATTTTGAAAGCGCGTGTCGGCTTCCAGTTTTCATCTTGGATAAAAGCAAGATTGCGAATTTTATCTGCTTCTATAAATAAGAAGGTTAAGTGGGTAAGAATATCATAGATTTCCGAACGTCCCAAAAGAACTTCAATATTCATCTGGTGTTCGTCGATTCTGTAGCAGTTTCTTCTTCTCTTTTTGGGAACAATCGGTTCGAAACTTCCTTTATCAAAACCCTCATCCGAAGTCAGATGAATAAAAGCACATTCCTCAATACCTTCAGGAAGTCTGTCTAAAACATACATCAATCCATTCAGTTCCAATTTGCTTGGAACATTCATAGTGCCGTAAATTTCCGGATCAATGATTTTTAACAAGCTTCTGATACTCTCTCCGGAAACTCCGCCCGGCTTGAAAAATCCTCTGTAAAACAGGTGTCTCATAGAGATATAAAGTCTTTCAATTGCCTCAGTGGTTTCTCTCGCTCTAGAATAGGTCATAAAATAAATTTCACGCAAATATACAAAATCTCCTTTCAACTTATTTTAAGTATCTTTTAATAAACAGTTTAACACAATGTTTTTTTGAATGCGCTTAAATTAAATTTTATTGTCGTTCCGATGAAGAAGAATCTATTATTTCACACTATTAAATAACCATAAACTTTGTCATCCCGTAGGGATCTAAACCCGAATCTTTCCATGCTATTATAAAAAAACTTTGCCTAGATCCCTACGGGATGACAAACTGGATGATATGGGATATTCTTTATTTTACTCGATATTTCTTCATTCAGAATAACAGAAGAAGAAGTATAATATAGAAGTATATAGATAATTTTGTAAATTGTACCATATATTAATGACTTAATAAATCAAAGTATTCTCAATCGCTTTAAAACATCAAATTTTAAGCTTCAAATACTTCTCACCCCTTTCAAAACTCAAACTATCGTTTGAAATTTATTTAAAATTTAAATTACCCCTTAAAATTTTAGGGTAAAAACAATTTCAATTCATTTTTTTTGTAAATTTGCCCCATAAAATTCAACACTATATGTCAACTTTAAGATTTAAAGCTTTAGAAACTTTACCATTCAAGGACTTTAGAAAAGATAATTCAGTAGAAATTCCTGCTAAATTATCAGAATTATTTTGTGAAAACGTATTCTCTGAGAACACAATGAGAGAATATCTTACAAAAGAAGCATTCCAATCTATTATGGATGCTATCAAGAAAGGAAGTAAAATCCAGAGATTAATTGCAGATCAGGTAGCAGTAGCCATGAAAGATTGGGCAATGAGCAAGGGCGTTACTCACTACACGCACTGGTTTCAGCCATTAACCGGAAGCACTGCAGAAAAGCACGATTCATTCTTCACTCCCATCGAAGGAGGTAGAGCAATCGAAAGATTCAGCGGAAACTTATTGATTCAGCAAGAGCCGGATGCATCTTCTTTCCCGAACGGCGGAATCAGAAACACGTTTGAAGCGAGAGGTTACACAGCATGGGACCCTACTTCTCCGGCATTCATTATGGGAACTACTTTATGTATTCCTTCAATCTTCATCTCTTATACAGGAGAAACTTTAGATTACAAAGCACCATTATTGAGAGCTTTGCACGCTGTAGATGAAGCTGCGACAAACGTCATGCAGTATTTTGACAAAAATGTAACAAAAGTAACTCCTACTTTAGGTTGGGAGCAAGAATATTTCCTTGTTGATTCAGCATTGTATCAATCTCGTCCGGATCTGGTTTTAACTGGTAAAACTTTATTAGGACATTCTCCTGCAAAAGGACAACAATTGGATGACCACTATTTCGGTTCAATTCCTACAAGAGTAATGAACTTCATGAAAGAGTTGGAAGTTGAATGTATGAGATTGGGAATTCCTGTAACGACAAGACACAACGAGGTGGCTCCAAACCAATTTGAGCTTGCGCCAATGTTTGAAGAAGTAAATGTTGCTGTAGACCACAACTCTTTGTTGATGGACGTGATGGCAAGAATTGCTCACAGACACCATTTCCATATTTTATTCCACGAAAAACCATTCGCAGGAGTAAACGGAAGTGGAAAACACAACAACTGGTCATTGGCAACTGATACAGGTGAAAACCTTCTAAGCCCGGGAAAAAACCCTAAGAAAAACTTACAGTTCTTAACGTTCTTCGTGAATACAATCAAAGCGGTTCATGAATATGCTGACCTTTTAAGAGCAAGTATTGCTTCTGCAAGCAACGACCACAGATTGGGTGCAAACGAAGCTCCACCGGCAATTATTTCTGTATTTATCGGAAGTCAGTTGTTCAGAGTTTTGGAAGAGCTTGAAAAAGTAACGGAAGGAAAACTTTCACCAGACGAAAAAACAGATTTAAAATTAAATGTTGTTGGGAAAATTCCTGAAATCTTGTTGGATAACACTGACAGAAACAGAACTTCTCCGTTTGCATTTACAGGAAATAAATTTGAGATCAGAGCGGTTGGATCTTCTGCAAACTGTGCAGAATCTATGACGGTAATGAACACGATTGCTGCAAAACAATTGGGTGATTTCAAAAAAGAAGTTGATGCTTTAATCGAAACTGGTCTTAAAAAAGATGAAGCAATATTCAACGTATTGAGAGAATACATCAAACAATGTAAAAACATCATGTTTGAAGGTGACGGATATTCTGAAGACTGGGCTGTAGAAGCTGAAAAAAGAGGTTTAAATAACCTGAAAACAACCCCAGAAGCTCTTAAACAGGAAATGGATGAGAAATTCGTTAATCTTTACGAAGAGATGGGAATTTTCACTCACAGAGAAGTTGAAGCGAGAAATGAAATCAAATTAGAAAAATATTCAACAGTTATTGATATTGAAGCAAGAGTATTAAGTGATATTGCAAGAAACCATATCATTCCTTCTGCTTTAAATTATCAGAACAGACTGATTGAAAACGTAAGAGGTCTTAAGGAAATTTTTGAAGATAAAGAATTCAAAACTCTTGCAAAAGAGCAAATGAGTTTAATTACTCAGATTTCCGGAAACATTTCTAAAATTAAATTGGGTGTTGAAGATCTTATGAAAGCGAGAGAAGCTGCAAAAGCAACGTCTGACAGCCAAAAGCAGGCAGAAATATACTGCACAAGCGTAATTCCATTATTTGATCCTATTAGAGAAGCATCTGATGATCTTGAAATGATGGTGGATGATGAGCTTTGGCCAATGACGAAATATAGAGAAATGTTATTCACAAGATAACATCTGTAAAGTTCCATATTAGTGAAGGTTCCCTGTTTTTTCAGGGAACTTTTTTTATATTTCTAACAAAGTATTATTCTGAGTTCAATTTTATAGAAGTTTATTAACAAAGGAAAAGAGAGGTATTATGTTAAAAAATCTTAATAAAAAAAACCGCAGAATCTCCAAAATAGGGACTTAGCGGTTTGTTTTTCTTTAACATACTTCTACGAGATGTTAAAATGTGTTAAAACGACAACATGATAATAATCATATCGAGGCTGTCTTATCTGGAATATCTACTTTTGTAATGCTTTAGAGAAATAAATATTCCTTTTTAACACGGATAATAAAAAATATATGAAGAAAAGAGTTTTGTTTTATTTAGTTGCTTTCGTTTCTACAATATCACTACAATCATGCGTTACTAATTATGTCGTTTCAAAACCAGCAACTTACACTAAAGAATACAAAACAGATGCCAAACTTGCAGCAATAGATACTAAGATGGAGAACGATAAAAAGTTGTTAATCAACTCTTTCATCTCTGAAAAAGCAGTGGCCATCGCAAACGCAAAAAATTCTTTAAAAAATTCTGAAATCGCAAAAGCGATCAAACACAATAAGACCATTGATAATATCTTAACAGAAGCACAGACTTACCTGGGAACTCCTTACAGATACGGAGGAACAACAAGAAACGGGATTGACTGTTCAGCATTTGTTTTATCAGTATTCGGAGCAGCAGCAGGTCTTACTTTACCAAGAGTGGCAGCCTCTCAGTCTCAGGAAGGAGAAACTGTTGAAAAACAAAACCTTCAGAAAGGTGATCTGATTTTCTTTTCTCACGGCAGAAGAATCTCTCACGTAGGAATAGTAGAAGATGTAACTGAGGAAGGAGAAGTAAAATTTATTCATGCGGCGACTTCAAAAGGAGTAATGATCTCATCACTGAACGATTCTTACTGGGGACCAAAATACAGGTTTGCAAAAAGAGTAATCAATGAGAACGGAGAAAGCTACAACAATTTAGCATCTACTAGTTTTTAGTCTTAAATAATTGATTTATATAAATGAAGCCATCAAAATTTGATGGCTTTTATTTTTGGCTTAATTCAAATTCAATTGTAAAATTACACATCGTCTTTGTCATTCCAGAGGGATCTCAACAAATATTATAAAAAAGTATATCTAGATTTCTACGGAATGACAAACTTTACATTTAAATTTTAAAAAAATAATTTTCGAAACTTTATTAAAATCAGCTATTTTTATCAATTTCTATGTCAAAGCGACTTAAGAGCCCATGAATTTCTGAAAGTGAAAATTTGGTCTTCTTTAGTCTGTTAAGCTCAAGATTGATCGTGTAACTGAAAGATGTTCTGAGATCTGCTTTTTCCAAATTTGTTCTTTCGAATGTTGCACCGCTGAAATCACAGTTGGAGAATACAGAATTGGTCAAATCGCATTCGGAAAAATCAACTTCAATCAGTTTACAATTTTTGAATAATGTCCTTTTGACGGTCGTTTTATAGAAAACAGAATTATTCAGAGCGCATCCTTCAAAACTGAAAGACATTCCAAACTCATTGCAGTCGTCGAAATGCATTCCGTACATTTTGCAATCCTTAAAAATGACATCCCGAAAAGCAGTTCCGATTAATTTAGTCATGCTTAAATTACTGTCTATGAACTCGCAATCGGTAAATTTAAACTGAGAAAGATCAGCATATTCGAAATTGCAGTTTTGAAATGTGCATCTCTCATATTCGCCTGTTTGCAATGGTGATTTGGCAAAGTTTAACTGACTGTAATTCTGATCTGAGATGTAAGGTTCACTCATAAAATTTTACGATTGCATTTAAATAAAAATATTAGAAATTTTTTCTCGCTGATTTGGCAGATTGCGCAGATTCTTTGCTTAAAAGAATTTATGAAATTGATGGAATTTAGATGAAAATGCTGTAAACTTCCATCATTCATATTCTAATTTTCAACCTTAAACTAAACTGTTTTTATCTGCGTAATTAAGTTTAAAGAAAATAAAAGTCATTACAGAAAAGGCAAGCAAAGAACTTCCCCCATAACTGAAGTACGGTAATGGAATACCAACTGTCGGAAACAACCCCATAACCATTCCTAAATTAATAGAAAAGTGCATCAGCAGGATAGAAGCAAAAGAATAACCGAAAACCCTGTTGAACGTTGATTTCTGCTGTTCGGCGAGGTAATAGATTCTCCCGATAAAAACCATGTAGCACAATACCAAAACTGTACTTCCTGCAAAGCCCCATTCTTCACCAACCGTACAAAAAATATAGTCTGTTTCCTGTTCCGGAACAAATTTCCCTTGTGTGACAGAACCTTCACGGTAACCTTTCCCCCACATTCCTCCGGAACCAATGGCGGTTTTTGAATATAATAAATTATAACCCGAAGTATCCCTGAAAGCTTTCTCGCCTTTATACAAAACCTCAATTCTTTCTCTCTGGTGTTTTGGCATTTTTTCTAAAACGTAAGGGGTGGCAAATGCCAATCCGCACAAAAGTATAACAGAACCCGCAATACTGGAAATCGTAATAATATCCCAGCTCATTTTGTAATAATTCAGAAATATAAGAATCCCGGCAACCAAAACAATTGCAATGACGACATAAATAGGATTAACAGCCAACGAAACCAAAAATACCGATGCAAATAGAAATCCGACACCGAACAACCATCCGCTTAAACCCTCACGGTATAAAGCAATAAAAAACGCCGTAAAGACCAACAACGATCCCACATCGGGAATTGCCAAAACAACAACAGCAGGAATTCCTACAATTGCAAGAGTTGTTAAGAGTGATTTTCTGTTTTTTAAATTATATTCTGGTCCTGAAACATAATTGGCAAGCATTAAGGCAACACCAATCTTAGCAAATTCTACAGGCTGCATGGTAAAGCTTCCGAATTTGTACCAGTTTTTCTGTCCTAAAATTTCTTTTCCAAAAGGAAAAAGCCCGATTAATAAAAGAACACCGCCAATATAAATGATTGCGGACATATTTTCGAAAAACTTACTTCGGCTGAAAAATATGATCAATCCAACAAATAAAGAAATACCGAAAAATATCAGTTGTTTTTTACCTAAACCCTCATCAACACTGTAAATATTGGCAATCGCAAAAATACAGAGCAAAAAATACAGCCCAAGACCTAATTTGTCTATTCCTTCTGTCCACTTCATTGTTTCACAGTTTTTTTAGGTTCAACTTTCTTCTTGGCTTCTAATTTTTCTTTTGCCTTTTTAATAAGATTTAAGCTATCCTGTATTCTTTTAAGCTTAAGCGAGTCAGGTTTTGGTTCTTTGTATAGTCCTTTCCTTTTGAGATCAGCAATCCACTGCCTTTTATATTCAGGCATAAAACTAGAGGTGATCATCTTTTTGTAAAGATGTTCTCTTTTAAGGTCTCCGGTAATATATTTTTCAGCAATCACCGTACAAGCCGGCCCGGCCCAGGTTGCACCAAATCCTGCATGCTCCATTACGGCAACTACTACAATTTTAGGCTTTTCGGCAGGAGCTATCAACACAAAAATAGAGTTATCTTTTCCTTGCGGAACCTGTGCAGTTCCGGTTTTAGCCAGCTGAGTAAAGTCATTAGATTTCAGACCTCTTGCAGTACCATTTAGAACTACGGCTTCCATCCCTTTCAGAACGGGTCCGAAATGTTTGGGATCGACCAGGGTTTTATGTTTAACTTTAAATCTTGGATCAGGATTTGGCTTACCATCAATTGACTTTACAATATGTGGCGTGTAATACCATCCTCTGTTGGCAATTGCGCTAACATAGTTTGCTAACTGAATCGGGGTCACCAAAACATCACCCTGTCCCATTCCGTTATAGATGGCTCCGGTTGACATTTCGTCCCAGTTCTTATAATCCTGTTTCTTAGAACCGTTTGCTTTAATAATTGCTTTGAATCTTCTTTCATAAAAGTCTCCTGAAGGAATTCTTCCTTTAGCACCTACAGCAAAATCATTATTCAGAAATTCTCCCACCCCGAAGCTGCTCATTATTTTTTTCCATTCATCAACACCTTTTGATGGGTTTCCCGGATATTTTTTAATGATTGCAATAAATGCATAGGTAAAAAAACAGTTGCTGGACACCTGAATTGACGGAATCAAAGGATCTGCCCCACCGTGACCTTTAATTCTCTTTCCTTTATAATAAAAACCTCCGCCGCAAGGGAAAATTGTATTCTCATCCATCACACCCATTTGCATTGCTGCCAAAGCCGTTAACAGCTTAAACGTAGAACCGGGTGGATAACCCGCCTGTAAAGCTCTGTCAAATGTGGGTTTATTTTCATAAATCGTATCTTTTGAAAGTGCATATAAATTTTTAGATTTATTGGGTCCGGTGAAAAGATTAGGATCAATATCCGGTCCGGTTGCTGCCACCAGAACTTCACCGTTATTCGGATCGATGGCAACGATGGCTCCGTGCTTATTGACAAGCATTTCCTCAGCAATTCGCTGAAGATCGTAATCAATGGTTAAAGTAATATCTTTTCCTGTAATCACATCCCGGTCTAATGTGCCGTTTTTGTAAGGACCAACGTTCCGAAGCTTTATGTCTTTCTGAATGTATTTGATTCCTTTTATTCCGCGAAGTTCTTTTTCATATGATTTTTCGATTCCTGTTTTTCCGATGAGGTCGCCCGGAAGATAATAGGTGGAATCTTTTTTGATTTCCCTGTCATTGACTTCGCTTGTGTATCCCAAAAGATTCCCCGAGGTAGAAACTTCGTATTGTCTTTGAGGACGCTGAACGATACTGAATGCCGGATATTTAAATATAATTTCCTGAACTCTTGCAATTTCTTCCCTGCTCAGATCCTTGATGAAAGTCATCGGAGTCAGCTTAGAATAATATTTTTCTTTTTTTATAAGGTTGATTCTTTTGATAAAATCTCTCTTTTCGATTTTCATTAAATTACAGAAGGCCAACGTATCAAAATCAGGTTTCATTAAAGCCTGGGTGAAAGAAATTTCATAAGCAGGCTGGTTTCCTACCATGATTTTGCCATTACGGTCAAAAATAACTCCACGTTGAGGAATGATGTATTCTGTTTTTATGGAGGTATTGGCGGCATTTAGTGCATAACGGTCTGTAAACAGCTGTAAATAAGAAAGTCTTGCCACAAAAATGATAGCAAGAATGATGAGAACAGATAAGATTTTTATATGACGTGTGTTCAAACTTTCTGTTTGATTTTAAAGATTAATGCGTAAACTATGATAAATATAAAAGAAATTACACTAGTTACCAACACATTAAGCAAGATTTCAAAAACTCTGCTGAATTTAAAAAACTCAATATACTGTACCAAAAGCTGATGCAGAAATATGCTTGAGAAAAGGAACAGCAAAAACTGAGTCCACTGCAGTGACTGAAATGAGAAGAAATCTGTAGAAGTATCTGTAGAAGTTCTGAAGATTAAAGTTCTGAAATAAGCGATGACCGTGGTTGCCAAAGCATTGATTCCCCACGAATAAAGGAAAGCATCAATCGATAAACCTATTAAAAAACTTAAAGCTAAAAACTGAAATTTATTTCTGAAAAAAGGATAAAACATCACGAAAACCGGATATAAAACCGGAGTATATTTCCCAAACAGCGTAATTCTGTTCAAAACAAAAATCTGTAATGCAACCAGAAAAATCATGATCAAAAGATCTGTAAATAACGTCCTGCTAATCATTTTCTTTATTTATTACAGCCTGCATAGTATCATTAATTTTCTGAACCTCAGCTTTTTTAAGATTTTTAACAACAAAAACTTTATTCAGAGCACCCATTTTTTCGCTCAACTCAACAGAAATATCCCAAAATCCTGTCTGATTATCTACAGTATAACCTGCGACAGTTCCTATCATGACACCTTTAGGAAATATTGCAGATTTACCATCGGTCACAATGGTATCACCTATTTTCAGAGAAACATATTTAGGAACATCTGCCAAGTGCATTACTCTGGAATTATCTCCTCTCCAAGTCAAAGTTCCGAAATATCCCGAGTTTTTTAATGACGCATTAATTCTGATTTTATTAACGCTGAGCACAGACTGTACCAGAGCATAACTGTCTGTAGAATTGATGACGATTCCGGCAATTCCTTTCGGAGCCATCACGCCCATCTGAGGAAGAACTCCGTCTCTTTTCCCGCGATTGATTGTAAAGTAATTGTTTCGCCGGTTGATACTGTTGAAAACAATTTCACCGTCTACAAAAGTATAGATTTGTCCACCTCCTAAAGTATCGTGCACTTTTCTGAAAACCGGATTTTTACCGCCCTGTTTTCCGTACAATTCAACCATTAAGGCTTTATTTTGAACAACAAGATCTTCGTTGACCTGCTTTAATTTAAGATAAGAAACGCCTTCATCAATACCTCCTGAAACCCACGAATTGAAAGCCGCAGTCTGACCTGCAAGCCAGGATTGCTGCATTGCATTTTTAGAGAATATCAGAACAAGAGCAATAATTTGCAGGAAAATAAAGAATACAAAAAGAGCATTCTTAGAAAATAATCTCAGCAAAAATCCCATTCAGATAAAGTCGTAAAAAGTTAAAAATTATTTGATTAAGAAATTGAATTTATCCATATTCTTAAGTGCGATCCCTGTTCCTCTTACAACAGCTCTCAAAGGATCTTCTGCCACAAATACAGGAAGACCTGTTTTCTTATGCAGTCTGTCTGCAAGACCTCTTAGTAAAGCACCACCACCGGCAAGATAAATCCCGGTTTTGTAAATATCAGCAGCCAATTCAGGAGGTGTGAGAGAAAGAGTTTCCATTACAGAATCTTCAATTCTGATGATTGATTTATCAAGAGCACGGGCAATTTCTTTATAGCCAACCATAATTTCTTTTGGTTTACCTGTAATAAGATCTCTACCCTGTACCGGAATATCATCGATATCAACATCAAGATCTTCAACTGCAGAACCTACCTCTATTTTCACTCTTTCAGCAGTTCTTTCACCAATGTAAAGATTATGGTGTGTTCTCAAGAAATATGCGATATCGTTTGTAAATACATCCCCTGCAATTTTTACAGATTTATCACAAACAATACCTCCCAAAGCAACCACGGCAATTTCTGTAGTACCACCACCTATGTCGATGATCATATTTCCTTCAGGCTTTTGAACATCAATACCTACTCCTATTGCAGCAGCCATTGGCTCATAAATCAACCGTACCTCTTTTGCATTTACTTTCTGAGCAGAATCTCTTACCGCTCTTTTTTCAACTTCAGTAATTCCTGACGGAATACAGATTACAATTCTTAACGCAGGCTGGATAAATCTGCCTTTGATCCCGGGAATTTTTTTAATAAACTCTTTGATCATATGCTCAGAAGCATGGAAGTCTGCGATAACTCCGTCTTTCAGCGGGCGGATGGTTTTTATGTCTTCATGGGTTTTACCCTGCATATGTTTTGCCTGTTCTCCCACAGCAATCGGCCTACCCGTAGAACGCTCAATTGCAACAATTGAAGGCTGGTCTATAACAATTTTATTATTATGGATAATAAGCGTGTTGGCGGTTCCAAGGTCTATCGCAATCTCTTGCGTAAACATATCGAATAAACTCATAATTTCTCCTTGATTTAAGTTTACAAAGATATAAATTTAAGACTACTAATGAATACCATAGTAAATATAATTTGGTTAAAATTTTATTAAATTTTAAAAACACGTTTAACCTTTTGATTGTGAAATTTTCATAATTTCCGGGCAGCAATTCATAGCTTTTTACGATAATTATCATATACATTATCTGAGGATGCTTAATTAAAAATATCGTATTTTTGCGATTGCTTATGATACAGTATTCTAACATACATCAGACATCCAATTTCGCTGTACTTTCCGTAAGCTTTGAAAAGGCTGATGTAGAAACGAGAGGGAAATTCGCATTCTTTGATGAAAATATCAAAAACTTTGTTACCCGGATTCACAATGAGGATTTGGGAGACGCTTTTGTAGTTTCTACCTGTAACAGAACCGAAATTTATACCACTTCCAGCAATTATCTTTTGGTGGCAGAAGAATACTGCAAGACGATCGGTGTGAACCTTTCGGATTTTTTGCCGTTTGCCAATATTTTAACAAAAGAAGAAGCGCTGCAACATTTATTCAGAGTGGCAGCAGGTCTGGAAAGTCAGATCATTGGTGATTTTGAAATTATCGGGCAGATTAAAAAAGCGTATGCTAGATTCAAAAAAGAGAGACAAAACTCCAATCCTTATCTGGAAAGATCTATCAATTCTGCAATTCAGATTTCGAAAAGAATAAAAAACGAAACGGGAATTTCCAATGGAGCGGCTTCAGTTTCTTATGCGGCAGTTCATTATATTTTAAATAATCAGAAAAGACTTACCGAGAAAAATATTTTACTTTTGGGAGTCGGTGAAATCGGACAGAACACTGTTGAAAATTTAGTAAAACATATTTATCAGCCCCAGATAAAAATTGCCAACAGAACTCAGGAAACCGCAGAGAAAATTTCTGAGAAATATAAAATTCCACATATCGAGTATTCAGATTTTGAAAAAGAACTGGAAAAAACAGACATTCTTATCGTAGCGACCGGAGCAAAAAAACCGATTGTAGACCAATCACATTTTAAAAACGGAAGAGAAACCTTGGTCATTGATCTTTCGATTCCGCATAATGTTGACAAAAATGTTTCCGAATTGAATCATGTAACTTTGATTGACGTTGATGCGCTTTCAAAACAGATTCAGCAAACCATTCAGCAGAGAGAAAAAGAAATTCCGAAAGCTGAAAAAATCATCAAGGAAATGACCAAAGACTTCCTTGAGTGGGAAAAAAAGAGAAAACTGGCACCGAATATTCACCACTTCAAAGCAGTTCTAAAGAATATGGAACGCAATGAAATGCACAATTTTTACAGAAAAAATAAATACATAAACATCACAGACATGGAGCTTTCTGAGAAAATGATTCAGAAAATTACCAACCGTTTTGCAAAATATATCATCGACAATCCTCTAAAAGCCGAAGAAATTAGTAAATTAATGCACGAAATATTAGTTGAACAACCCAATAACGAATTCAATGAAAAGCATTAGAATAGGAACCAGAAACTCGGCACTCGCACTTTGGCAGGCAAGAGAAGTAGCAAGGCATTTGCAAAACAACAATTATCTCACAGAGATTACACCAATCGTTTCTTCCGGAGACAAAAATCTCAATCAACCCCTTTATTCTTTAGGAATTACAGGCGTTTTTACAAGAGATCTGGATATCGCTTTATTAAATGACGAAATTGATATTGCCGTACACTCTTTGAAAGATGTACCTACACAATTGCCTCACAATATCGAACTGATTGCTCATCTTGAGAGAGATTTTCCGCAAGACGTTCTGATCAGAAGAGAATCTGCGAAGGATAAAGAATTTCATGAACTGAAATTGGCAACAAGCAGTTTGAGAAGACGAGCTTTTTGGCTAAAACATTATCCGAACACAGAATTTTCTGACATCCGTGGAAATATTCAGACCCGACTGCAAAAACTGGAAGAACAGGATTTTGATGCCACAATCCTATCTTTAGCCGGAATTAAGAGAATGAAAATGGACATCAATTACGAGATGCTTCCGGTCATGATTCCCGCAGCTTCGCAAGGCGTAATCGCTATTGCAGGACATTCTGAGAAGCCTGAAATCAACGAAATTTTAAAATCAATCAATCATAAGCAAACCCAAATCTGTGTAGAAATGGAAAGAAATTTCCTGAGCACACTGGAAGGAGGTTGTACGGCTCCGATTGGTGCTTTTGCAGAGAAAATCGAAAATCAGATCCGTTTCAAAGGAGCGCTTTGCTCACTTGATGGGAAAAACTATATCGGCATCGACGAAAGTTTTGAATATAACGAAGAAGAAAATTTCGGAGAGAAATTTGCCAACATCGTCTTAGAAAACGGTGGCAGAGAATTGATGGCGGAGATTAAAAGTCAGCTTTAATTGATTTAAAATTATTAAATCTAAGTTTCACCTCAATGAAAAGGTATCTCTCTATACTGGTAATTTTGTTTTTTGTTTTTACTGCAAAAGCACAAAATCAGTTTGCTCAAAAACTTTCTGATGCAGCTCTGAGTTTAACAAAAGACAGAGTTACCTACGATCCCGCTTATTACTCAATCAAATATCCTAATGGAGATGTTGCTGCAGATAAAGGTGTTTGTACTGATGTAATTATCCGGGCTTACAGAAAATTAGGAATAGATTTACAGAAAGAAGTGCATGAAGATATGAAGAAGAATTTTTCTAAATATCCTAAAAAATTTGGTCTGAAAAAACCAGACACGAATATTGATCACAGAAGAGTTCCAAACCTGATGGTTTTCTTTGCCAAATTCGGAAAGTCAAAATCGATTGAGACCAATCCTTCGCTGTATGTTCCCGGAGATATTGTTACTTGGCTCTTACCCGGAAATCTGACACACATCGGGATTGTTGTCAACAAAAAATCTGCTGACGGAAAAAGATATTTAATCGTCCACAACATCGGTGGCGGACAAGTAATCGAAGATTGTTTGTTTAAATTTACCATTACCGGACATTATCAATATCCAAAATAATTTTCATGAAGAATCTTATCTGCATTTTATTTTTATTGATTTTAAATTTTTCTCCTGCGCAAAAAAGTGATTTTAAGATAATTAATAAACCGATCAATTATTCCGAGGAGAGAATTCGTCTCAGTTTAGAATATCTGAAAGACCATCACGGCTTGACTCAAAAAACACCGACAATTGTTCCTAAAATGATTGTTCTGCATTACACGGCAGGTGGAACCGTGGAAAGTAATTTTAAATACTTCAACAAAACCCATCTGGAAAGTGCCAGAAACACCTTAAAAAAACAAAGTACACTGAATGTTTCTTCTCAATATATTGTCGACCGTGATGGGACAATTTATCAGTTGATGGAACCCAATATGTTTGCAAGACATACAATCGGATTGAATTACTGCGCTATCGGAATTGAAAATATTGGAAGCAAAAAACAACCGCTCACAGAAAAGCAAGTTGCCGCAAACGCACAGTTGGTGAGATCTTTAACCCAAAAATATTTAATCGAATATTTAATCGGTCATTCGGAATACGGAATTTTCAGAAACTCTAAGCTCTGGAAAGAATCTGACCCGAAATATTTCACCGGAAAAGAAGATCCGGGAAAAGATTTCATGAGCAAAGTAAGACTTCAGGTTGCAGATTTAAAACTAAAAGACAAACCAAGTAATTAATAAGACAAAAACTTTGCGTGCTTGTCTAAGTGAAACGCCTCAGCGAACCTAAAAACAGTTAGTAGTAAAAAAATCTTAGCGTCCTTTGCGTTAAAAATTTTATTCTTATTTAAATGTAGGATTTACAAAATGAAAATTTTATTTACCAAAAACATAGATTCAGAAATACTTTCCAAAGAATTGGAAAACGACATTTTGGCTGAATGTGTTGAGGTCATTAAAATCAAAAATCTAAAAGCAGAGCCATTTGATTTAAAAAATTACTCGTTGATTTTCACAAGTTTAAATGGTGTAAAATCTTTTTTTGAAAATAGTTTTAAGCCCAATGAAGATTTCACATCAAAAAGCTACAATAAAATTTACTGCGTTGGCGAAAAAACAAAAAGAGAACTCCGGAAAAACGGTTTCGGGACTTTTAAAGTTTTAAAAAATGCGGAAACGCTTTCAAAATTTATTATTGATCACTGTCAGCACGAAAAATTCATTCATTTTTGCGGAAATCTTGCGATTGATGTTTTAGACCAAAAACTTCCGCTTCAGAATATCAGCTATAAAAAAATCACTGTTTACCAGACAGAAGAGCTGAATCCTGCGATACCTGAAAAATATCATGCAATAGTTTTTTTTAGCCCAAGCGGAGTTCGTAGTTTTGCGAAAAATAATTCTCTGGAAAATATGGTTCTCTTTTCGATCGGAGAAACGACTTCGAAAGAATTAAGAAAACATACAAAATCAAAGATTTTTACAAGTAAAAAAAATACTTTATCAAACCTGTTGCTGGTCATCAAAGATGCTTTAAAGAACAATTAATCTAAAAGTAACTGAAACCAACAACTATCAACTAAAAGATATGATTAAAAACGACCTATATTTAAAAGCACTTCGTGGTGAAACCGTAGAAAGACCACCAGTTTGGATGATGAGACAGGCGGGAAGATATTTACCGGAATTCATCGCACTGCGTGACAAATACGACTTTTTCACAAGATGTCAGACTCCGGAACTGGCTTCTGAAATTACTGTTCAGCCGATCAGAAGATATCCTTTGGATGCTGCGATTTTATTTTCCGACATTTTGGTGGTTCCTCAGGCGATGGGAATTGATTTTAAAATGAAAGAGAACGTTGGTCCGTGGTTGGACAATCCGATCAGAACCATGGAAGATGTTCAGAATGTAATCGTTCCAGATGTGAATGATACTTTAGGCTACGTTTTTGATGCGATTGAACTGACTTTAATTAAATTAGACAACGAAATTCCGTTAATCGGCTTTGCAGGATCGCCTTGGACGCTTCTTTGCTATTGCGTTGAAGGAAAAGGAAGTAAGGCTTTTGATATTGCGAAATCTTTCTGTTTCCAGCAGCCGGAAGCTGCGCATTTGTTACTTCAGAAAATCACAGATACTACGATTGCTTACTTAAAGAGAAAGGTGGAAAAAGGAGTTTCTGCCGTTCAGGTTTTCGATTCTTGGGGCGGAATGCTTTCTCCTCAAGATTATCAGGAATTTTCTTGGCAATACATCAGTCAGATTGTTGAAGCTTTGGCTCCGTTGACGCATGTTGTCGTATTCGGAAAAGGATGCTGGTTCGCTTTGGAAGATATGACGATGTCTCCGGTTTCTGCTTTAGGTGTTGACTGGACGATCAAACCGGAATTGGCAAGAACATTGACGAATCATACGATGACCTTGCAAGGGAATTTTGATCCTGCAAGATTACATTCAACTCCAGAAACCATTAAGAAAATGGTGAACGAGATGATCAACCGTTTCGGGAAAGACCGATATATTGCCAACTTAGGTCATGGAATTTTACCTAATATTCCTTTGGAAAATGCGGAAGCGTTTATCAGAGCGGTTGTAGATTGGAAGCCGAATAATTAATTGTTCTCCCACAGATTTCACGGATTAACACAGATTTATTTAGCAAAAATTATAAAACAAAAATCCCTTTCAACATAAGCTGAAAGGGATTTTTTATGTCTAAAGATAATTCTATAAATTAAGCTAGCATTCTCTGCGCCTTTTTCACACCTTCCACCAACAGATCAATTTCCTCAAAAGTATTGTACACTGCGAAACTGGCTCTTACGGTTCCTGCAATCTCAAAGAAATCCATAATCGGTTGGGTACAATGATGTCCGGTTCTTACGGCAACTCCCATTTTATCGAGGATCATTCCGACGTCAGAAGAAATACCTACACCTTCAAGATTGAAAGAAACTACTCCTGTTCTATTGGCGTTTTCACCGTACACTTTTAAACCTTCAATTTCCAAAAGATGTTTTTGAGCATATTCCAATAAAGCACTTTCGTGACGCTGAATGTTTTCATGTCCAACTTTATTAATAAAATCAACTGCGGCTCCCAAAGCAATATTCCCACCTACATTTGGAGTTCCGGCTTCGTATTTAAAAGGTAAACCTGCATAAGTGGTTCTGTCAAATGAGCAAACAGCAATCATTTCTCCGCCTCCGTGAAATGGTGGCAAATCTTCCAAAATCTCCTGTTTACCGTACAAAATACCGGTTCCCATCGGAGCGTACATTTTGTGCCCTGAGAAAACAAAGAAATCACAGTCTAAAGCCTGAACATCAATCTTAAAATGCGGCGCAGACTGTGCGCCATCAATAACGATATACGCATCTGAATTGGCTCTCGTCTTCTTAATAATTTCTTCAATAGGATTGACAATTCCCAAAGCATTGGAAACCTGATTTACAGAAACGACTTTTGTTTTTTCACTTAAAAACTGATCCAGATAATCAAGTTGAAGAATTCCGTTGTGATCGATTGGGATGACACGAAGTTTAGCTCCTGTTCTTTCACAAAGCAACTGCCACGGAACGATATTCGAGTGGTGCTCAAGGTAAGAAATAATGATCTCATCATCTTTTTTGAGCTTCTGGGTTAAAATATAAGCGATAAGGTTGATTCCTTCTGTAGTTCCTTTCGTAAAAATGACTTCAAAATCATTTTTTGCATTGATGAATTTCTGGATTTTTCTTCTTGAAAGTTCCATTTCTTCAGTCGCCAATTGACTCAAAGTATGAATTCCTCTGTGTACATTGGCATTAATTTCCGTATAATATTGTTTCCAGACTTCTAATACAGAATTTGGCTTTTGAGATGTTGCGGCATTATCTAAGTAAACCAATGGCTTACCGTTCACTTCCTGATTTAATATAGAAAACTGACTTCTTATTTCCTGAATGTCAAACATTTATTATATTTTTTATTATTAAACGTTCTTAATTTAGAACAGTTCAAATTTACGACTTTTTATCCAAAAGTCTGTCAGATTAATAGGGTGATAGATTTCATCTAAAAACAAAAGACCCGCCAATAAATTGACAGGTCCCGTATTGTGATTAAGAAATTTCTTATTCTGCTGCTGCTTCTTCAGTTGCAGGAGTAGCTCCTTCAGCTTCAGTTGCCACTTCTTCTTCATCGTCATCATCTGCAACTGCACCACCTTTGGCTGCATTTCTTGACATCTTAACAGCTACAACAACTGCATTGTCTGGATGTACGAAAGAATATCCTTCAGTTTTGATACCTCCTACATAAAGTTTGTTACCAATCTTCAATGATGTAATATCAACAACGATCTCATCCGGTAAATTTGCAGGAATTGCTTTTACTTTCAGTTTTCTGAAAGACTGACGTAAAACACCACCAGCTACAACACCTTTAGAACGACCAGTAATTCTTACAGGAACTTCCATGATAACCGGCTTATCGTCAGATAATCTGTAGAAGTCTGCGTGAATAATCTTGTCTGTAATCGGGTGGAACTGAATATCCTGAAGAACTGCAGGAATTACCTGTCCGTCAACTTCAATAGATACCGTGTGTGCTTCAGGAGTATATACCAAACCTTTGAAAGCTTTCTCTGCTGCAGAGAAGTTCAATGGCTCACCACCTCCGTAAACAACACAAGGAACTAATTCAGCATCACGTAAAGCTTTTGTCGACTTTTTGCCCACGCTTTCTCTTTTTGTACCTTGAATTGTAATAGATTTCATTTATAAAAATTTAAAAATTGTTTTGATTTTATTTTGCAATCAGCTCATTATCAATTAAATAACAAACTTACTGCTAATCGATTGATGCTCATGCACCATCTTCATAACATCAGCAAATAATGGGGCGCAAGATAGCACTTTTATTTTAGATGACAAATTAGTTTTTACAGGAATTGAGTCAGTTACAATAACTTCCAGCAATTGTGAGTTCTCAATATTATCATATGCCTTTCCTGAAAGCACTCCGTGAGTAGCCATTGCTCTTACAGACAACGCTCCTTTTTCCATCAGAATATCAGCAGCTTTGCAAAGTGTACCTGCCGTATCGATCATATCATCAATAAGGATCACGTTTTTACCTTCTACATCACCAATAAGGAACATTTCTTCAACAACGTTTGCCTTTTTTCTTTCTTTATAAGCGATTACTACATCAGCACCAATATGACCTGCGTAGTTTTTTGCTCTTTTTGCACCTCCCATATCCGGAGAAGCAATGGTAAGGTTATCCAGATTCATATTTCTGATATAGTCGACAAATATTGTAGATGCATAAAGATGATCCACAGGAATTTCAAAGAATCCCTGAATCTGATCTGCATGAAGATCCATCGTCATGATTCTTGTAGCTCCGGCAGCCGTTAACAGATTTGCCACCAATTTAGCACCGATCGGTGCTCTTGGTTTGTCTTTTCTGTCTTGTCTTGCAAGCCCGAAATATGGAAGCACTACGGTAATACTTTTCGCAGAAGCTCTTTTTGCTGCATCAATCATGAGAAGAAGTTCTAAAAGATTGTCTGCCGGCGGAAATGTAGATCCTATCAGGAAAACCCTCCCTCCTCTTACAGACTCATCCAAAACAGGCTCAAATTCCCCGTCGCTAAACTCCTGAAAGTTGATTTTCCCTAATGCTTTGCCATAATATTGGGCAATTTTTTCTGCTAGCTCTTTACTAGTTCTTGTCGAAAATAGATAACTTTGTTGCTCGGCCATTTTTACTTTTTAAAAGATTTTGCAAATTTAAAAAAAAACCACAAGAATAAGTCTTGTGGTTTCCTTTTTTTATTTTTCCTATTAATTAGGGGAATGTTACTCCCGAATATTTATTAGGATCTACCTGTGGTAATGTAGATTTATATTTCATATTGATTGCCTTGATAAATTCATTGGCAACAATAGCATAACCTCTGCCTGTGAGGTGAACTCCGTCTAAAGAGAATGCTCCACCAGTAACAAATGTTGCCGTATATCTTACACCGTCCCATGAAATGCCTGATTTAGAATTCAACTCAGACATTTTTGCATTCATATCAACAAATGCAAGACCGTAAGAATCTGCCATTGCTTTGATGGAAGTGTTGTATGCCTTAACTGCTGTCGAAATATTAGTCACTTCATCCGAAGTTAATGAATACTGGTCTCCTATCGGGAAACTCGCTCCGTAAATGAATACTGAGCTCGGTGTCGCAGGTTGATTAGTCGTTGCATCTATCCCCAGAAGAGTACTGGAAGTAAGCAGCATAAGTTCTCCCGGCTTAGCCTGTCTCGCTCTTCCAAAAGCATTTCCTATAAATGCTGCCTGTGTTGCAGGAACACCCCCTGCAGTTAATGCTGCAGTAAGCTGCACGGAAAGATTGGTCAATTTATTATCAATAATAAGTACGGGGTTATTTCCTGCAACCACAGGGTTAATTCTATCTCCTTGTCCGAAGGCAGTAAGAGCCGCTTTCAAGGGACCATACAGCTGAGTATTTAAAGCCTGAGCTTTTGCAGCATCCAAAGGTATTGCATTATAAGGTACTCTTGTGAAAAACGGAATATTAGTAACGTCAGGAATATTTCCTATAATGCCTTTAGTAGAACCAACACTTTTTAATCCGTCTAAAACTCCTTTTATAGAACCTGCAACAACATTAGGATCTGAAATATCATTTGATCTGTAAGTTGCAGGATTCAAATTTCCATTTTGAACCGTTGCTGCAGTATAAGTGGTAACTCCACCTGTTGTTTGGGAATTTGTTCCGCCATTTGTGGCATATGATAACACATCATTATTACCTATCCAGAGAGAGAAAAATGTTGGAGACTGTGCCATTGCATCTGCCAAAACACTCGTGGTGGCCGAAGAAGCAAATCTTACAAAATAAGGGTTTGCTGTACCTGTCGCCAAACCTGCAGCACTTCCGTAATTAGGTGCAACCAAATGGAATGATTTGGCTCCGGGAACTCCCATATTATTATAAGGTCTACCGGCAGCTACATTATCTAAAGCAGCAGCGGCGGCAGATGCTTTTGGAGATAAGGCTCCATTCACAAGATTCAACATCAATTTCCCAGGGAATCCCGGTAAATTTGTAAATCCGCCAACATTGTTTGGCATCAAAGGCTGTTTGAAGTCTCCTCCTCCGGCAAGCCTCATCTGCATAGCTATCATACTAGGATAAGATTCATTCTGTCCATCAGAATAAAGAGCTCCATCTCTGTATCCTGAAGTCAACGAGTTTCCTAAAGCTACATATTTAGAAAAATCTGCTTCACCTTTCGTTACAACGATATCTTTAACGTCTGTATCAAAATCTGTTTCGCAGCTTGTCGTAAAAAACAAAGCAGAAACAGCAAGTGTAGATATTATTATTTTTTTCATAATTTCAAATTAAAAAGCATTATAAGATAAACCTAGACCAACATAGAATGCCTGTGCTTTTGCCTGACCATAAAAACCTAAGTATTTATTATTCACATCTCTACTCTGCGGCATTACGTATCCTCCTGCAACATCAACTCCGAATTGCTTAAACTTAAAGCCTAAACCTCCCGTAACGACAAAAGAATCAAAAGAAGGTGTTTCAGGAATAAAATTTTCGTCAGTATAAGGTGATTCGTCATAATACGCTCCCAATCGTCCAAAAATCATGTTATTAAACATATACTGTGTTCCCAATCTGAATGTCTTAGAGTTTCTAAAGTTTTTGGGGGCAACCAGAATTGTAGGATCGGTCTGATTTCCAATTGGGGCATTAGCAAAATCTAACGTCAGCTTGCTGTATCTTTCCCAACCGTGATAATTGAAATCTGCTGAAATCAACCATTTTGGAGTAACCTTGTACGTCATACCAATTGTATATTCTTCAACCAGTGGTAAAGTTGCGGTAAAAGCGTCTTGTCCGGCGCTGTTTAATCCTAATAATCCGTTAACGGTGCTTTGCGCAGGAACTTTAAATGTAGCAGTTCCTTTTTTAGCTTTCATATCAACCGGTGAACGGTAAGCAATACTCATATCAAATTTAGGATCTGGTCTGAAATAGAAACCAAAGCCATACCCGTGACCGCTTGCCTTCTCATCGTTAATATTTACCGTACCTCCAAACTGAGTAACCGCTTTATCCCAATTTACACTTCCTTTAGCATAAATATAACTTGCTCCGAAGGATAACCAATCAGCCATTTTCACAGAAACCATCGGTTGGAAGTAAAAACTTTTCAACTCAAGCTTCTGCACCATTTCTCTTCCCTCCCAATCATAAGGATACTGAATCGTACTTCCGAAAGGTGTTGTAAAACTGAAACCAATAGATAATTTGTCGATTGGCTTGTACGCAATCGCAGCATAAATTGGTGTTCCCATCGGGTTATCCGTCTCTGTACTCTGCAGAGTATTTAAATTTTGAAAAGTAACTTTATTACTTGCTCCAAAACCTCCTGCAACAATACTTAATTTTGAAGGGATGAATGACATACCTGCAGGGTTAAAGAATGCAACACTCGCATCTTCGGCATGAGCACTGGTATGCGCCATTGCCAATTGTTTTACCCCTTGGAGAGAAACCCTGAAGCCTCCCGCATAAGATAGAACACCAGCCAACAAGGCAGTTGATACTAATATTTTTTTCATAGACATTTATTATATAATCCAAATATAAAATTATTTTGATTAGGTCTGTTAATAAATCTTAATATTTTAAACATAACCATAAAAGAAAATTATGTTTAAAATAACACTTTCAATATTAAAACCATTAAAGCTCTGTTAATAAACACCTTATGGAGTTAAAAATTTATTTAAAAAATTCACGTTTAAGATTAAACATTCAACAAAATAAAGATTTAGTATTTTTGGAATTGTGTAAAGATAAAAATCAATAAATTTGCAAGATTAAATAAATTATAATATATGAGTTGTGGATGCAAAACATCCGGCGATTCTGCACATTCTTGCGGAACGAAATCCGCGAATGGCTGTGAAAGTGTAAATACCTGTGGTAATAGTTATAAATTAAGTGTTTTCGATTGGTTATCTAACGTACAAAACCCTGCATCTAACCGATGTGATTTTGTGGAAGTTAGGTTTAAAAATGACAGAAAATCGTTTTATAAAAATGTAAACAATATTCCTTTACATATAGGTAGTGTAGTAACAGTAGAATCTAGCCCCGGACACGATGTAGGAGTGGTAAGTCTCTCAGGAGAATTGGTAAAAATTCAGATGAAAAAGAAAAGATTTTCAACTGAAGACCCACTTAAAATATACAGACTGGCTAACCAAAAAGACATTGAAGTCTGGCAGGAAGCAAGAAAAAAAGAAGAAACCGTAAAGGTTGATGCCCGAAAAATTTCTCACAGATTAGGTCTTGAAATGAAGATCACTGATGTAGAATATCAAGGCGACGGCTCAAAAGTTACTTTCTTCTATACTGCAGACAACCGTGTAGATTTTAGAATGTTGATTAAAGAGTTTGCAGGAACTTTCAGAACCAAAATCGATATGAAACAGATCGGTTTCAGACAGGAAGCCGCAAAAATCGGTGGAATTGGTTCGTGTGGAAGAGAATTGTGCTGCTCGACATGGTTGACAGATTTCAGATCAGTAAATACCAATGTAGCAAGATATCAGCAATTAAGCATCAATCCTCAGAAATTGGCAGGACAGTGCGGAAAGCTGAAATGTTGTTTAAATTACGAGTTAGACAGTTATTTGGATGCATTAAGCCACTTTCCATCGTCTTCAACAATGCTGGATACTGAAAAAGGAAGAGCTTTCTGTATTAAAATTGATGTTTTCAAAAAGAAGATGTGGTTTGCTTATGTTGACAGTTCAATGGCTTGGTATGATTTCGATATTGATTTAGTTAAAAAACTGATTGCACAGAACAAAAAAGGCGAAAGAATACTTCCGCTTGAAGAATTGAAGGTTCCCGATATCGCTTTACCAAGTGTAGATCTTATTCAGGAGAACAGTGTTGACCGGTTTGAGAAGAAAAACAGAGGAGGATTCAATAAAAACAGAAATCAGACTCAAGGTCAAAACCCCAATCAGAACAGACCAAATAACAATCAGGGACCAAGAAAAGACCGTCCGGAAAGGAATGACAGAAATGACAGACCCCAAAAAACGGAGAGACCTCTAAATGCTGAGAGACCTAAAAACGCAAATCCGAACGCAAAACCTAATCAGAACCCGAATCAAAGACCGCCAAAGCAGCAACAGCCACAGCAACCAAAGGTTCAGTTAGAAAAAGCAGAGGTCAATGTAAATGCCGAACAGAAACCACAACAACCTCCAAAAAAGAAATTTAAAAAGAAATTTCCTCCCAAAAAAGATAACAATGTATAGAGTTTTAGGGTTATTAATGCTTATTTTTTTAGTAGGATGCGGCACTTCGAATGAAGATGTCATTATGAATTCTATTGATAACAAATGGAGTAAGAAAGCCGAACAAAAATTTAAGCTTGAAATTACGGATCCGCAAAATCCTAAAAATATTATATTTGTTGTGAGGAATAATAATGACTATCCTTACAGCAATATCAGATTTATAGTTAATTTTAAAAATCCTAAAAGCAAAGTTGCTCAGGTTGATACCTTAAACTATATTCTGGCAAAACCAAATGGCGAATGGTTGGGAACAGGATTCGGAGAAACAAAAGAGACTTTGTTTCAATACAAAATAAACTATAAATTTCCGGAAAAAGGAAGTTATGAAATTAATGTGAAGCAGGCAATGAGAAATGACAACCTTCCGGGAATTGAAGATTTGGGAATAAAAGTAGAAACGGCTAAACCGTAATTACACATGGAAGACAACAGACAAAATACAGGAAACAAGGGAAAAAATTTTCCGCTTCCTCCTAAAAAGAATATTAAAAATACCACATGGAAAAGATGGGTAAGGTTTATTTGGGTAGGCCTTATTGCAGTAGTTTTAGGAATTTCAGGACTTTTCTTTGCTGTATCACAAGGCTTTCTTGGTGATATGCCTGATGTGAAAGAACTAGAAAATCCAGACATCTATGTTGCATCAGAAATCATTTCTTCTGACGGTGTACTTTTAGGTAAATTTGAGAAAGAAAAGACCCAGCCAATTGCTTATCAGGATCTTCCGCCTTATATCATTTATGCTTTGCAGGCTAAAGAAGATGAGCGTTTTAAAGAACACTCCGGGATTGATTTACAGTCTGTTGTGAGAGCAGTTGTTTTTCGAGGGGGACGAGGTGGAGGATCTACGATTACCCAACAGCTGGCAAAACTATTATTTACCGGTAAAAGATCTGATAATAAAATTAAAGCGGTTATACAAAAGCTTAAAGAATGGGTGGTAGCGGTAAGTCTTGAGAAAAGATATACCAAAGAGGAAATCATCACTCAATACTTCAATAAGTTTGACTTCCTATACAATGCCAATGGTATTGAAATGGCAGCAAAAATCTATTTTAATAAAACAACAAAAGAGCTTACCCTTCCGGAAGCAGCAATGTTTGTAGCAATGCTGGAAAACCCTGTCAAAAACAACCCGATGAGGAATATCGAAAGGGCGAAAACCAGAAGAGATGTAGTTTTAGACCAAATGTTAAAAACTGGGTATATTGATCAGGCAACATTTGAAAAAGCGGTATCTACACCAGTTGCTCTTGATTATCACCCCATTAAAAATATTAACGACAATCATTCTGCATACTATAAGTTTTATTTAAAGAAAGAGATTGACAAATATCTTGAGGATTACGAGAAAGAAAAGGGTAAAGAACTAAATCTTTATAAAGATGGTTTAAAAATCTATGTAACTCTTGATTCTAAAATGCAGAAATATGCTGAAGAAGCTATCAAAGAGCATTTGACGGATCTTCAGAAAAGATTTGATGCAGAGCAGAGAGGCAGAAAAGCCAGACCTTTTTATTATCTAAATGATCAACAGGTCAACAATGTAATGATGCAGGCGGTCAAAAGAACGGGACGTTACAAGCAGCTCAGCGCAGCAGGAGTTTCTGAAGATTCTATTATGATGGAATTCCGTAAGCCGATCAAAACTTCACGCTTTACATGGGCTGGAGAAGAGGAGGTAGAAATGTCACCTTGGGACTCCATCAGATACCACAAACAGATTGCACAGGCAGGGTTGATGTCTGTGGTTCCGGGAACCGGAGAAATCAAAGCCTGGGTTGGCGGAATCGACTGGCAGCATTTCCAATATGATCACATCAAACAAGGGAAAAGACAGGTAGGATCAACCTTTAAACCTTTTGTATATGCTACGGCTATTATGAAATTAGGTTTAACACCATGTTCTACAATATCAAACGCCAGCTTCAATAAGGGAACTTATCACGTTCCTGGAAGAGGCGGAATGCTTACTTTAAAAGATGCTTTAGCTCATTCTCAAAACCCTGTAGCTTTAAGACTTGCTGAAATGACAGGAACGCAAAGCGTAATACAAACCGCAAGAGACCTGGGAGTAACTGAAGAAATATCTACCAGTTTACCAATGGCATTGGGTTCTTCAGACATTACTATTTATGAAATGGTAGGAGCATACAGTACATTTGCCAATTATGGCAACTATAATAAGCCCGAAATGATCTGGAGAATTGAAGATGCCAACGGACGGGTAATAAAAGAAGTAAACGCAGAACCAAAAGAAGTAATGAATCCTAATTATGCCTACACGATGATCGAACTGATGAAAGGTGTGGCACAATTCGGTACAGCTTCCGGTGAGCTTGGAAGAAAAGGAATATCCAAAGATGTAGAAATAGCAGGTAAAACCGGCACAACACAGAATAACTCCGATGGCTGGTTTATGGGAATTACTCCAAAACTGGCAACAGGAACCTGGGTAGGATGGGAAGACAGGGCAACCCATTTCTATGGAACCGGAGAAGGACAGGGAGCAAAAATGGCATTGCCGATCTGGGCGATTTTCATGAAAAAAGTCTGGGCAGATAAATCCCTTAACATTTCTATGGAAGACAAGTTTGTAAAACCTGGCGACTGGAAAGACGGCTGTACCAATCTTAAGGGGCTTGGTAGCGGTTATGGTGATGATGGCGGACTTCAAACCATTGATGAAATCAAGAATCCCCGCCCGGCAGATCCTGCACCAAAGAACAATTCAGGTAAAAAAGATGACAACGTCAACGAAAATCTGAATACCAGTGAAGAAATAGATTTTAATAAGTAAATTTTAATAATTATCATAAGACCTTTCAATCATTGGAAGGTCTTTTTTGTCTTGGTTTTAATATATTTGGCGTATGAATCTTAAGAATATCAAACAACCTTTCATCGAAGCTTTTCCCGGAGATTTTTCTAAAAATCCAATTCAGAGAAACACCCCGAAAGTATTGTTTTCAACCATTGATCCGGTAGGTTTTGATGAGCCAAAGTTGATTGTTTTTAATGAAAAACTTTCCGAAGAAACAGGACTTGGAAAATTTGATAACCATGATCTTGGTTTTCTTGTCGGAAACAATTTGCCGGAAAATATAAAAACTTATGCAACTGCTTACGCCGGTCATCAGTTTGGAAACTGGGCCGGACAATTAGGTGACGGAAGAGCCATCCTCGCCGGAGAAATAACAAATGAAAAAGGTCAAAAAACAGAAATCCAATGGAAAGGCGCTGGTGCAACCCCATATTCCAGACATGCAGACGGACGAGCTGTTTTAAGATCATCTGTCAGAGAATATTTGATGAGCGAAGCCATGCACCATCTCGGAATTCCTACAACAAGAGCTTTAAGTTTGAGCCTCACGGGAGAAAATGTAGTCCGCGATATGATGTATAACGGAAACCCGCAGGAAGAAAAAGGAGCCGTTGTAGTAAGAACTGCGGAAAGCTTTTTACGCTTTGGGCATTTTGAACTGATGTCTGCACAAAAAGAAATTGAAACGTTACAAAAGCTTACAGATTTTACCATTGAAAACTATTTCCCTGAAATCATTTCCGAAGGAGAACAAAAATATAAAGACTTTTTCAAGTCAGTTTGCACAAAAACAGCAGATTTAATGGTGGAATGGTTCAGAGTTGGTTTTGTACATGGAGTGATGAATACTGATAACATGTCAATTTTGGGATTAACAATCGATTACGGTCCTTTTTCAATGATGGACGAATATGATCTGAATTTCACTCCCAATACAACCGATCTTCCCGGAAGAAGATATGCTTTTGGTAAACAAGGTCAAATTTCCCAATGGAATTTGTGGCAACTTGCCAATGCACTTTTTGCTTTAATTAAAGATGAAAAATTCCTGGAAGACACTTTAAATTCTTACGGAACCTATTTTTGGGAAGCGCATGACAAAATGCTTTGCAGAAAATTTGGTTTTGATGAACTAAAAGATAATGATGAAGAATTTTTCAGCAATTGGCAAGGCTTGATGCAGGAACTTCAGTTAGATTATACTCTATTCTTTAATTTATTAGAAAAAATCAATGATATTTCTGATGCAAAAACTGAGTTTCAAAAAACTTCATATACAATCTTAGATGAGGTTAAATTAAAAAAACTGGAGAATTTTCTTGAGATATATAAAATTCGATTAGAAAAAAATGCAATTTCTAAAAACGAGTCTTTAGATTTAATGAAAAAGGCAAATCCTAAATTTCTCTTAAGAAACTATCTTCTTTTTGAATGCATCGAAGAAATCAACGAAGGGAAAACAGAAATGCTTCACAAACTAACTAAAGCTTTAGAAAATCCTTATGAAGAAATTTTTACGGAATTTTCGGTGAAAAGACCTTCTGGATATGATGATATTTCTGGTTGCTCGATGCTTTCTTGCAGTTCTTAAATAATGTAAATATTCAACAAAATAAAAATTTAACATAACTACACTATAATCAACAGATTTTTATTACTAATTTTATAAAAATTTTTTTATGAAAAAACTTCTACTTTCTGCACTTACACTAACAATGAGTGTATCTGCATATTCTCAAACTTTATTGGATGAAAGCTTTGAATCTTACACAAATTTTGCAATCACCGGTTTTGGAAGTTGGCAAACTTTAGATCTTGATTTACTAGGCACATATACTGGAGGAGGACCTGTAATTGGTGGTTCTACTACATGGACAGCATCATGGGCAAACGCAAGTGCTCCAATGGCTTTTCAGATATTCAATCTTTCAGCTAGTAATGCTACAAATAATGCTACTGCTGTAACTGGTGTTGACGAAGAAGTAAGAAACTTTTCAGCTCATACAGGACAAAAGGCAGCAGTATCTTGGGCAGGAGTTCCAGCAGCTGGAGTAACCTCGAACAATGATTGGTTAATTTCTCCTGCTATTACTTTAGGGGCAAGTAATAATGTTTTAACATTATGGGTAAAAGCGTTATCTCCTGCGTATGTTGAAAGTTATAAAATTGGTGTGTATGTTGGTAGTGGTACTCCAACAAGTGCTGCGAATTTCACAATTATCTCCGGTACATCAGCCTTAACAGCTCCTTTTACTTGGCAACAAGTTACCCAATCTTTAAATGCATATTCAGGACAGACCATAAGAATCGGTATTCAGTATATGTCTTCCGATAAATATATGTTTATGGTAGATGATATCAAAGTTACTACAGGAACACTGGCAACTGATGAAGTTTCAAAATCAAAAACAAGCATTTTCCCTAACCCAACAAAAGGAGAAATCAACATCAAAACTGACAAAAAGATAAAATCTTCTACAGTATTTGATCTTTCTGGAAAGGTATTATTGCAATCAAACTCTGAGAAAGTAAATATCAGTTCTTTCACAAAAGGAACTTACCTATTAAAAGTTGAATTTGCTGACGGAAGCACAAAAACTGAAAAGGTAATTAAAGATTAATTTTAATTATTTTACCAATACATAAAAACTCACCCTCATCGGTGAGTTTTTTATTTATTTTTGCAGAAATTTAAATCGGTGTCTATAAAATCAAAATTTATTTATTTTTTCAAGATTATTTTTCCTTCATCTTTTGCAGAGTTAGGAATTTTCATCTTTTTCCTTACGGTTTACGGAATTTTAGGGTCTTATATTGCAATCAATTACAGGATTATTTTCGATAGCAGAATTCCTTGGGATGCATATTTCAGTTTCGATAACAAAGCCATTGTGATGACGGGCGGAAGCTTCGAAAGACATCCACTCTCATATTATTTTTTTAACTGGATGCGGGATTCTATTTTACTTTTTACAAACGGAAAAACGGATCTTAATTTTAGATTGATTTTAGCTTGGCTGAGCAATTTCATCATTAGTTTAAGTCTCGTTCAGGTTTATAAATATTTAAAAAACATCATCAGACTTCCATTCATTTTAAGTCTCCTAATTGTTTTCTTTTTCAGTTTATTTTCAACGAATATTTTACTTTCCTTTACCCCTGAAACATATACCTACACTTTGTTTCTTTTAATTTTATTTAATTATTACACGGCAATAAAATTTCAAAAAGACGGAAAAATTGCAGGTTTTGCATTGGTTCTTGCAGGCGTGACCATCGGTGGGTTGACCGTGACAAATATTGTAAAAGTTTTCATTCCGGTTGCTTTCGAAAAAGGAGTATTTAAAAGCTGGAAAAAGTTTGGAAATGCAGCTTTCAGGGTTATCATTTCTATCGGAGTTTTTGTTCTCTTATATTTAAATAGAATTGATTTTAAGTATCAAAATATCCTTTCAAAATCCGGCGAACAGTATGAAAAGTTCTCAAACGTGAAATCAACTCCTATTTGGGACATGATTTATTCATATTTTTTTGGCGGAAACATTCTTTTTCCAAGTTTTTTTATCCGTGAAAAACACAATATGAAAGGTTTTTACTACAAAGCCATCTTCATGGAGACCTACTCTACCGCATTCGCATACGTTTTCATCGGAGTGATTTTAGGATTTGTTTTATGGAGCTATATTAAGAATTTTAAAAATAAATTGGTTCAGATTCTTATGCTTTCGTTTTTGGTAGACATTATCATTCATTGCATCTTTAGATTCGGACTTCACACTTCTTACATCTATGGTGGACACTATGTTTTTATCTATCCTTTACTTTTAGGTTGGTTATTTTTCGCTTACAGCAATTCACCGAAAATACTTTCATTTCTCACCACGACAACAGGCATTTTGACTGTTTATTTACTTCTCAACAATTATCATAGAATGATTGACTTTTTTGAATTTTTAAATCTTTATTACAGATAAAAAAGGGCTGAAAAAATAAATTTTCAGCCCTTTTTAGTTTATTCTTTAAAATCTATTTTGCTTCTGCACAGAAAATTCTGTACTGTACGGCAACTGCAGATTTGAAATATTCTCTCACTCTTGAAAGGTCCGAAGCGGCACTTTGTTTAGTAAAATAACTGCCTGCAAGAATTTTGTAATTAGGTCTTAGAGAAGCATCTGTTTCTACCTTCAGATTAGGGAATCTCTTTCTGAAATATGCCTTAATTTCGTTGGCTTCATTATTACTCTTTACTGTCGTGATCTGAATTTTATACCCTAAAATTCTCGGGTTCTTTCTGCACACTTCAGCATTCGTCAGTTCTCTGTTTGGTACAAAAATCTTTGCAGGTCTTGTAGGCACATCATCATTGTTGACCGAATTGTTTACTGCAACTCTTGCACATTTTTCTTCAAGACCAGTCATTGCATCGCTCACACGAGAATCCATAGTCATTACCAGCTCTGTTCCTGATAAAGTATCTCTCTTTACAACCTGTTGGGCATCAACATTATAAAAACCAAAGAAAGAAAGCATCGAAAATATTTTAATGAAATTTCTCATTTAAACTTGTTTCTGCAAATTTAGGATAATTTAAAAATACAGCAACCATAGTTATTTAGAATAATTACAAATTAAACGTTAATGACATTTTCCCCTTTGCATATACCGTTAAATTCCTGTTAAAAATATTATTTTTGCGGGATTGATTACAGTTTCAATATTTACTAACATAAGACAATTTAAATGATTAGTTGGAGAAAGCATTATAAAAAAGGGCTGATTGCGATAGGTTTATTGCTATCAACAAGTGCTTCAATTTACGGGCAAGACGGCGATCCTAAAAATGGTGAGAAACTTTTTAAGGCAAATTGTACAGCATGTCACGCTTTAGACAAACAAGTTGTAGGACCGGCACTGAAAGGTGTGGTAGAAAGGCTAAAGTCTGAGCAGGGACTGGATACAGAATGGCTTCATAAGTGGATTAAAGACAACAAGTCACTCAGAGCATCTGGTGATAAGTACGCCAATGAAGTTTTTGAAAAGTACAACAAGACTGAAATGCAGGTCTTTCCTAATCTTGCAGATAAGGACATTGACGATATTTTAGCGTACACAACTAATCCTCCCGCACCGGAGCCAGTGGCAGATCCGGCTGTACCCGCAGCAGATGCAACTGCAGCAGCACCCGCTGACAAAACAACTACGAATATCGTAATCATTTCGCTTTTAGCAATTGCAGGTTTATTGGTCTGGATTCTGGTAAAACTGAGACAATTGGTAAAACTAGGTCAGTCTGAAGATTTAGCAGGGCTTAATGAAAGCAGAGTAAAATCTTTCAGTGAAATCTATGAAAAATATCATTACATTGGCAAGGGTCTATTGGCGGTTTTAGCTATTTTAGCAACTTATGGTGTATGGAACTGGATCATGTGGATCGGTGTTTACAAAGGATATAAGCCTGAACAACCTATCTATTTCTCTCACAAAATTCACGCTGGAGAAAATAAAATCGACTGTCAATTGTGTCACTCTAGTGCTAAATATGGTAAGGTTTCTGAAATTCCTTCTATGAATGTTTGTATGAATTGTCACAGAACAATTTCTGAGTACAACGGTAAATATATTGAGCCAGGAAAAGACAAAGCATTCTATGACGGAGAGATTCAAAAAATCTATGCCGCTACAGGATGGGATCCTGCAAAACAGCAGTATACAGGTAAAACAACACCTGTTGAATGGACAAGAATCCACAATATGCCGGATTTCGTTTACTTTAACCACTCTCAACACGTAGTAGCAGGTGAACAGGCGATCATCAATTCTTTCAACAAAAAGAATCCTGACAACAAGATTGATGTTGTTTGTAAAGCTTGTCACGGTAAAATTGATACCATGAATGTAGTACAAATGGCAAACGACTTCACGATGGGATGGTGTATAGAGTGTCACAGAACTACTGAAGTTGATATGAACAACGGTTATAATAAAGAATACTTCAAAAATCTACACGAAAAGCTTAAAAAGCAATACCCTCAGGACGGCGGTAAGATTACTGTAGATGCGATTGGAGGTCTTGAGTGTGGTAAATGTCATTATTAATAACTAAAAAATCAGAAGTATAAATGGCTTCAAACAAAATACAATTTAGAAGTATTCACGAACTTAAAGACCCTTCCCTAAATGGTAAGTTGGCTCTTAAAGAGTTCCAAGAAGAAATTCCGGTAGAAGATTTCTTAAGTGACGCTGAAAAAAGTGATGCTAGTACGACAAGAAGAGATTTCTTGAAGTTATTAGGTTTCTCTACCGCAGCAGTTACTTTAGCAGCTTGTGAGGCTCCGGTAATCAAAACAATTCCTTATGTCGTAAAGCCGCATGATATAATTCCGGGAGTTCCCAACTATTATGCATCAACATATTTTGACGGTTTCGATTTCGCAAGTGTTTTAGTGAAAACCAGAGAAGGGAGACCTATTAAAATTGAACCGAATCCGGCAGCTGGAGATCTAGGTAAAACTAACGCAAGAGCTCAGGCAAGTGTACTTTCTCTTTATGATAATGATAAAGTAAAGCAGCCTAAACTTGACGGTAAAGATGAAACTTTCGATAAAGTAGATGATTTTGTAATCAAAGGTTTAGAAGAAGCTAAAGCTTCAGGTAAAAGAATTGTTTTATTATCTCACTCTTTTGCTTCACCTACATTCAAAAAATTATTTGCTGAATTTAAAGCTAAATATCCTACCGCTGAACTGGTAACTTATGATGCAATTCCTTATGCTGCTTCTTTGGATGCTGCACAGGAAGTATTCGGACAGAGAGCTTTGCCTGTTTACGACCTTAAAGGTTCTGAATTGGTGGTTTCTTTCCAGGCAGATTTCTTAGGAGATTACAATGCATCTAGCTTAGAAACTTCTTACGCTGCTGCAAGAAAGCCAGGAGCAAGCATGTTGAGACACATTCAAGTGGAATCAAACATGTCGCTGACTGGTGCTAATGCAGATTCAAGATACAGATTAAAGCCAAGCGCAGTAAACAAAACTTTGGTTGAAGTTTACAACGCGATCGTTGGAGGTGGCTCTTCAGATAAATTAGCTTCTCAGATTGCTAAAGAGCTCTCTGCAAAAGGTAGCAAAGCTGTTGTTTTCGCTGACGGTTCTAAAGGTGCTCAGGTTTTAGCTCACTTAATCAACCAAAAATTAGGTTCAGTAGCTTTCACAGGTAAAGCAAACTTCCTTAAAGAATTCGACAAAGCAAGATTCCAGGAATTTTTAGGATGGGTAAACGGCGGACAAGTTGGCGTATTGATTACCAACAATGTCGACCCTATTTATTCTCATCATAAAGGTCAGGATTTTAAAAAATCTTTGGCTAAAGTTCCTTATGTAATTGCGGTTGCTGATAAGAAAAACGAAATGTATAAGGCAGCGAAAGCTGTAATTCCGGTAGCTAACTGGCTAGAATCTTGGGGTGATATTGAGCCTCAGTCTGGAGTTTATTCATTAATGCAGCCAACAATCCAGAAAATCTACAAATCAAGACAGATTGAAGAATCTCTATTGGTTTGGAAAAATGGAAAGAATAACGCGGCAAACAATTACTACGATTATTTAAAAGCGAGTTCAGCTTCTGTATTGGGAGCAACTTCTTTCAACAAAGCTTTATATAACGGTGTTATCGCTTCTAATAATGCAACAACTCTATCTTATGCTGGCGGAAACGCTGCACAAGCTGTTGCTGAATTAGGAAACTTTAAAGCTTCCGATTTAGAATTAGTTTTATATACAAAGACTTCAATTGGAGACGGAACTCAGGCAAACAACCCTTGGTTGCAGGAATTACCCGATCCTTTGACAAGAATGTCTTGGGATAACTACCTGACAATTTCTCCGAAAGATGCAGAAAGATTAGGGATTGAAAACGATCTTAATGCAAGAATGCAGTTGGATGGTTCTATCGTAAACCTTACTGTAAATGGAGTTACAATAAAAGATGTTCCTGTATTTATTCAGCCGGGACAAGCAGACGGATCAGTAGGTCTTGCGCTTGGTTATGGTAAAAAAGATTCAGGAGCAACGGCAGATACCGGGGTAAATGCTTATCCTCTATTTGATGGTTCTAACCTTGTTATTTCTAATGTTAAAATAGAAAAAACAGGTGAAAGCCACGAATTTGCAGGTATTCAGCTTCAAAACACTCTAATGGGTCGTTATGACATTGCTAAAGAAGTTCCTTTAACGGAATACTTAAATGTAGCATTTGATGACGAACACCACGGATGGAACAAGCCTTTGGAGTATCATACCATCAGCGGTGCACTTCCAGCAGGTAAAATTGACCTTTGGGATGCATTTGATGATACAGACGGTCCTCACTTTAACTTATCAGTTGACTTAAACTCTTGTACTGGTTGTGGAGCATGTATTATTGCTTGTCAGGCAGAAAACAACGTTCCTGTTGTTGGTAAAGAAGAGATCAGAATGTCAAGAGATATGTATTGGTTAAGAATTGACCGTTACTATTCTGCAAAAGAAAAAATCGAAACTAAAGAAGGAGTAGAAAGAGGATTAAACGTTCCTCAGTTGTACGACATCTTGATTGAACCAAATGAAAGTCCCGATGTAATCTTCCAGCCGGTAATGTGTCAGCATTGTAACCACGCTCCATGTGAAACGGTATGTCCGGTAGCGGCTACTTCACACGGTAAGCAAGGTCAGAACCATATGGCTTACAACAGATGTATCGGTACAAGATATTGTGCAAACAACTGTCCGTACAAAGTAAGACGTTTCAACTGGTTTACCTATAATATGAACGATCGTTTTGATTTCAATCAAAATAACGATTTAGGAAGAATGGTACTTAACCCGGATGTTGTTGTAAGAACAAGAGGGGTAATGGAAAAATGTTCATTGTGTATCCAACAGACTCAGGCAACCATCTTAAATGCTAAGAAGGAAAACAGAAAAGTGACCGATAATGAATTTAAAAATTCAGTAGCTTGTGCTTCTGCTTGTTCAACAGGATCACTGACCTTCGGGGATATGAATGACAAAGAATCTGAAGTGAGAAAATTATACTCAAGCAACAGAAGATATCATTTACTTGAAGAGATTGGAACAAAACCAAATGTGTTCTATCACACTAAAGTAAGAAACAGAGTAGAAAATTAAAGTTTAAATAATAAATAGGTAAAAAATGTCAGGACATTACGAAGCTCCGATAAGGGAACCTCTGATTATTGGTCACAAAACTTATCACGATATCACAGAAGATATTGCACGACCTATCGAAGAAAGAGCAGGAAAATTATGGTGGGTATCACTATATGCGGCCTTAGTTCTATTCATCTACGGATTCGGCTGTATCGCCTACACTATCGGGACAGGTATTGGAGCATGGGGGCTTAACAGAACTATTAACTGGGGTTGGGATATTACCAACTTCGTATGGTGGGTAGGTATCGGTCACGCCGGAACTCTTATCTCCGCAGTATTATTATTATTTAGACAGCGATGGAGAATGTCTGTAAACCGTTCTGCGGAAGCGATGACGATCTTCGCAGTTGTACAGGCAGCAATCTTCCCGGTTATCCACATGGGTAGAGTTTGGGTAGGATATTGGGTTTTCCCTCTTCCTAACCAGTTTGGTTCTCTTTGGGGGAACTTCAACTCTCCTCTACTTTGGGACGTATTTGCAATCTCAACGTATTTCTCAGTATCTACAGTATTCTGGTTTATGGGATTAATCCCTGACTTTGCAATGATCAGAGACAGAGCAAAAACTCCTTGGACTAAGAAAATTTATACATTCCTGGCTTTCGGTTGGGGTGGTAAAGCAAAACACTGGCAGAGATTCGAAGAATTATCTTTGGTTCTTGCAGGTTTGGCAACTCCGCTTGTATTCTCGGTACACACCACGGTATCTTTTGACTTCGCAACTTCGGTTATTAAAGGATGGCACTCTACGATCTATCCTCCTTACTTCGTTGCGGGAGCAATCTTCTCAGGATTTGCAATGGTACAGACTCTATTGTTGATCGCAAGAAAAGTTTGCCACTTAGAAGATTACATCACCATGTATCATATCGAAATCATGAACATAGTAATCATCTTAACAGGTGGTATGGTAACAGTAGCTTATGCCACTGAATATTTCATCGGATGGTACTCTGGTTCTCGATATGAAGATTTTACTTATCTTTCTCCGGGTGCAGCAACAGGTCCTTACTGGTGGGCTTTCTGGTCACTGATTATCTGTAACCTTGTTATCCCTGCATTTTTCTGGTTCAAAAGAGTAAGAACTAATATCATAGCAACATTTATTATTGCATTGATCATCAACATCGGGATGTGGTTTGAGCGTTTTGACATCATCGTTATTAACCTTTCAAGAGATTACTTGCCAGGATCTTGGACGATGTTTAAACCAACCATCATCGATGTAGGTGTATACTTAGGAACTATCGGATTCTTCTCTGTATTATTCTTATTATATGCAAGAACATTCCCTGTAATCGCACAGGCCGAATTAAAATCGATTTTGAAAATCTCAGGTGAAACTTATAAAGCAAAAGAAGGAGATGAGCACCACTAAAATTGTATACGGACTTTATGCTGACGACGACGATCTTATGAACGGAGTTAAAGCATTCAATGATAAAGGAATCGCAATCAACGAAGTTTATACTCCATTTCCGGTTCACGGATTAGATAAAGCTTTGGGATTAAAGAAAACAAGAATTTCTGATGCTGCATTTATCTATGCTCTTTACGGAGTAAGTATTGGAGCAACAGTTACATGGTATGTAATGAATCATGACTGGCCTCAGAATATTGGTGGTAAACCAGCTTTTGACTGGGCGCACAATATGCCGGCATTTGTAGTTCCAATGTTTGAATTAATGGTATTCTGTGCTGCACACATGATGTCTTTGACTTTCTTGGTCAGAAACAAAATGTATCCTGGTGCTCCTGCCCAGAACCCAGATCCGAGAACTACAGATGATAAATTCATGATGGAATTTATTACTGAAGATGTAGAATCTGTTAAGCAGCTGCTTGTTGATACGGGAGTTGAAGAAATAACTGTTAAAGATGCTTAAAATGAAAAAGAATGTACTAAAAATTACAGCAGTTTTAGGTTTAGCAGCAGTTTTACTTAATTCTTGCGGACCAAAAGAAAACACACCATTGGTATATTTTCCGGATATGTATTTTCCGGTAGCTTATGATCCATTGATGAAAGCTCAGGATGCATATTCAGATCATGAAAATGAGATCCCTGCATTTGTCAGAAATAATGGTGCTACAGGTCTTGCTCCGGTAGAAGGGTCTGTTGCACAAAATAAAGACGGTGTTTTTGAAGAAAATAAGCTTCCAAAAAATCCGGATGAGTATAACGCAGGGTATGATGCTTCAAAATCATTAACTTCTTCTCCATTAAATCCGGCTAATGCTGCGAAAGATATCGAAAGAGGTAAAATGTTATTCGATCGCACTTGTTCAGCTTGCCACGGAACTGGTGGTGACGGACAAGGACCAATCGTTCAGAGCGGGGCATATTCAGGTGTACCAAATTATGCAGACAGAGAAATCACTGTAGGTTCTGTTCATTATGTATTAACAAACGGTAGAAATGCGATGGGTTCTTATGCAGGACAATTGAACGCTGGAGACAGATGGAGAGTTGCAATGTATGTGATCAACGCTTTCAAAAAAGGCGCACCGGCAGCAGCTTCAGCTACAGCAGCAAAAACAGATTCTACCGCAACTAAAAAATAAGAAAAGAAATGTATAGTTTTTCACCAAAATTAAAATCAACTTCTATAATACTTCTTGTTGTAGGTTTAGTTCTATTTGGAATCGGTTATTTCCTGAATCATGGGTTAACTGCAGAAAAAATAGAGCATATGATGGAGGCAGTTCATTCTTCAGGTCATGATGCACCTACTCACTCTAGTGAGATGATAGGACCTCAGGATCACGCTTCACATCTTGAGCATGCTACAATGCAGGTTCACAATCAGCCTTTGGCAGCAATACATTTTGTAGCTGTATTTTTCTTCGGAGTAAGTTGTGCAGTATTATTTTTCTACTGTATTCAGCACGCAGCACACGCAGGATGGCCAATTATTATTACGAGAGTAATGGAAGCAATTGCTTCTTATATTCCATACGGTGGAGCAATTTTAGTAATATTAATGTTATTGAATATCTTCCACCAAGGTCACCTATTCCACTGGATGGATCCGGATTTGACAGATCCAAACTCTGCACACTTTGATGTGATCTTATTTGAAAAGAAAAGATTCTTAAATATTCCTTTCTATGCAATCAGAACTTTGATCTACGTAATCGGAGCATCATTCTTCGCATGGAAACTGAAAGCACAATCTAAAAAAGTAGATGATACAAAATCTTTGGTTGAGTATCAGTTCCTTTACAGATGGGCAGTAGGATATATCGCATTCTTCGGGTTTGCTTCTGCAGCTTGGGCTTGGGATTGGTTGATGTCTATTGACCCTCACTGGTATTCTACAATGTACATTTGGTATTCTATGGTTAGCTGTCTTTCTAGTGGTATCGCAGTAATTATTTTACTAAGTGTTTACCTTAAGAAAAACGGATTCTTGCCACAGTTCAATGACAATCACTTACATGATTTAGGAGTTTTCCTTTTTGCTACAAGTATGCTTTGGACGTACACATGGTTTGCTCAGTTTATGTTATATTGGTATGCAAACGTACCGGAAGAGGTTAACTATTTCTTTGGAAGATTCCAACATTACGGGGTTACATTCTTACCAATGCTGATCATCAACTTCTTATTACCATTATTGGTACTGGTAAGTTCAAGCATTAAGAGAAATTACAAAGTAGTAACTGTTATGGCAGTAGTTGTAATCTTAGGTCACCTTTTAGACTATTTCAACATGGTAATGCCGGGAACAGTGGGTCCTTTCTGGAACACTCCGGAAGTACTTCTATTGGTATTGGGTGCTGTATTATTTGTAGTAGGATTATTCATCTTCACAGTAATGTCTGCATTATCTAAATTAAAACTTATTCCTACAGGAAACCCTTTCCTTCACGAATCTGAAATTTATGAGTATCCTTTCTAAGGACTTGTAACAAAATAAAAATTTAAAAGACTGATTTATAATAAATCAGTCTTTTTTTTGTCTTCAAGGCAACCTTTTCACAATTAAGTTGTCTTTAAGGTAGATTAGATATTTTAAACTTAAATTATAACCATGAAAAAAACGCAATTACTCTCGCTTCTCTTTGTTTTGTTATTTAACTTTTTTAATGCACAAACCACAACTTTCGTTTCAGAAAAAACAAATCAGCCGCTTCCAAAAGTTTCAGTGTTTGGGAAAGACGGAAGCATTGTTGCCTATTCCGACATCGACGGGAAAATAGACAGAAAATTATTAACCCCATCTCAGGAAAAATTTCAATTGGTTTATGATAACATTTCACTGGGTACTCTTTCTTATTCTGACTTGGATAAAGATGTTGTTAAATTAAATGACAGAGTAAAAGACATTGAAGCCGTTGTCATTAAAAACAGTAAACCTGCAAAGTATGTTTTAGTGAAAGGAAATTTTAATGCCTATGTAACTTTAAATAATAAATTGAACTGCTATGTTGACGGAATTGTAACTTATGTTTTTGACAATAAGACAAAGAAGGCAAAAAGCGCAAACATCGAGCAATACCGTATTTTCAGATTAGAAGGAGCAAAAAATGAAAAAAAAGAAATGGGATCGTGGGATTACAACTCGTTTCTTGATCTTCCAAAATTAAAAAGTGTCGGAAATGTAGAAGAATACAAACAAAAAAACACTAGAGTGAAAGAATTGAAAAGCGCTTCAAAAGATGAAATCGAAATTACAGGAGAAGCACTTCAGGAAAAAGAATTTGCATTTTTTGGCTACCGTTTCTTCGATGTCAGAGGAATCATCAATATCTCTTACGAGAAAGATTCAAAGAAGACTTTGAGAGATTTATTAGAATCAAACGAAATTGCTTTCATTAAATTAAAACATAAAAGCGAACCAGATTATAATCAGGTAATTGTTTATAGAAATTTCTACCCTACCGAATTAGATTTCAGCGACAATAATGATGTTACAAAAGTGAAATACGATAAAGACATTAGTAATTACAAGACAAATTATTGGAAAGAAGCGTCATTTCCGAATATGCAGAGCATCTTCAGTTCGTTTTTCAAAGAAGATTTAAAGGAAAAAGAAAACAAAAAATAATAAATCAGTATTAGTAAAGGTTTTACTAAATTTGCATCAAACCATAAAACAAATGAAAAAGCTAAGTTTTCTACTCATTTTTAGTTTACTTCTTTTTACAGCCTGTAAGAAAGATCATGTGGATGCTACCAGTACTCAGACTTTGCAGACGAGCATCAATGATATGGCTTCAAGTCTTACAACTATCGAGCAGATCAAATTTAATGAAGCCTTATATATTTTAAAAACTTTCGGTGTAGAAGCCGAAGGTGATGTCAATGAGCTGAAAGCTCTCGGTCAGTTGATCAACGGAAAAAAAGTTCCGGAAATCTTATCGATGGCCGATCAGGTTGCACAAAAAAATGGTATTGAATGGGCAAGTACGGCTCCCCCATCATTAGGAGAAATGAACATTTTTGGTGATGAAACTGCAAAAGAAAGCGATCCGAACGATGTACGGGCAAACTCTTTAAGTATTATTACACAACTGTCCGGTGATACAGGCAACGGTGCGACTGCTATGCAGATCATTCCGAGATTGGTTGATAATACCGGAAAGCCTATTGCTTTTACAGGTGCTGGTCTAGAAACCACTTTAGAAGTTTTCAGCAACGGAGTGAAACTTTCAACTGCTAAAAATCTGATGCAGGACAATAATTTCAGAGGATTTAACCTTAAATTCTCTTCTTTATTAGCTTCTAAAATTGTAGATAATAAAATCGACATTACAGTTTCTGTAAAAACGACGGCAAAAACTTTCAAAATGTCAAAAATCGGATTGGATGTAAATCCTTCTGCATTAAGAGTTCCGGAAGTTCCAAAAACAGATTCTACAATGATTGTACAAGATCCGAATGCGGTAATCGATCCTAACAATCCCACAGGAACAACTCCGGGAACCGTTACAGATCCGAACGCACCAACAACTCCGGCTCAACCCAAACAGCCAACAGCTGATCCTAAAAGTACAGTGAGCAAATTTTTAAACAATGTAAGCTCACAAAATTTAAAGGCAGCGTTTGATTCATCAAGCAATCCGAGCTGGGGAAGCTATGAGTCTTTCTCAAACCCAACTTCCGGATTTGGCGCTGTAAAGAATGTTAGCGTTAAAAATATTACAACAAACGCATCAAATCCTAATGCTGCAAGTGTAAATGCAACATACGATGTGACCGATAAGAACGGAAGAACAACATCGCTTAAAGCAACTTTCGGACTGAAAAGCGTCAATGGAGAATGGAAAATTTCAAGCTATAAGATAAATCCATAATCTATGCCTTCACAGGAACTGATCAGAAAACTCAACGAAACCATCGAAAACATAGCTGACTTTCCGATTCCGGGAATTCAGTTTAAAGATATTTCGCCGATTTTCTTAGATCCTAAACTGTATGAAGAGGTGATAGAAGATCTCGTAAAATTCAGCAAAGGAAAAGTAGATGCCGTTTGTGGAATTGAAAGCCGTGGCTATCTTTTCGGGATCGCCATTGCTGCTGCTCTAGAAGTTCCATTTATTTTAATCAGGAAAAAAGGAAAGCTTCCGCCCCCAGTCATTTCAGAAAAATATCATCTGGAGTACGGCAGCGCAGAGATTGAAACCCGTGAAGGTCAAATTAAAAAAGGTCAGAGAATTTTAATTCATGATGATCTTTTGGCAACCGGCGGAACTACGGAAGCAGCAGCAAAACTTGTTGAAAAGCAAGGCGCAAAAGTTGTTCAGTTTAGTTTTTTAATTGGTTTAAAAGATTTGAAAGGCGATGAAAAGCTAAAAAAATTCAATGCAGAAATCTATCATACTTTAGAATATTAAAATTTAAAATTAAGTATCATTTAAAGACTTTGTTTTCTTCGCTGGGTGAAACGCTTTTGCGAACATTAAAACATTTAGTAGTTAAAAAAATCATTGTGAACCTGCGTTAAAATTTGGCAATTTGTAGTCAAAAATTAGTGAGAAAGTAAAGAAATTACAATTCATTTAATAATACCTGCAAAGTATTTTGTAAATCACTCAGAAACAATTAAATTTGCAGTTCAATTTTTTAAGAATTTATGGCAAAATTGGGAAAGAATGCTCCAAATGAGCAAGAAGGTAAAGAAACAGTGGAATTTTTTAAAGATCTTGACAGAGAGGCTTTAAATACAGAGAGATTCCTTGAAAAATATCAGAAACCGCTAAGCATCGCTTTTGGAGTTTTAGTTTTGGGAGTTTTAGGCTTTTTCGGATACCAGCAATTTGTGGTAGCCCCAAAGAATGCTGAAGCTGTAAAAACATATTTAGCCGCACAAAAAAACCTTACAGAGGGCAAAGATAAAGAAGCTTTAGGCGGAAAATCTGCTGCCAATCCGGGTTATTTGGGAACGTACAACGAATATTCTTCAACTAAAATTGGTAAACTTTCTGCTTACAATGCAGGTTTATTGAAATTTAAAGAAGGAAAATTCCAGGAAGCTTATGATCTTTTAGATAAATTTTCTTCTGACAACAAGACATTGATGGCAATGAAATACGGTGCAATGGCAGATGCAAAATCTGGGCTTAACAAAAATGATGAGGCTTTATCACTTTTAGACAAAGCAGCTTCAGCTTCAGATGATCCTTACACTTCTTATTTCTTCACAAGAAAGGCAGGAATTGTAGCTTTAGGAATGAAGAAAAATGCAGAAGCTAAAAAATACTTCGCAACTATTGACGAAAAATATCAGGACTACGATAACGGAATGTCTGATTCTTATATTGAAATGACTAAATATTACTAAAACATGGCAACAGTTAATCTTTCAGATTACAAGCCACTTCATATTACCAATGCCGATGATTTTTCTATCGGCATTGTTTTTTCTGAGTGGAATGACTTTGTAACTTATAATCTACGTGATGCAGCTTTAGAAATTCTTGAAAAAGAAGGGGTAAAGTCTGAAAACATCAAATTATTTTCCGTTCCGGGAGCTTTTGAATTGAATTATGCAAGTATGCAGCTTTGCAAAGAGCGTAAGTATGATGCTGTAATCGCTATCGGATGTGTGATAAGAGGCGAAACTCCACATTTCGATTTTGTTTGTGATGCTGTCGCACAGGGAATAAAAGATTGTAATATTCTAACCGATACTCCAACTATTTTCTGTGTTTTGACAGACGATACCAAAGAGCAGTCTATCGCAAGAAGCGGCGGTGATCTTGGGAATAAAGGTGTAGAAGCAGCAGTTACTGCCTTAAGCATGATCAATTTTAAAAGAAATCTTTCCGACAAAAAAGGAAATATCGGTTTTGGAAAATAGAATTAATATTCTCTAAAATAACAAAGGAGCTTTTTACAGCTCCTTTTCTTTTATGTATATTTTGTTTTCGTCGATTAGATGAGGAATAAACCTGCTCTGATTATTGGTAATCAAATGAACGCTTTCTCTGATGCCGATTCCCGCAGATTCCTGACCAATCACCCAACTTCCGATAACAGGATAATTGCCATCAAAATCCGGAAGATCAAATAACTGTTGGTAAATAAAACCTTCTTTTCCGTAATCGCCATCATTTTCTTCTATCGCAACATTATTTTTAAATAAACTCACGTTGGCTCCTTCCCTTGAATAAATGGGCTTTTTAACGTAGTCCTTCAAATGCTTGGGTTCAAAATAACATTCTAATAGATACGGGTGATTAGGGAATATTTCCCAGAGAATCGGCAAAATAGCTTTTGAGGAAAGCAAAATTTTCCAGGCGGGCTCCATCCATTGAGACCGGAAATTATTTTTAATTAATTTTTCGCCAAAGCCATCTTCCAAAATCCATTCGTAAGGGTATAATTTAAAAATATACTCCATGATGGTTCTGTCTCCGGCAATGAATTCTTCAATATCTTCCGCCCATCCGATATCCTGAATGGGGATAAACTCTGTTTCGAAACCCGCCTGTGTAGCACAGTCGCGCAAATATTCAACATTGGTTACATCTTCAATATTCGTTAATGATGCAAAATAAATATAATGCGGATTCATATAGTTTTTAAGATACGTCCAATAATCAACCAGTTTTTCATGAATAGAATTGAACTGATCTTTGTAGGGAAACATTTCCTGTAACCAATACCATTGAATCACAGAAGCTTCATATAGAGAAGTCGGCGTATCTGCATTGAATTCGAGTAATTTTAAATTTTCACCGTCAAAACCAAAATCAAATCTCCCATAGATTGACGGATGGTCTTCTTCCCAGCTTGTAATAATATAATCTCTAAACCATTCAGGAATATTAAATTTGTCCCAAAGATTTTTTTCAATAATATAATCTACAGCCTGAAGACACATTTGCCACAGTTCGGCAGTTGCATTTTCAATTATATCAATTTCACCTGTCGAAAACTCATAATAATGACTCTCGTCCCAATAAAGTCCTTCCAGAGAATGATAGCCAAAACCTAAATTTTCAAGTTTATGTTCCCAGTTTTTCCGGAATTGTGAGGGTATTCTTTTCATAATTTATGATGATGCTGTGAAACCACTCTTGCCCAATCCTCCCCTTATTACATTTCCTTTGTAAGAACTTCTGCCAATATTTGATTTTGCGCTGATTGCGTCACTGTAATATCCTGCTCTTTGATAAGCCCCATTGCTGTAAGCACCGTAAGGACGGAATGCATGATACAATAACAAACCACTTATAAAACCGTGTGATCTTGAGTATGAAGCTGTAGTATCTGATCTCATGTATACTTTTTTTTCGTTGCCCCACTCATTTTTGGGCTTTTCCTGAGAACAGGCAGCAAGAATTCCTGTGACGAAAAGCAATTTTACAGAACTTGATTTTCTCATTACTGAACGGTTATATAAAATTCGTAATCTTTTTTCACTCTGGCATTTTGTTCATTGCCAGATTCATCTTCTACAATCTGCAAGGTATCTCCCAAACTTGGAATAGTATCTTTTTTCACAATTTCTTTAAAAAGCTTGTTGTTTTTCCATATTTTATATTTTGTTACCAAAACATCTGCTGTATCAATATGCTGCACAGAAAGTTCTGTTTCAATAGCAGCTTTTTTATCAACATTTTCTACTTCGTCTTCCTTATTATCACTGTCATTGCAGGATATAACACTCATAAAACCTAAGAATAAAAGAGCAATCTGAATTTTTCTCACTTTAGTTATAATTTTTGACAAAAATATTATTTAATATTTTAAATTTACACATAAAAATAACAAACAATGAAATGGACAGACGACAGAAGCGGTAACGTAGATGACAGAAGAGGTTCCGGTGGTGGCGGAGCCATCGTAGGTGGAGGTTTAGGAACAATCATCATTGCAGCCATAGTATTCTTTCTTGGCGGAGATCCTTCGGCAATACTTTCTTCGGGAGGAGGCTCTGCACCTCAAACAGAGAAAAGACAGTTAACTCCGGATGAATTAAAAATCAGAGAATTTGTACAGATGGTGACTGCAGAAAATGAGCAGACCTGGACCAAAATTTTCGCAGAAAACGGTATGCAATACCAACCTGCAAAAGTTGTTTTGTTTGAAACAGCAACAGACTCCGGTTGTGGAATCGCACAGTCTGCAATGGGACCATTTTATTGTCCGGCTGACCAATCGGTTTATATGGATATGACTTTCTTCAATGAACTTCAGTCAAAATTCGGAGCAAAAGTTACCGAATTTACGATTGCATATGTAATGGCACACGAAATGGGACATCACGTACAGAACCTTTTAGGAACTTTGGATAAAACAGATCAACTGAGAAGAAGCGGAAGATATTCTGAAGAAGAAATGAACAAAGTATCTGTAGCTACTGAACTTCAGGCTGATTTCTATGCCGGACTTTGGTCAAGATATTCCAACGAAAGAGAAAAATTTCTTGAGCCCGGTGATTTAGAATCTGCAGTCGAAGCAGCAGAAGCTGTAGGAGATGATAACATTCAGAAAAGATCACAAGGATATGTGAATCAGGAAAATTTTACACACGGTTCATCAGCACAACGTAAAGAATGGTTTATGAAAGGGTACAACTCCGGAGACATCAAACAGGGAGATACTTTTAATCAACTTTTAAGATAATAAAAAGCCCTGAAGAAGAATCTTCAGGGCTTTTTATTTTTATTTCAGCTCAATAGGATTGCTGTTCTTTTTTACTTCCTCTTTTACTCTTTCTTCCATTCGCTTTCTCATATCTGCGGGATTTTGATTTCCGCCACCACGATTTCCCATTCTTATTCCGCCACCGCTTTGATTCATAAATGACATCGGATCAGTTTTAAATTTTTCCTGCTGCTTAATGTAATCAGTTCTTTTTACTTTGATTATATTACCAAATGTTGTCATTTCGGGAAAATCAGCAATTTTATAATTTTTCATTAAATCAAAAGAGTAGTCTCCATCAGCATCTTCCGCTTTTACAACCAAACCCGGAAGTCCGCTGAATTTATACGGTCCATCCTGATAAGGCAAATCTGTTGTGAACCATGCTGTCCATTTTCTGCCGCCAAAATCTGTTTCTGCTTTCTGAACTTTATATTCACCAATCTTGGTAGTTTCCGGTAAAATTTTCCACTCTAAAGGTCTGTCTTCTTCGTATGAATACTGATCTCTTCCTAAACGATCTTTATAAAGTGTCTTTTGGCTTTTCTTATCTTTTTCGATTGAATAATTAATATTTGATCTCAGACTTTCCATTTGATCTCTGTTAAATCCTCTCGCTCCACCACTTTGAAAATTGGCCCGCATCACAGAATCTCTTTTAATTCTGTTTTCCGAATAAAACATCGATTTTTCTGCTGAAATATCTAAATAAGCATTCTCTGTCTTCACATCTGCTTTATTGGAGGCATCAGGTTTCATTGTTACCTGATAAACAAATCTGTTGGTTTGTGCGAAAGTAACCTGCACAAAAAGTACAACAGCTAAAATGCCTAGTTTTTTCATTTTTATATTGATTTATAGTTTTGATTTTAATTATACCTCAAAGTTAAAGCATCGATGATAAAAATTGATAAAATAAAAACGACGATTTTTATATACTGATTATTGTTCGTATTTTTGCACCATTAAATCATTCTAAATAAATACAATGATAAAAGTTTCAGATCATGCTAAGGAAAAAGCCATTCAACTGATGACAGAAGATGGTTTTAATCCGGCAGAAGATTATATAAGAGTTGGGGTAAAGAGCGGAGGTTGTTCTGGTTTAGAATATGTTTTGGGGTTTGACAACAAAAAAACAGAAACAGATCAGGTTTTCGAAGACAATGATATTAAAATTGTTGTAGAAAAAAAATCCATTCTTTATTTAGCCGGTACCATCCTGGAATACTCAGGTGGATTGAATGGAAAAGGATTTGTTTTTAACAATCCTAATGCAGCCAGAACGTGTGGTTGTGGTGAGAGTTTTTCTTTGTAATTAGACATTGGAAGTATTGATTTAGAGCACTCTAAATCTTAAATCTAATTTCTAAAATCTAATAAAATGAGTAAATATACTGAAGACGACCTACGCGTCGATTTAGAAAATAAAAAATACGAATTCGGCTGGGAAACGATACTCGATTACGAAGATTTCCCAACTGGTTTAAACGAAGACATCGTCCGTGCTATTTCTGCTAAAAAAGAAGAACCGGAATGGATGACAAAATGGCGTTTGGAATCTTTCAAAATCTGGTTGAAAATGACGGAGCCTGAATGGGCGAATATCAAGTACACGAAACCAGATTTTCAGGCAATAAAATATTACGCTGCCCCAAAAGCAAAACCGGAATTGGAAAGTCTGGATGAAGTTGACCCTGAATTACTGGCAACTTTTGCGAAATTGGGAATCAATATCGAAGAACAGAAAAGACTTTCAGGAGTGGCCGTAGATATCGTAATAGATTCTGTTTCTGTGAAAACTACGTTTCAGGATACATTGGCTGAAAAAGGAATTATTTTCTGCTCAATTTCTGAGGCAATTAAAAATCATCCGGATTTAGTAAGAAAATATCTTGGGAAAGTAGTTCCCAGAGGCGATAATTTTTACGCAGCATTGAATTCCGCAGTGTTTTCTGACGGAAGTTTCTGCTATATTCCAAAAGGGGTAAGATGCCCAATGGAACTTTCTACATATTTCCGTATCAATCAGGCAGGAACAGGTCAGTTTGAAAGAACGCTGGTCATCGCTGATGAAGGGAGCTATGTTTCTTATTTGGAAGGATGTACCGCTCCGTCAAGAGACGAAAATCAGCTTCACGCTGCAGTTGTAGAATTGATTGCTTTAGATAACGCCGAAATTAAATATTCAACAGTTCAGAACTGGTATCCGGGAAATGAAGAAGGTAAGGGTGGTGTTTTCAACTTTGTAACCAAAAGAGGACTTTGCGAAACCAAAGCAAAAATATCATGGACTCAGGTGGAAACAGGTTCTGCCATAACCTGGAAATATCCTTCTTGTATTTTGAAAGGTGACGGTTCTATCGGTGAGTTCTACTCTATTGCTGTAACCAACAATCATCAGTATGCCGATACCGGTACAAAGATGATTCACATCGGTAAGAATACGAAATCAACAATCATTTCTAAAGGAATTTCCGCAGGAAAATCTCAAAACTCATACAGAGGATTGGTAAAAGTAATGCCTTCTGCAAAAGGAGCCAGAAACTTCTCGCAATGTGACTCATTATTGATGGGTAACGAATGTGGAGCGCATACTTTCCCATATATTGAAATTAAAGATCCAACGGCTCAGTTAGAGCACGAAGCTACCACTTCAAAAATCGGTGAAGATCAGATTTTCTACTGTAACCAAAGAGGTATTGATACGGAAAGAGCAATTGCTTTGATCGTCAATGGTTTCAGTAAAGAAGTTTTAAATAAATTACCAATGGAATTTGCTATTGAAGCTCAGAAATTACTGGAAATTTCATTAGAAGGTTCTGTAGGATAGAATATAAAATTAAGATTCTGTTTAAATTTTAATTTTACAAACTAATATATTAACAGTCTCTTTGTCATTCCGGAGGAATCTAAACATAGAATTTCAATGCTGCTGAGATTCCTGCGGAATGACAAAGACTATTTGAAAATCTACAAATTATTAGAATAATTTTTAACTAGATTGACAATAAAATTAAACTAGGAATTTATTAGTTCCAAATATTAATAAAATAATAAAACAAAAGCATTAAGTATCACTTAATGATCGATAAATAAAGTTTATGTTAAACATTAAAAACTTACACGCCAGAATTGAAGATGGCGCACAAATATTAAAAGGTATCAATCTTGAAATCAATCCGGGCGAAGTTCATGCGATCATGGGACCCAACGGAGCCGGAAAATCTACTCTTTCTTCTGTGATTGCAGGAAAAGAAGATTACGAAGTAACGGAAGGAGAAATCCTTTTTCAAGGTGAAAACATTATTGAAGACGCTCCTGAAGAAAGAGCTCACAAAGGAATTTTCCTTTCATTTCAATATCCGGTAGAAATTCCGGGAGTTTCTGTGACGAACTTCATTAAAGCTGCTTTAAACGAAAACAGAAAAGCAAACGGATTTGAAGATATGCCTGCAAAAGAAATGCTGGCAATGATTCGTGAGAAATCTGAGAAACTGGGAATTAAAAAAGATTTCCTTTCAAGATCATTGAACGAAGGATTTTCGGGAGGGGAGAAGAAAAGAAACGAGATTTTCCAGATGATGATGCTGAATCCTAAATTGGCGATACTTGACGAAACTGATTCCGGATTGGATATTGATGCATTGAGAATCGTTGCAGATGGTGTAAACCAATTCAAAAACGAAGGAAATGCAGTTCTTTTGATTACGCATTATCAGAGATTGCTGAATTATATTGAGCCTGATTATGTACACGTTTTAGCGAACGGAAAAATCATTAAAACAGGTGATAAATCTTTAGCTTTAGAATTGGAAAGCAAAGGTTACGACTGGCTTTTGAATTAATTTATAATCAAAAGCATTTAAAAATTAAAAAATTAAAACGCAATCTTTGTCATTCAGTAGGATCTAGATTTCCTATCAACGGCAAAAAAACGTTCAAATAATGAGTTTAAACGAACAAATTTTAACGAACCACACCGAGTTTCTCAATACACTTCGCCACCGTTTTTTGGATGAAAACAGGATTGGAGCTTTAGCAAAATTTGCTGAATCAGGTTTCCCTACCAAAAAAGACGAAGAATATAAATATACCAACCTCAAAGAAATTACGGAGAAAGATTATAATTTTTTCCCGAAAGAAAGTCATAATATCACCAAAGAACAGCTTGATGAGCTTCATTTGGGTGAAGAAAATTTTGACTGGATTGTTTTTGTAAACGGTCAGCTTCACAAAGAGCTTTCAAACATCTCTATCGAAAATGCTGAATTTTTGTCTTTCAATTACGCTTTGAATGATGAGAATCACAAAGATGTTTTCGATAAATATTTTAATACAATTGCTTCAAAAGATTTAGCGTTTACTAACCTAAATCAGGCATACTGCAAATACGGCTTTTTCCTTAAAGTGCCAAAAAATGTGATCATCGAAAAGCCGATTCATGTTTTTTATCTTTCTCAAAATCAGGAAGAAAATACTTTCTACAACACGAGAAATTTATTAATCGTAGAAGAAGGAGCAAAGGTAGAAATCATTGAAAGTCATCATAATTTTGATGAAAGCTTTGTATTTACCAATTCGGTAACTGAAATTTTTACATATCAGAATGCAAAAGCAGACTGGCACAAAATTCAGAATGACAGCGATACTTCTTATCTGGTAGATCATACGTTTGCAAAACAGGAAAGAGACAGCTTAACAACGGTGAATACGTTTACATTCGGAGGGAAAATTATCAGAAACAATCTTGATTTTATTCATAACGGAGAAAATATCAACTCTTTCATGAACGGAATCACGATTATCGGGAAAGATCAGTTGGTAGATCACCACACGGCGGTTCACCACAATACTCCAAACTGTCAGAGTTATCAGAATTACAAAGGTATTTACAAGGATAAATCTCACGGAGTTTTTAATGGGAAAGTATTTGTAAACAAGATCGCTCAGAAAACCAACGCTTATCAGCAAAATAACAACGTATTATTAAGTGAAGGAGCAACAATCGACACGAAGCCTCAGTTGGAAATTTTCGCAGATGATGTGAAGTGTTCTCACGGTTGTACTGTCGGTCAGTTGAATAAAGATGCTTTGTTCTATTTAAGAGCAAGAGGAATCTCTAAAAAAGAAGCACAGGCATTATTGCTTTACGCTTTTGCCAATGACGCAATGCAGAATATTGATATTGAACCATTAAAAGTAAAAATTGAGCAACTTTTAGCCGAAAAACTTGAAGTTACAATGGAATTTTAATTTATCATACGAAAGATGCAAAATAGTGCGAACTCATTAAGCAGATTTACAATTTTAATAAGTTCGACCATAGTATTATAAGAAACAGAAGACTTACAGAAATGTAAGTCTTTTTAGTTCAGATATTATCAGTTATTAATCTAAAGCTTGTTTCCTGCACAATATTCATAGGCTTATTTTCGTTACATTTGCACTTTAGCAAAAGCTTTAAGAAAACATTTTAATTTTAATAATAAACAGCACAGTTTTTGTTTAGATAATCGCTTGAAGATACTAATGATGTCAACCAATCAATTTAAATATAGTTTCCTTTATATTTCTCTTTTTATAACAAGTTTTTTTTATGCTCAAAACACAGCAAACGGAAGAATTGTAGATGCCAAAACCAACAGAGAAATCAGTGCTGTTGATATTTTTATCAATGACAGCAATACTCCAGTTCTTACGACAACATCTGGAAGCTTCAATGTAAAGTCAGACAGTATTATCTATAAGCTCAAATTTCAGAAAAAAAACTATGCTTTAGAAAGTGTAGAAATTGCTCCGGATAAAAACAGCAATCTCATCGTTAAATTATCTTCCGAAAAAGTGAGCAGTATCGAAGAGGTTGTGATTCACAACGAAAAAACCAAATTTAAAAACAAAAAGGAAAATCCGGCGTACAGAATCATGCAGGAAGTCTGGAAACGCAAGAGAAACAACGGTCTCGATAAATTTGATACTTATACTTACAAAGAATATGAAAAAATTCAGTTTGACGCCAATAATCTCGACAGCGCATTCATGAATCGGAAGATCTTCAACAAATTAGATTTTATATTTGATTATGCCGATTCTACTGCAAGAGGAAAAATGGCACTTCCTATATTCTTAAATGAATCTATTTATACAAATTTCGGAGAAAATAAGCCCGGTAAGAAAACAAAAAAACTTCTTATTGCTCAGAAAACATCTGGTTTTCAGGATAATCAGGTGATTTCGATTACGGCAAAAAATCTTTACCGCGACATCAATATTTATGACAATACTTTAAACTATTTCGATATTGGATTTCCGAGTCCTGTTGGAACAGATGGTTTCAGCACGTATGATTATAATTTGGTTGACACCATTTCAGTTCGTGGAGAAGACGCATATAAAATACGCTATCAACCGAGGAGGACCGAGGTTTTGGCTTTTCAGGGGTATCTGTATATTGACACAGATTCTTACGCAGTTTTAGGGGCAACTTTAAAATCTACAAATAAAATCAACGTCAATTTCATCAATTCCATTTCAACTGAACTGGAATATGATAATCCTGATGATGCAACTTTTTTACCCAAAAAATTCGTTACAGAAATTGAAATGACCCCTTTTTCAAAAAAGAAGACAGCAAAAGGTATTGTTGCCAAGCGAACTGTTGATTACTCTGAATATGATTTTAACAAACCGCTGGACGACTCTGTTTTCACAAGAAAAGAGGAAGAATATGATGCCAAATTTGTAGATAAAGATGATGCATACTGGGTAAAAGCAAGACCCGATTCTCTTTCAAAATCTGAACAGGGAGTTTATGAGATGCTTGACAAGCTTCAGCAGACACCGAAATTCAACCGTATTGTAAAACTGTACGAAACTCTTGCATCACAACATTACAACATTACAAAAGGCATTGATATTGGTCCTATTTTCTCAGTTTATGGGAAAAATGACGTGGAAGGCGACAGAATCAGATTGGGAGCAAGAACGTATTTTGGGCAAAATGATCCATGGAGAATTCAGTTCTATAACGCTTATGGTTTTAAAGATCATCAATTCAAATATGGTGTTGAAGGACGGTATATGTTCAACAGAGTCAATCGTTTTATGATTGGTGCAGGAACAAAGAGAGACATTACCCAGCTTGGAGTACAATTAACGACAGAAGACGGCATTATGTCTCGTTCATTTGCCTCCTCAACTGTTTTTGCGAGAGGCGAAAACGCTTCTTTAAGCTCGGTCAACCAAACCAGTATTTTCACTTCCATTGAGCCGTGGAAAAACTTTCAGGTAAGAGTAGACGGAACGATGCAGAGTATTAAATCTGCCAATCCATCAGGTTTTAGCTTAATGTATTACAGAAATGGTGAGTTGAGAAAAACCACTAACGATTCTCACGTTACGATCAGTTTGATTGCAAGACCGGGAGCGAAATTTTCCCAAACCGGAGTTGACCGATACGAACACGGAACATTAGCACCGACTATTGTTCTGAAATATACGAGAGGTATTGAAGGTTTATTTAATGCTGATTTTAATTATAACAAGCTGCAGTTTATGTTTTATAAACCCATTCTTTTGGGAAGCTGGGGGAAAACATTACTGAATTTTGAAGCAGGGAAAAACTTTGATACAGTTCCTTTGGCATTACAGAATGTTATTCCCGGAAATCAGTCGTATGGATTGGTTGCGAATACTTTTGCACAGCTGAACTATTACGAATTTGTTGCAGACACTTATTCAACTCTTCATATTGAGCATCATTTTAACGGTAAAATACTTTCATTTATTCCTTTAATTAAGAAACTGAAGCTGAGAGAGGTTGCATTCATCAGAGGTGCTTACGGATCTTTAAGTGATGCTTCAAAAAACATCAATGTTGAAAATTTAAAATATTCTGCACCCAGTGAGCAGGTTTATTACGAATATGGTTTTGGTATTGAAAATATCGGTTTCGGAAACATCAGAATTTTCCGTGTAGACTTCAACTGGAGAGGAAATTATCTTGACCGGCCGGATGTTTCTAAGTTTGGAATCAAGGCTGGTTTTCAATTTAATTTTTAATAGATTAAAATTATTAACTATTTTACCTATAGCCTGATTTAAAATTTCACTGAGAAGTTTATAAATTTATAGAATAATGTTGGTCATTCCTTAGGAATCTCAGCCTCAACTCTAGGAAATATAATAATTTAGATTCCTACAGAATGACAAAGACTATGTTAATTTATTCGAATAATACTTCCGTTTTCTTAATAAAAATGAACTACAAAAATAATTGATTAAATATCACAAAAAATCCTCAACATAAATGCTGAGGATTTTATTTTTATAAAACGCTTTTTAATTATGCGTTTGGTTCAATAGATACGTAAGATCTGTTGTTTGCTTTCTTTCTGAAAACTACTTTACCGTCAACAAGTGCGTGCAAAGTGTGATCTTTACCCATACCCACATTTTCACCTGGGTGATGTTGAGTACCTCTTTGTCTGATAATGATGTTACCAGCAATAGCGTCTTGTCCACCGAAAATCTTCACACCTAATCTTTTAGAATGAGATTCTCTACCGTTTTTGGAACTACCAACTCCTTTCTTGTGTGCCATTTTATTTTAAGGTTTTTTGGTTTAACAATTATTCTGCGCTTTCAGCGTCAGCTTTTTTAGTTGTTTTTTTAGCAGGCTTCTCTGCTTTTTTTCCTTCAAATCCTGTAATACCAGTAATTTTGATTTGAGTTAAAGATTGTCTGTGACCGTTCTTTACTTCGTAACCTTTTCTTCTTTTCTTTTTGAAGACGATTACTTTATCAGCTTTTACATGGTCAAGGATCTCTGCCTCTACAGTGATACCGCTTACAGCTGGGGCGCCTACAGTGATTGCTCCGTTTACAGTAAGAAGAATTTTATCGAAAGATACTTTTCCTCCTTTATCTCCTTTCAAACGGTTCACAAACAACTTCTGGTCTTGCTCAACTTTATATTGAAGCCCTGCTATTTCTACAATTGCAAACATTGTCTATAAATTTTTAGTTAATTCGAGGTGCAAATGTACTGATTATATTTCAATTAAGAAATACTATTTATAAATTTTACAACATTTTAAAAAAACAAAGTTTGCCTCGCTATTATAGAAAATATTATTGTTAATAAATTGTACTTTTGAAAAAAAATACCCTTGAGATACTTATTACTTTTTATCAGTCTTATTTCTATGACTTCATGCACCGTATACGGAGTAACTAATGATTATAAAAAACTCTCTGATGCAGAAAAAACCCAGATTGTACCTCTGAAAGATTTTTCCAGTATTGATAAAACCCGGATTTATAAAATTAACGGGCAACAGCTGAAAAACGAACTTGCAAAACATCCTAAATCCTTAGTTTATATCTTCACGAATGGCTGCACTTCACAGTATTGTCTTCCGATGTCAAATTACGAAAGATTTGCAAAAGAAAATAACTATAAGCTTTTTCTTGTAATGGAAGGTTATGCAAAGCTTGATAAGACAACCGAGCAACGTTCAGAAGTTTTCCAAGAGCCTTTATATTCAATTGACAATGATTCTTATAACTCTTGGTACTCTGTAAGATATCATAGGCTTTTTACAAACGAACTGCGGGGAATTGAGAAAAAAGCAAAACCGGAATGGGAAGGAAATTTATATTTCTTCAACTACGACAAATTAGAAAAAATTACACGAGAATTGCCTCAATAATATGAACAGAGATCTATATATTGATTTTGCGAAAGGTTTAGCCACACTTTCCATTATATTTATTCATACTGCATTTTGGTCGGGGCAGTTTTATATTATTCCTGAAATCCGTGTGTTTTCATTGGTTTTTGATGTTGCTCTCTTTTATGCTTTGAGCGGTATCACCTCCGGATCAAATATTGAAAAAACGTTTTACAGGTTGCTGAAACTGCAGATCACTTATATGATTTTTGTAACGCTTCTTTTCTTTTTAGATTATTTCTTCAAAATTTTCGGGCTTACTTTTTTCTCGCTCGAATGGCTGCAAAGCTTCTACTCTACTTTCGGATCAAAATATGCTGCGACAAGTATCTCAACAATACCGCAATGGCAGAATTTGGGCAATTGGTATCTTCATGAATATTCTAATGCAGATACTTTTCCTGTTGTGATGGGAAGTTTCTGGTATCTGAAAGTTTATTTTATTCTAACCGTTTTTGGAGTTTTAATTTTAAGATTTTTCCCTAAACACGTCAATTGGTTTATAGGAATTTGCATTACTTTAACTTTGCTATTTAATATTTTCCCGCAAATTTATCCAAGCGGACAGGTCGGATATGTTGCTTTCTACATGACGGTTTTCCTTATCGGAAACAGAATGCGTGGCAAAACAATTCCGAAAAAAGTGATCCCCGTTCTTTATGGGTTGGTTGCCGCAGCTTTGATATGGATGTTTTGGTATTTTGGAAATGAAATATTTTTTAAGATCAATAAACAAAAATTTCCGCCACAGACACCTTACATTATCTGGACCTTGTTTTCGCTGACAACACTATTCGTTTTTTACAACCGGTTAAAAATCACAAAAGAAAGTTTCGTCACCCATATCGGGAAAAATGCTATTTTCTTTTATTTCGGGCAGGGAATAAGCTCGTCACTTGTCTATTTTATCGTTGTTCCGATGAAAGAACTGATGCCTTGGTGGGTTTTGATGGTAATAATCTACATCATTAATGTGATTTTAGCTTTCATAATCGCTTCCGGTTTAAAGAAAATCGATGCTTTCGGCTGGAATGTTTTAGAATTTCTACGTAAAAAAACCGCTCAGTAGTTCACTGAGCGGCAATATTTTAACTTATTTTCCTTAATCTCTTGTTCCTCGTCCTCCGCCTCGCACAAGCAGTGCAATAACGACGATCAGAACGACACCTCCGATGATAAGATATGTAGGATTCATATACCATTCTTCGGTCGTTGTGGTTTGGGTGGTAGTACTTACAGGTACGGTGTCTTGTGCAAATGCTGTAATACTTAGAAATAAAGCAAGTATTGAAAATGCAAATTTTTGTAGTTTTTTTGTAATTAATGTAGCATCCATGATTTAAGATTTTAATGTTGGTTTACATTTATCCAACTCTGTGCCACAGATTATTTTGGATGAAGATAATTTGAAATGAAATTATTGAGCATTATCAATTATAATCATTATTTAAACATTTCTTTGTCATTCCATAGGAATCTCAACGCATAATTTGAATGCAAAAGATTCCTCCGGAATGACAAACTCAATGTTTTATTTTGATAAATAAAAACCGCCTTACTCTTGTAAAACGGTTCTATTTTTTAACGATTTATTGTCATCAAAGTTTCCTCCGAAACTTTATATTCACCTTTTTGATAAGTATCTTTACTTGAAAGTAAAACTTCATAAGTATATATACCTTTCGGCAAGTTGTATGTGCACTCTTTTTCGTCTTTTTGAATGACAAATTCCTTTTTTACTTCTTCATCTTCTATTTTCCCGTTGAGCTTTATGGTAATTTTCTCGTCCATCTTGTTTTTGAAACAGAAACTGTCAACGGTTTTGGCATTAGGATCAACAGGCTTTGTTCCGTTTCCCTTTAAAGCCATATAACCTTGTACTAAAATATTACCGATTGCTAAACCTTTGTCTAAACCGGACATTGTGGTTTGAGATTTAAAAGTAGAGGAAAACAAGACAATGAAGAATAAATACTTTAATTTCACCTTCATTATTTAAGAGAATTCAGTTTATTTGTAAGCTCCTCATAGTCCGTAGTACCTGTAAGTTTATAAACAACTTTTTTGTTTTTAATAATGTAGGTAATGGGAACGACTTCGCTTTTAAATAATGAATTTAATTTCCTGTTTTCTAAAAAGTTTCTAATAGATTTTCTGTAATAAGAGTTTTCCAAAGTTATATCATTATCGATATGATGCTTATCAATTGCTTCTTTAAGCTCTTTTTCATCTCTGTCAATTGATAAGGTAGCAAACTTTATCTGCGGATATTTTTTTTTAGCTTTAGCAAAAAGCGGCATTTCTTCCAAACATGGTTTACACCAACTTGCCCATAAATTTAATACTGTAATACTATTGCTTTCTAAATAATCCTTTGAAAAATTACTGTTTTCAATATCAAATTTACTGTTTCTCTCTATATTATCCGATTGTTTACCTATCTTAAAATTTCCAAACTGAAATCCTACATTATAGAAAATAAAAATTGAGATGAAAATTATAGAAATAATTATTAGAACTCTTTTTTTCATAATTTATGTTTATTTATAAAATACAGACCAGATAAAGGGTTTGTGATTTTAAATTGAAGAAAATAGAATAATTAAAGCTTAATTATTTTTTATTTCCGAGCTTAGAAATTCAGAAATGTTATCATAATCAATTAAACCATTATATTCTTTTATTACTTTTTGATTTCGGATAATTAAAGTTCTTGGAACATCAAGAGAATTAATGCTGATAAAACCGGAATTTGAATTTTTATCATAAAAAAAGTTTTCCAACAACTTCTTGTATTCCAGATTCTCAACTGTAATGTCTCCCCACTCGAACTTTTTTGTAGCATTGAATTTTTTAAGCTTCTCAATGTCTTTAATATTATCAATAGAAAATGAAATAAAATTAATTTTGTTGTCTTTATATTGTTCCTTCAATTTATTTAAAGTAGGAATTTCTTCCAAACAAGGTTTGCACCAGGTTGCCCAAATATTTACAACTATTATTTCATTATTTTTATTATAATATTTTTTATAGAATGGCGAGTTTTCAATTTTCACATTTTTGTTACCAATTGTAATCGTGGTATTATCAATTATTTTTGATTTAAAAAATAATATCACTAAACTAAGAATGAAGAAAAATAGTAAAAGGTATAAGATTTTATTTTTCATTGATTATGTTTTTTTATAATTTATTCATTAACCTGAATTGGCAGGGCATAATATTTAATTCCTTCCACTTCTATAATTTCATATTTGATCATTGGGTTCGCTATGTAATTTACACCTTCATAATCCCAGATCCCGCTTTTTAGTATTTTCATATTCTCAAGTTCTTTAGAATCTTTTACATTTAGAGCGTTGATCATTTCTTGTTCCTCTACATATAAATAATCCAATTTTTCGGGATTACTTGGTTGTTGATTTCTACCCAACCACATCATTGGTAAGCCATCAACAGTAACAAGGCAACCTACTATATCTGTTTCTACTGATGCAATTCCAATACTTACTGAAACTGTGAATTTTTTACAGTATTTAACTTTAACCACTGTAGGTTTTTTTCTCTCATCTTGAGAATTTTGAGCAAAAGCAAAAGTTCCAAATAAAATTGTAATGACACATACAAATTTAAATAAATTTTTCATAATTTTTTAATTGTTAAATGTTTTTTGATTAATTTTTTTTACACATTTATGTTTTCGCGAGAACATTTTACAAAAATAGAGTAGTACTTTGCTTTTTCAACAATCAAAACTGACAAAAGATTCATCAGTTTTTAACAATTTTTAGCCATTTTTGAAAATCGTAGTTTTGATGAGTTTAATAAATTTTAAATACCTTTGTTAAAACATATCACCAAGATGAAAATAGGTCAAAAACTAAAAGCAATGAAAATAGAAAAAGGCTTTTCAACTGAAGAAGTCGCCGATAAAATAGGTATTTCTGTATCTACTTATAGACGATTAGAAAATGATAAAGGCTTTCCAGATGTATTTACTTTAGATAAGATTGCAAAAATGTATGATAAAAATTTAACAGATTTACTTCCTGAAGGAATGACGATCATCAATAATAATAATGGTGAACATCATGATAACGTTGGTTATATTTTCAATCAACAATCTGAAAAGCTATTAGAACAATATGAAATAAGATTGAAAGAAAAAGAAGAATTTTACACGACAATATTAAAAGAAAAAGACGAACAAATTGCTTTATTAAAAAGTCTTTTAGATAAAAAATAAAAATCATGTTTAAGTTGAAACTTCCTACCGATCCAAGGTGGGCAAATATTGCAGAGGATAACATTCAGGAAATTTTAACCGATCATGCCTGGTGCGAGCAAAAAGCAGCTACTAATGCGATCGGATTGATCACTATGCTTCCGGAACGTCCGGACATCGTGACGGAACTTTTGGCAATTGCTCAGGAAGAGCTTGAACACTTCGGTCAGGTACTTGAAATTATCAAAAAACGTGGTTATACTTTTGGGCGTACAAGAAAAGACGACTACGTCAACGAATTGGTGAATTTTATTCAAAAAGGCGGACACAGAGATACTTTGATTGTTGACAAAATGCTTTTTGCTGCAATGATTGAAGCAAGAAGTTGTGAACGATTTAAAGTTTTAACAGAAAACATCAAAGACGAAGAATTAAAAACATTCTATAAAGAGCTGATGATTTCCGAAGCCAATCATTATACAACATTCATCGGCTTTGCAAGACAACTTGGTGATCCGGAAAAAGTAAACAAACGATGGGAAGAATGGCTGGAATACGAAGCCAAAATCATCAAATCTTACGGAAACAAAGAAACGATCCACGGATAAAAAATAACATTGAAAAAACTTACATTTGAAAATCTGACCAATTTTTTCCTGAAAAACTTCTTTCAGGGGCTTTTGATTATTGGTCCCATAGGATTGACAATATTTGTAATTTGGTATATTATATCTTCTATCGACAACATCATCCCCTCTGTAGCAAAGGAAATTCCGGGGCTGGTTTTTGTCTCCACACTTTTGGTAACAGCAATACTGGGCTATCTCGGCAACAAATTCGTCGTTGGAAGATTTTTTGTAGATGCCATTGACCGTATTTTAGAAAGAACCCCCGGAATAAAACATATTTACTCTCCCACAAAAGATGTAATGTCTTCATTTGTAGGCGATAAGAAAAAATTCAACGATCCTGTCTGGGTAAAAACCAACGAAAATCCGGAAATCTGGAGAATAGGATTTCTGACTCAAAAAGAAATGGCGGATGTAGACAAACACAATTTTGTGGCAGTCTATCTTCCCCATTCTTACGCAATTTCGGGCTGGGTAATCATCACCGAAGAAAAAAACATCAAACCTGTAATAGGAATGACTGCCGCTACTGCAATGAAATTTGCGGTAAGTGGCGGTGTAGCAGGCTTTCATTCTGACGAAAACATATTCAAAGCTCCGGAATAAAGATTTCATAATAACTCAATGTTGATGTCTCATCAATGCATTTTTAATATTATGTTAAATCAAAATTCCCGACACGATGGATATTACTTTAATGACAATACTGTCTTTTCTTCTTAATTTTTTAAATTCTAATCATTTTAATAATATGAACAACAATCCTCTTCTCAATTGTGACTACGAAAAAGGTGTGTGTGAAATTCTGGAAACACCCGCAAACGAATCTTCTGCTGCTGAATTTGAAGCATTGAAATCTGATAAAATCAGAATTATTTATTACACAGATCCTATCTGCTCATCATGTTGGGGAATTGAAGCTCAGCTTAGAAAATTTAAATTAGAATATGGCTCAACTGTAGATATTGAATATCGAATGGGCGGACTTTTACCTTCCTGGGAAATTTATAACTCAGGCGGAATCAGCAAACCAAGCGATGTTGCAGGACACTGGGAAGAAGTAAGCCCACACTACAAAATGCCTATTGATGGCGGAGTTTGGCTTGAAGATCCTTTAAACTCATCATATCCTCCGTCAATTGCTTTCAAAGCTGCACAAATGCAGGATGAAAAAAAAGCAATTGTATTTTTAAGAATCATCCGCGAAATGGTTTTTCTTGATAAATTAAATATCACCAAAACTGAACATCTTGAAAAAGCCGCAGCAATGGCAAAATTAGATGTTCTACAATGGAAAGAAGATTATGAATCTAAAGCGCAGATTGAGTTTAAAAAAGACCTCGATCTGGGAAGACAATTGGGTGTAAGAGGATTTCCAACATTGATTTTTGTGAAAGATGATGAAATGCTCGATATTCTTTATGGCTTTAAACCTTACGAAGAATTTGAGAGAAGAGTAAAAAAGATCGATCCGAAAGCTAAGAAAAATGAATATTCTGCAGAATGGCAAAAATTGTTTGCAGTTTATCCAACACTTACCACACAGGAATTTGCGGTGCTATCTAATATTTCTTTCGAAAAATCACAGGAGTTTTTATTAAATCTCAGCACAGAAAATAAACTGGAGCGTAAGAAAATCAAAAATGGTGATCTTTGGATATTCAATTCAAATTCTAACTAAAATGAGTAAAGTTGCAATTGTAGGAGCCGGAGTTTCAGGATTGAGCATGGCCAATTATTTAGAAAAAAATAATATCGATTACCATCTTTACGAAAGACGTACAAAAGATGATCTGAAAGGTCACGGATTTATCCTTCCAAAAGAAGGAATTGAATATCTGTCAGAAATCATTGATATTAATGATCTTTACACCAAAGGGAGTTTCCTGAAAAAATATATTCATTACTGTCATAATGGAAATGTTATTTCTGAAAAAGACCTCGATAATGTTTTTGTGATTTCAAGAAGTACTTTGATCGAAGTGTTAAGCCAAAATATTCCGGCAGATAAAATTTCTTACAGAAATACACTTAATCTTACAGGTTTTTCTGATGGAAAAGCCGAATTGGAATTTGAAGATAGCGCAAAATTAAAGGCTGATATCGTGATCGCTTCCGACGGTTCACGAAGCAGAATCAGAAGAGCAATTTTTCAGGATGAAGTGATGAAAGCGGTAAGAGAAAATGAAGTGGTCAACATCATCGAAAACGAAGAAATTGCCAGCCAGATTGAAGGTAACTTTCATAAATTTCACCACGAAGACGGCGGATTGACTTTCGGTGTTTTAAAATTGTCTCCAACCAAGATTCTATGGTATTGCCAGTTTGATATCACCCGTTATTTCATTAATGAAGATTACACGGCAGATTGCATCAAGCAATTTATGTTGGATAATTTCGGAGACTGGACTCCTTTGGTTTCTTCGATTGTGAAAGAATCCAGCTACGAAAATGCACACATCTGGAGAGTGTATGAATTGGAAAAACTAAATCCTTTTTATTACGAAAACATTGCATTTTTAGGTGACGCCGCACACCCTCTGATTCCTTTTACAAGTCAGGGTGTTACTTCAGCGTTGAAAGATTCTTATATTTTGACAAAACTTTTATTGGAAAATAAAGACTTGCAGGAAACGTTTGAAAAATACGAACAGGAAAGAAAACCGGAGATAGAAATACATATCAAAAACGGAAGAATATTGCTTGAGCAATTTCTATTGCCTGTAAACGAACAACCAAAAGACACATTACCAATCTCTTACAAATAATATGTTTAATAATACTGATATAAATTTTGAGGCTCTCAAAAAAAAGGCCTACAACGGAAGATGGGCAACTTTAGAAGACGGAATTATTCCTCTTACTGCTGCTGATCCGGATTTCAGAATGTCTACCGAGATCGAGCAAGGCATTATTGAATATATTAAAGATGGATACCTGAGCTACGGACCGTTCTCCGGTCTGCCTGAATTTAAAAAAAGCGTTGCAGAACATTTCAACTCAGGAAAAAAAGGAAATTTTGTTCCCGATAATGTATTGGCTGTCAACAGTGCAGCGATGGGAATGTTTATGGTTGCCAAATATGTTTTAAATCCCGGCGATGAAGCCATCATCTTTGATCCTGTTGATTTTTTATTTAAAAAAACGGTTGATGCAGTTGGCGGAGTTTTGAAATTATGTCCGGTTGATTCTCAAACAGGAGATATTGATTTTGAGATGTTGGTCTCACTAATCGGTCCGAAAACGAAACTGATCAGCATTTGCAATCCTCACAATCCGGTTGGAAGGGTTTACTCAAAAGAAATTTTGAAGAAAATATCTGAAATTGCCGCCGCTCATGATCTTTGGGTAATGAGTGATGAGATTTGGAGCGATATTGTTTACGATAAAAGAGAATTTAACACATATTCATCCGTTTCTGAAGAAGCTAAAAAGAAGAGTTTCACCGTATTCGGATTTTCAAAATCATTTGGAATTGCAGGATTAAGAATCGGAGCCGTTTTATGCAACGACCAGGAATTACTGGACGATTTTACCGAAAAATCTCACTTCAACTCTACCATCGAGGGTGTTTCTACTTTGTCACAAATCGCAGGAAGTGTTGCAATTGACAGAGCAAAACCTTGGTTTAATGAGTTTCTTACGCATTTGCAGCACAACAGAGATTTAGCTCACAGCATCTTGAGCAATTCAGGAATTTTAACTCCGAATCTTCCGGAAGCTACCTTCGTCATTTTCCCTAAAATTGAAAACGGAATGTCGAGCGACCAATTTGCTCAACACGTTTTACAGCAGGGAAAAGTTGCCATTGTTCCCGGTTCCGAACGCTGGTTTGGAAAAGGAGCAGAAGGTCATATCAGAATATGTTTTTCTACTTCGAGAGAAATTCTGGAAGAGGGTTTAAATAGGATTATTAAAAGTTTTTAGGATTAAATTTAAAGAGGCTGCAAAATTAAGATTTTGCAGCCTCTTTTTTATGATGATATTGTTGATAGGATTGCATCCTATCCTTTATTAAAGCGTCTCTTCGGGTCTGAAACTATTTCTTAGAAACTTTATACAGTTTTCCGCTGTCGGTAATTCCGTAGAGATTTCCGTCGGAACCATTCAAAACATCTCTGAATCTTTCTTTCTGGTCCAAAAGCAATCGTTCTTCGCCAACGACTTTATTATCTTTCAAGACAATTCTGTTGATGTGTTGTCCGCTCAAGCAGGCAATAAACAAGTTGTTTTTCCACTCATCAATATTTCCGGTATAAAAAGTCACACCACTTGGTGAAACTACAGGATCCCAGTAATAAACAGGCTGTTCGGTTCCTTCTTTTTGCGTCGTTCCGTTGTTGATTTTTTCTCCGGAATATTCAATTCCGTAAGTCACATCGCCCCAACCATAGTTTTTTCCGGCCTGAATTAAATTGATCTCATCTCCACCTCTTGGTCCCATTTCAATATCCCAAAGCTGACCTTTTTCGTCTAAAGCTAAACCTTGTGGACTTCTGATTCCAAAGGCATAGATTTCAGGTTTGTAGCCATCTTTTCCAATGAACGGATTTCCCAGAGCAGGTTTCCCATCTTTGGTAATTTTTAAAATTTTCCCTAAATAATTATCCGTTTTCTGAGCGTAAACTCTGGTTTGCTTATCAGATCTTTCACCAGTACTTACAAACAGATTTCCGTCTTTATCAAAAACAAGACGACTTCCGTAATGTTTGTCGCCATCGTAAGAAGGTGTTGCACGGAAAATTACTTTTACATCTTCAATTTTTTTCATATCAGACGAAAGTTTCCCTTTTGCAACCGAAGTAAGATTTCCGTCACCAAAAGGCTCAGAAAAACTAAAATAAATCATCTGATTAACTTTAAAATCAGGATCCAAAGCAACATCGAGCATTCCGCCCTGCCCTTTATCGTCGACTTTCGGAAAGCCTTCGATTTTAGAAATCTGTTTTCCGTCTGCCGAAACCAAATTAATAAAACCGGATTTTTCCGTAATCAGAAATTTTCCGTCAGGCAAATTGATGATTCCCCATGGTTTTCCTAAGTCCTTATTTAAAATTTCAACGTTATAAGGTGTTGATGTTTTTACTGCTGCAATTCTGGTCTGCCCTTCAAAAGCAGGTTTGTAGTCAGTATTTGCCTTTTCCTGTGCGACAGATGGCTTACTGGGTTTTCCTTTTCCCTGACAAGAGACAATCATTGTCGTCGAGACTAATAAAATAGGTAAGAGTAACTTCTTCATAATTAATATTTAAGCGGTTACGAAATGAATGTAAAAATAATGCCATAAAAATTTGTACAGTAATTTTTTTATTCTACATTTGTAGAATGAAATATAAACACGTAGAACATGAAAGAAATAAAACTGACAGATTCTGAAGAAGTGATTATGGAAATGCTTTGGGAAAAACAAAAACTTTTCATGAAAGAAATTCTGGAATCTTATCCTGAACCAAAACCTGCATCTACAACAGTGGCAACTTTGCTCAAAAGAATGCAGAACAAAGATTTGGTAGGCTACACCTTATATGGAAATTCACGAGAATACTTTCCTAAAGTTGCGAAAAGTGAATATTTCAAGGAAGAAATGACTTCTATGATTGACCGTTTTTTTAACAGCTCGGTGACGCAGTTTGCCTCGTTTTTTACCTCAAATACAAAGTTGAGTCAAAAACAGTTGAAAGAACTTCGTGAAATTATCGACAAAGAAATAAAAGAATAGCCATGGAAACCATCATTCTAAAAATAATTCTGTGTTCAGGAATTGTGCTTGGACTCTATTATCTATTTCTGTCAAAAGAGAAGACACTTATCTTTAACCGATTTTATTTGTTGTTAGGTCTTATTTTCTCATACACAATTCCTTTTGTAACTATAGAAACAAAGGAAATCGTAAAGACCAAACCAGTTATGCACTTTGTACAGGAAGGCCCTATACAGGTTTTGCAAGATCCAGCTACGGTACAGGCGGAAACGTTTGATTACACTCAATTATTGCTGGTCATTTACTTTGTGCTTTCCGGAATCATGTTTGCAAAAATGCTGTATTCAATACTAAAAATTAAAACACTGAAAGGCAGGAAAATCATTTATCAGAACCGCAATGTTGTTTTGCTTGAAAAAGAGATTGCGCCGTTTAGTTTTTTGAGTACCATTTATCTTTCAGAAAAGTATTTTAAGGATAGAAAAATTGACGAAAGAATATTTCTTCACGAGGAAATTCATGTAAAACAAAAGCATTCATTCGATATATTACTGATCGAAGTTATAACGGCTTTTTCGTGGTTCAATCCTTTCATTTATTTCTATAAAAATGTGATGATTATCAATCATGAATTTTTGGCAGATGAAGAAGTTATTAGCCAAAAAGAGAACATCAAAAACTATCAGGAACTTATTCTCAATGAAGTTCTTAAACAACAAAACTTTAAACTTACACACCAATTCAATTTCAATAACACCAAAAAAAGATTTATTATGATGACCAAAAGAAATTCAAAATTTGCGGAGGCAAAAAAGTATTTGGCAATCCCTGCATTTGCGGCTTTGGCTGTACTTTTTGCAGAAAGAGCTTATGCAAATAATCCTTCGTCAGAAAGTTTATTTAATAACAGCATATTTTCTGACGATCCTTATGCAGAGTTTAAGCAAATATTAAATAAATACTCAAAATTGTTAGATAATAAAGAATATGCAGAATTTGAAAAAACAATTTCTGAAAAAGATTTAGAAAGACTTTCTGACCTTTATCCTAAATTAAGTAATCAACAACAAGAAGAACAGCCTTTTTTATTTTTAGACTTTTCAAACTACAAAAAAGTTAAACCTACAGAAAAACAGCTAAATGATTTTTCGAACGACCAAAAATATTTCATATCTATTGATGGTAAAGAAACATCTAATTCAGAGTTAAAAAAATATAAAAGCTCAGATTTTTCCTATATTTCAATTAATAATAATAGTTCTGAATCTTTCGTAACCTTAATGACGAATGAATATTTTAAAAAACACGTTGAAGAAAAAAAATCAGTCTTGGGATTTATAAGTAATGAAATTTCTCCACCAATCAGTAGAAAAAAATTAGAAAAGGACACGATTTCACCTAAAAAAAACGTAGATGCAAAATTATTAGAACAGAAAACTCAATTTTCTGATTCGGATATACAAAGTGCAAAGACTGTGAACATTACTTCCGAAATTAATGAGAATCAAGAAGTTTCTACACTTCCAGAATATCCGGGAGGAATAAATGCAATGCGAAATAAAGTTTCTCAAAATTTTAATGGTGCTGCCCTTAAAGGTGATGAAGGCTTATTAAAAGCGAATATTCTTTTTACTATTAATGAAAAAGGTGAGGTTTCAAATATAACATCTACCGGAAATAATGAGACTTTTAATACCGAAGCAATTAAAGCAGTAAAAATTGCTAATGAAAATATAACTTGGAAACCAGCTAGTAAAGACGGAAATAGCGTTGCATACAGATTTAAAATTCCATTAACAATGACTTTCGAGACTTTCAAAAAAACACAATAAATTATAAAATTTCAATATTGATGTGAAATCCTACCGCAGAGTTTGCCGCTTTGCGGTTTTTTGTATTTAACGAAACGTACGAGTTGGTCTTTCGATAGTTTGGGGGCTCTGAACCAAGCAGACGAAAGTTTTAAGTATATTTGAAATTATGTAATAAACTGAAAAATGATACTCATATTAGATAAGCAAAACAAAATTGAATTTAGAAACGATTCAGATGGTGATTGGTTTGGCACTTTGTCAATAAATAAAATAATGCACGAATTTAGTTTTGAAAATCATAAGACTCTTAATTGGGAAGAAGTAAAAACCAGCATACTATATTTTATAAAATATCATGTTCAAATAATTAATCTTACCAATCAAGGTATCGAAAACTATATAAAATTTACTCTTGGTTGGGAATTTAAGATAGAATATGATTTAGAATGTGTGACAATTTTAAATAATGATCCTACCGAAAATATTTTTATACTTCACCCTTCATTCTTTGATGATCCTTACGTTTCCTGGTCGGCTCACATTTATGATCGTGAAGGTCCGAAATTAAGAAAGGTTGCAAGAGAGTAACTCTTCGTTTGTTCTTAAATGATATTATTTTTTGAGTAAAACTTTAAAAACATTTATGATTCCACTCCTCTTTCCGACATTTTTTATTTTCATAAATTTGATGTATGAAATTTAATCTTCAATCAGAATATAAACCAACCGGAGATCAGCCTACAGCCATTGAAAAACTGACTGAAGGTTTGGAAATCGGTGAAAAATATCAGACTTTACTTGGAGTAACCGGTTCAGGTAAAACCTTTACGATTGCCAACGTTATTCACAATACTCAAAAGCCAACTTTAGTTTTAGCCCACAACAAAACTTTAGCAGCTCAGCTTTTCATGGAGTTTAAAGAATTCTTCCCGGAAAATGCCGTTGAGTATTTTGTAAGCTACTACGATTATTATCAGCCAGAAGCCTATATCGCAAGCTCTGGAACCTATATTGAAAAAGATCTGAGCATTAACGAAGAAGTAGAAAAACTGCGTCTTTCAGCAATTGCAAGTCTCCTTTCAGGAAGAAGAGATGTATTGATTGTTGCCTCAGTATCATGCATTTATGGCGTTGGAAATCCCGCAGAATTTCATAAATCATTAATTTCGCTTCAAATTGGTGAAAAAACAACCAGAACATCACTTTTACATTCTTTAGTGAATGCATTATATTCCAGAACATTAGCAGACTTTTCACGCGGTACGTTCAGGGTAAAAGGTGACGTCGTGGATATTTTTCCTGCTTATGCAGATAACGGGGTAAGAATTCAGTTTTTTGGAGATGAAATTGAAAAAATCCAGAGTTTTGATCCTGTTTCCGGAAATACTACAGGAAATTTTGATCAGATTCAGATTTATCCGGCAAACCTTTTTGTGACTTCAAAGGAAACTCTGAACGGAGCCATCAGAAATATTCAGGATGACATGGTAAAACAAGTCGACTTTTTCTCTGAAATCGGTAAACCTTTAGAATCAAAAAGACTTCAGGAAAGAACCGAACTCGATCTTGAAATGATCAAAGAGCTAGGATATTGCTCAGGAATTGAAAACTATTCCCGTTATCTCGACGGCAGACTTCCCGGATCAAGACCTTTCTGTCTTTTAGATTATTTCCCGAAGGATTATCTGATGGTGATTGACGAAAGCCATGTTACCGTCCCACAAGTTCATGCGATGTACGGCGGTGACAGAAGCCGTAAGGAAGCTTTGGTGGAATACGGATTCCGTCTTCCTGCTGCAATGGATAACCGACCTTTGAAGTTTGAAGAGTTTGAAGCCATTCAGAATCAGGTAATTTACGTTTCTGCAACTCCTGCAGATTATGAACTGGAAAAAACCGGTGGAGAATATATCGAACAGATCATTCGTCCGACCGGACTTTTAGATCCGATTATTGAAATAAGACCTTCTCTGAATCAGATCGATGATTTAATGGAAGAGATCCGAAAACGTGCTGAAATAGATGAAAGAGTTTTAGTCACAACTTTAACCAAGAAAATGGCAGAAGAATTGACCAAATATTTCACAAAATTCGGTATTAGAACGAGATATATTCACTCGGATGTTGAAACTTTGGAACGTATTCAGATCATGCAGGATCTTCGTCTCGGAATTTTTGATGTTTTGATTGGTGTCAATTTGTTAAGAGAAGGTTTAGATTTACCTGAAGTTTCGCTTGTAGCAATTCTAGATGCCGATAAAGAAGGAATGCTAAGAAGCAGAAGATCAATGATTCAGACGGTCGGAAGAGCTGCAAGGAACCTGAACGGAAGAGCTATTTTGTATGCTGATAAGATTACAAAATCTATGCAGTCAACTATTGATGAAACCGAATACCGAAGACAAAAACAGATAGCTTACAACTTGGAACACGGTAAAGTTCCGATGGCATTAAATAAAAAAATCTCTGAAAATCTGGTTGGAAGAAGTAAAGACTTCCCTGATGAAAAATACACTCAAAAACAGATTTTACAAAAGGTTGCCGATGTAAAAGCGACCTACGCAACTGAAGACGTAGAAAAACTGATTGCCCAAAAGCAAAAGGAAATGGAAGGCGCCGCAAAAAATTTAGATTTTATAAAAGCTGCTCAGCTGAGAGATGAAATTGCTGCTTTGAAAGGCTAATTCAGATAGATATTAAAAGTTTCGGCGGCACCTTTGGTGCCGCCGAAACTTTTTTCAACAGAAAATTTAAAACTTATAGACCTTCGTTTTGGGTTTCTGATAATCAATTTTTCCCACCACGAAGTGGCGTAAGCAAATCCATCAAACCATTTAATTTTATTTCGTAAACCGTTGACAACTGCATTCCCAGCTTTCCTTTCGGCATTCCCTGCCTGTGAAACCATTCGAGGTAGCTTATTGGCAAATCAGCTAAGATTGTATTTTGATATTTCCCGAATGGCATTTTTACGACACATATTTCCTGCAAGATTTCAGGATTTATTCCCTGCTCCATTTTAAACAATTAAATCAATTTTATTTTCCAGATCATCATTTCTGTCCTTGCTTGAAAGCTCCAGCTCTGGTGTATCATCGTCAGAGAACTCATTTCTGTAGACCTGAATCAAAAGAAGCGTGAAAGATACTAATATAGGACCAAATACCAATCCCATAAACCCGAACAGTTTCATCCCCATTATAATTCCGAATACTGTATTTAAAGGGTGTATATCTTCAAGTTTTTTCAAAAGAGTAAAGCGCAAAACATTATCCGTAAGCCCAACCACAATTACACAATACGCAGCCAACCCAAGTCCGGGACCGGTTTGTCCTTCTGCAATCATGAAAATACAGATAGGAGCATAAATAATTGCCGCTCCGACTATAGGAATCATCGATGCTGCCGCTGTTAATGCAAAGAGAAGAATAGGACTTGGAGCTCCAAAGATAAAGTATCCTATTAGAGCGATTATTCCCTGTCCGATCGCTACAACCGGAATTCCTATTGCATTTGCCATAATCAGCTTTCTCATCTTTTCCCCAATCATAGAAACGTTTGCCCTTTTCAAAGGGGCTGCAGAAGCTAAAATCCTTTCAAAGAGTCTTGGTCTTTCAAACATGAAATAGAGAATAAAATACATCGACATTACAACCGTCAAAGTATTAAAAGTTCCGCTCAAAGCTGTTGTGGAAAAACGACCTGCCGTATCTTTCACTTTGGTCATGTTCTCCTTACTCAGTAAATCAATACTTGTTTTTTTGTAAACAAAATCATGGATCTTATCAACAAACACATTAAATTTTGTCATGTAAGCCTGTGCATTCCCAAGCTTTTCAATCAACAAATCAGCAATAAAATAGATTGGTAAAATGATGATGACCAAACTGGCAAACATCAGAAGCAAAGCTGCAGCCCAGGGTTTCCATTTCCTGTCTTCCTGGAGATAGAAATTATACTTTCTGCACACCACGTAAATCGTGATTGCTCCCAACACCGATGGGATAAAAAGTGCAAGATTAAAACAGATTAATGCTGTTAAAATCAGAATAATAGCAAGCAAAGCAATCTGCTTGATAACAACACTGCTAATTTGTTTTTCGTTGTGTGACATTATTTATATGTTATTTGTCTTGGTTTTCCTAAATATGCGCAATATGTGGAATACATTACTATCATAATAAAGGGTGCACTAAAAATTATACCAATACAGCACAAAACGATTCCGGCAATACTAATAAGTCCTCCTAAAATGGCAGCTCCTAAAAATACACCATAGTTTTCTTTAGCAATATTAAAGGTTTTGCTTAATGCATCTACCGCAGATAAATTTTCAAATAATAAAATAGGGTATCCTATCAAAAATAACGGATAAACAAAGAAAACAGGAATAACACACATTACAAAAGAAATCCACAATATAATATTGGTGATCAAACTGTATAGAAGAATATTCCCCACATTCTGACGATAACCAATAAAAAGATCAGAAAATTCTACAGGAACTTTTGTATTAAATTTATTGGCAATGTAGATTAAACCAACATACAATGGTGAAAGTAAAATTCCAATTATACTTGAAAAAGAATAATAAAGTGACAATCCAGGCTTATTCAAATAACCTCTATAATATTCGGAATAATCGCCGTCAAAATCTCTGTAATCTCCAAATCCGCTCCAGGAATTAAATCCTGTAATAGACTGTAGTAAAAAATCTGCGAGCAGATAGATAATCATAGTAACGATTCCATAAAGAATTACGCCTTTATACATTTCAAAAGCATGCGAAATAATAGATCCTGTATTTCGTTCAGGAGCAGAACCTTGTTGGTCAAATTCGTTAAAGTCAGACATGGTGTTATTTTTTTTAATGTTTCTCAAATTTAATTTTTTTTGAGAAGAAAACTGTCACCATTCTGAATTTTAACTATTTTCATCAAAAATGGTTTTGTAAAGTGAATAAATCATTGCATTCCAGAAAGGTAAGGTCAATAATCCACCGACTAAGAATAATGCAAAACCGATATATTTAAATAAAACTGCGACAATTACACAAACAAGTATTTCTATGAAATACATTTTCAAAGCTTTCCAATTTAAAGCGATTCCTTCAAAAATTGTTTTATTTTGGAAAAACATCAATGGTGCTACAAAAAGTGTAACCATCACCCAAACAACAGGAAGTATGATTGTCTGAGCAATGAATGTATAAAAGAAAAACCAGAAAATAAAATAGCTAATATATCTGAAAAAATTAAGCCCGTTATATCCGGCAAATAAATCTCCGATAACTATCGTCTCTTTTAAATCAATCTTCCTGAAAATTTGAAAAAAACCGAGATTTAGAGGATATAGAAAAATCAGAGCTGCAACAATTCCTAAATAAAAATTCTGAAAACCCTCAGTGGTCATAATAACAGCAATACTATTTTTATATTCGTCCATTCCAGCTGGTCCTGCTTTCATATAATCTGAAGCTGCGCCAAAAAACTGATCCATAATCCCGTACTTATCAGAAAAATAAAAAAATACAGTTAAGAAAATAGCAAAGTATATAATTGAAAACATTAGCTGAAACAATAAAGTTCTGTTCCAATAATAAAAAGCCTGTTTTAAGATAAAGTCGATTCCCGGTTTTTGTGGATATTTCTCCTGCATTGAAAATATTTTGTGCAAAAGTAAACATCAATAACTACTTTTGCGGAATGTTTTCTGCAAATCATCAAAAATTTATTGAAATGGACGAACTTTCACAACAGAAGGTTCCATTTTTCTTTATAACAGATTTTCTTGTGGATCAGATTGAAATCTATACTGAACTACAATTAGAAAAAGAGGGTTTATTAATTGATTTCCAAAACTTTAAAAACATAAAACCAACAGAAGAACTCCATAAAAAAACAGAATGGAAATCTTATCCTGAAACCATAGAAAGTTTTAAAACAGGATTTGATAAAGTTCAGAAAAACATTCGTTTAGGAAATTCTTATCTCGTCAACTACACCCGGAAAACAAAAATAGAAACCAACCTTACTTTAGAAGAAATTTTCTATCATTCTCAGGCAAAATATAAAGTTTTATATAAAGATTTTTTCGTATTTTTTTCTCCTGAAACTTTCGTGAAGATCAGTGACAACAAAATCCTCACTTATCCTATGAAAGGCACGATTGATGCATCTTTGGAGAATGCCGCAGAAGTTTTGAAGAATGATAAAAAAGAAAAAGCAGAACACTATACTGTTGTCGATTTGCTCAGAAATGATCTCAGTATGGTTGCAGATGATGTAAAGGTTGATAAATTTCAATACATTGATTTTCTGAAAACCCACCAAAAAGATCTTTTTGCAATGAGTTCTGAAATTTCGGGAAATTTAAAACCTGAATTTAAAGGTAAAATAGGAAGCATTATGCAAAAACTTTTACCTGCAGGATCAATTTTGGGAGCACCAAAACCAAAGACATTAGAAATCGCCCTCCAAGCAGAAGGTTTTGACAGAGGTTTTTACACCGGTGTTTGTGGGTGGTTTGATGGTGAAAACCTCGATAGTTGTGTCATGATCCGTTTTATTGAAAAAGAAAATGATACACTCTATTTCAAAAGCGGTGGCGGAATTACGCACATGAGTACGTTAGAAGACGAGTATCAGGAAATGAAAAATAAAATTTATGTCCCAATTCATTGAAAGCATTAAAGTAGAAGATCAGGAAATGTTCCTGCTTGAATTTCACCAAAAACGTGTTAACGATACTTTTGCCCATTTCGGGAAAGAAGGTTCTATCGATCTGGCTAAAATCTTTAAAAATCTGAATCATGATGAGGATGGATTATACAAACTAAGATTGACTTACGATCTGGATAAAAAATTCAGAACCATGATGATTCCTTACGCGATTCCTGAGATACAGGATTTTCAGCTTGTTGAGAATAACATTTATGACTATTCTTTTAAATTTGAAGACCGTAAAGAACTGGAAAAAATGAAGATGAAATCTAAAGCTGAAGAGATTATTATCGTTAAAAACAATCATATCACCGACACTTCTTTTTCTAATCTTTTATTCCAAAAAGGAAAAGAATGGTTTACGCCGTCAACTTATCTTTTAAATGGTGTTCAGAGACAGAATCTTTTGAAGAAAAAGAAAATAAAAGAGGCAGAAATTACTTTACAAAACATTAAAGAATTTTCACATTTTCAGTTGATTAATGCACTGAATGACTTTGATGATATGTTTATCTATCCAATTTCTAAAATCACCAATCTTCCTGGAAATGATGATTATTTAGATCTTTAGAATTAAAATATTCTCGCAGATTAAGCGGATTTTGCAGATTTATGAGCTAAATAAATCTGCATTTTTTTGATTTAAAAGTTTTGATTTTTATAGTAAGCTTGATTAAAAAATCTATAGATTTTCTTAACAGAACATAATAATTTAATTTATTTAATGGTTTAAAAATTTTATTATTTTATTTTAAAAAATTAAAATAAGCCTTTAAAACATCTGCATTGTTTTTTCCCTGAGTAAAAACTTCAATAATTTTTGGCTGAACATCAGGTTTATAGAAATTATCCAAAACACGGTCAAGCGTCCCGTCGTCTTCCACTTTTGTATAAGTAAAACCGAAATGTTTCGCTAAAAATTCTGCGTTTTTGTGATGTTTTGTTGCTATAAATTCATCCAGAGTGTTCGGATTGGCATTTCCCGGTCCGGGAATGATTTTAAAGATATTTCCTTCCCCATTATTGAAGATCATAATTCTGGTAAATGGCGGAATATACTGATTCCAAAGTCCGTTGATGTCGTAGAAAAAGCTTAGATCTCCGGTAATCAATAATGTCGGATTTGCATTTTTAATCGCAAAACCCATTGCCGTAGAAGTCGAGCCGTCAATTCCGCTGGTTCCACGGTTACAGTATATTTTTCTTTTACCAAAATCAAACAATTGCGCATATCGAATTGCCGAACTGTTGCTGAAATGGATATTGTAATTCTCAGGAATGCTGTGGGAAGCTTTATTGAAAAAATAAAAATCAGAAAACTCAATCAGATTCAGAAACTCAGAATGTTTTTTATCTTTCTTATCCCTTAAAACATCCCAAAGATTGAAATAGGGTTTTGGTTCTAAATTGATAAAATTTAGCAACTTAGAAAAGAACACTTCAGGTTTTACTTCAACTTTCTGAGTCAGAGCAAAATATGTATCCGGTTGCCAAACCTCATCCAAATGCCAATGCGCTTTCGGATGCGCTTTTCTTAAAAACTGTTTAACTCTTTTGGAAACAACGTTTTGTCCGACAGTAATTAATAAATCCGGAGCGTATGTTTTATAATCTTCCTCCGAGAAATGAGTTACATAACGGTCGATATGTCTGAAAAATTTATCGTGATGCAAATTTGAATTGGCTTCGCTCAAAACTACAACTGAATGGTTTTTTACTAATTGCGTCAGCTGATTTTCAAGTTCCGGGCTGTAATCTTTTGTTCCGACCAAAAGCATGATGCGTTGTGAAGTATTCCAGTCGGCAACTAAGTTGGATGGAATTTCGTATTCTTTCTTTTTAATCGTCTTTTCGACTACAGGAAATTTCGGTAATTCAGAAACTAAATCATACAAAGGCTCTTCCAGAGGAATATTGATATGAACCGGACCTTGTTTTTCAAAACAAAGCTCGATTGCTTTTTTAATGATATCTGAATTGATGTCTTCCGCATTATCCTTGCTGTCTTCCAACAATTCAAAATCACCGTAAGAATGCTGATGAAAAATATTCTTTTGCCGGATCGTTTGTCCATCAAAAAGGTCAACGTAATCCGTTGGTCGGTCGGCCGTTAAGACCAAAAGCGGAATATTCGAATAAAAAGCTTCAGTTACTGCAGGATAATAATTTGCCGCTGCAGAACCGCTTGTGCAAGTGATTGCAACCGGTTTTTTCTCACTTATTGCCATACCAAGAGCTACAAAGGCCGCGCTTCTTTCATCAACGATACTGAAACAGTTGAAATCATCCAATTCCGAAAAATGAATCGCCAAAGGAGCGTTTCGTGATCCCGGAGATATGACAACGTCTAAAATTCCGTATTGCTGAAAAAGATTGGCAAGTACCTGAATACTTCTCTTGGAGGAATATTTTTTCATGAGGCAAATTTAGCTTATAAATAATTAATTCTAAAATCATTTAATTCAAAAAATCTGTAAATTAGCCCCACGTAAAATTTCTATAAAATGGATAAAATACCTAGTGTAGACCTGCGTGATTTCCTTTCGGGTGACCCGGAACGCAAACAGAAATTTGTAAATGAAATCGGAAAAGCTTACGAAGAAATTGGTTTTGTCGCCTTAAAAGGACATTTCCTTGATGACAAACTCGTAGATGATCTTTATGGAGAAGTAAAAAACTTCTTTGAACTTCCCACAGAAACCAAACAAAAGTACGAGATCCCCGGAATTGGTGGACAGCGAGGTTATGTAGGCTTCGGGAAAGAAACGGCAAAAGGATTTAAAAAAGGTGATTTGAAAGAATTCTGGCATTTTGGACAGTACGTTTCGGATGACTCAAAATACAAAAGCCAATATCCTGACAATGTTATCGTAGACGAACTTCCAAAATTCAACGAAGTCGGTAAAGAAACTTACCAAATGCTTGAAAAAACAGGAAAATATGTTTTGAGAGCCTTGGCTTTGTATCTTGGTCTTGATGAATTTTATTTTGATGATAAAATTGCAGAAGGCAACTCTATTTTGAGACCTATTCATTATCCGCCAATCACCCAGGAACCTGATGATGCGGTAAGAGCAGCAGCTCACGGCGACATCAATCTGATCACTCTTTTGATGGGTTCTCAAGGAAAAGGTCTTCAGGTTCAAAATCACAAAGGAGAATGGATTGATGCGATTGCAGAACCGGACGAATTGATGATCAACGTTGGAGATATGCTTTCGAGACATACCAACAATAAACTGAAATCTACGATTCACAGAGTGGTTAATCCGCCAAGAGAATTGTGGGGAACATCAAGGTATTCTATTCCTTTCTTTATGCACCCGGTGAGCGAAATGTCACTGAATGCCCTTGAAAATTGTGTAGATGAAAATCATCCTAAACTCTATGAAGATACAACCGCAGGAGAGTTTCTACATGAAAGATTAATTGAATTGGGATTGATTAAGAAATAATTTTAAACCGGACTTTTTAGTTCGGTTTTTTTACTTAAAAGAATCATCTGTGAAAATCTGTGGGATAAAAATCTCTCGCAGATTAAACAAGATTGACGCAGATTTTTTAAAGTTGACACAAATTTCTTTTTGAATTTACGATTGATAACCCAATAATTTCCTGATTTGATAGAAAAATCTTTCAATCAACCTTAAATCCTGAGTGACAATTTCTGCATTTCCTCTTAGTTCTTTGTCAAACTTTAAAGTTTTGTTATACGATGTTTTTAGACCTTTCGGAAGGACAACATCAACATAATAATTTCCTTTGTCGTCGGGAATCAGAGAGATATTCTGCACTTTTCCTTCGATAATTCCGTATTCCTGAAAACGATAATTGTCTAATTTAATTAAAACTTTTTCTCCGGGAATAATTTTTCCCGAATTTGCTGTTGGTACGGACATTCTTCCCACCAATTGCTCGGTATGATCCGGCAAAATGGAGACAATAGGATCACCTGCTTTTACAAACTGGTTTTCACCGAAAAACTGCTGAAAACTCGCCATTCCGTCTGTAGATGAAATGATCAGGTAATTTTGTTCCCATTGTTTAAGAGATTTTCTGAGCTGTTCAAAAAGTTGCAGAGTCTGAGACGAATAAGTGATTTTATCTTTTTCTGTGTTGATCGCAGTTCCGCTTTTTGTTTTATTCAGATTCGAGATACTTTCCTGCATCTGAGACAGAGAAATACTGATATTTTCTAAATTTTGCTGAGCCTGAAGATATTTCAATTTTTCACCTTCCAACTCTACTGCTGCAATAACTCCCTGATTGAACAATTCTTGTGAGCGCTTGTAATTCTTTAGAGTAAGTTCTGTTTTTGCGGCTTCAAGATTTCTCTGCTGCTTTAAAGTTATAATTCTGCTTCTGGATTCTGACAAACTTTGATTCGCTGCGAGATTTTCCGGAGCGTAAGGCTGCAATCTTATAAATAAATTCTCGTCCTGAAAAGCTTTTGCAAAACTGTTGTAATCTCCCTGAAGCTCACCCAATTTAAAATGAGAAGCCTCACTCACAGGAAATGACAGCAATTGATCTGAAGCAATAGAATCTACTATTTTCTTTAATTTTAAAACATCTTCATAATGCGCCGTGGACTGCAAAACCAGCATCACGTCTCCTTTTTTGACTTTTTGATGATCTTTTATAAATATTTTTTCGATTTTCGAGCTGCTTCTGGCTTCAATTTTTTCAGGCGGATTTTGTGAGGTCACTATAATAGGAGCCGGAACAAATTCCGGATATTTAATGATGTAACTCATCCCGAGAATGAGTAACAAGATGATAAATATAATCGTATTTCCCCATCGGAACATCCAATGTGGTGGATTCGTAAGAATATCCTGAACGCTTTCTGAGCGAAGTTCTATGTTGTCTAAATTATCCAAAACTCACTTTAATTTTATTAGAGGGTAATCTTTTTTGATTACCCTCTTACCCTAAATAATTGTTTTACAGCTCGCATAGCTCGCATGGCTGAAATGGGCATAATACAACAACATTATTTTCACATACTACACAAGCACCATTAAAGAAATTTGTAGCGCCATTTGTAGCACACCCACAACCAAGACACCAAGCTCCCCCTTTAATTGTTCTTAAATTCTCTCTTGATAGTTTTTTTAAATTTTTCATAATGATAATAATTTGTTTTTGGTTTTTCCTACTCATATAGCTTTTCGGATTACGCTTTTTAAAGTTTTTTAAATTTAGAAATTAATTCTGACATAGATGAATTATATTTTCAAATTAATTCCCTAATTCAAGTTGATTTTTAACGAGTCTGTAATATTCACCTTTTAAAGCTACCAATTCTGCATGATTTCCTTCTTCTACAACTTTTCCTTTATCTAAAACGATAATTTTGTCGGCGTGTTTTACGGTTGACAATCTGTGTGCGATTACAATGGCTGTTTTTCCTTTAAAAAACTGTTCCAGATTTTCCATGATTACTTTCTCATTATTCGCATCCAAAGCACTTGTTGCTTCATCGAAGAAAATATATTCCGGAGATTTGTAAACGGCTCTTGCGATGAAAAGTCTTTGCTTTTGTCCGCCACTCACGCCAAGTCCTTCATTTCCGATTTTTGTGTTGTAGCTTAAAGGCAATCCTTCAATGAAATCTTTGATATTGGCAATTTCGACAGCTTTTCTCAATTTTGTTTTATCTACATAGTCTTCACCTACAGCAATATTATTGGCAATCGTATCATTAAAAACATAACCTTCCTGCATCACAACACCACACTGATCTCTCCAGAATCTTGGTGAAATGTTTTTCATCTGAGTATTCCCAATTTTTATTTCACCCTCGTTGGGTTCATAAAATTTCATTAATAATTTTAAAAGCGTCGTTTTACCGCTTCCGCTGGCTCCAACAATTGCGGTTGTCTTTTGATATGGAATATTTAAGCTTAAATTTTCAAAAACCGGAACATCCGAACCGATATACCTGAAAGACATATTGCTAATTTCGATATCTTTTTCAGGAACTTCAGTGGCATATTGTTCATCTTTGTTTTCCTCATCTTCTTTGTCATGGATTTCACCTAATCTTTCCAGAGAAATTTTGGCATCCTGAGTTTGCTTGATAAAATCAATCAATTGTAATAAAGGACTGTTTAATTGGCCGATAATATACTGCACGGAAAGCATCATCCCTAAAGTAAGATTTCCTTCTAAAACCAATTTGGCAGAAAGAAAACTCACCAGAATGTCTTTCATCTGATTAATAAAATTACCGCCAACAGACTGCCATTGCTCAAGAGAGAGAGATTTTATTCTCAGTTTGAACAATTTAACCTGCAGAAACTCCCAATCCCAACGTTTTTGTTTTTCAGCGTTGTGCATTTTGATTTCCTGCATTCCATTGATAAGCTCAATAACTTTGCTTTGCTCTTGGGAAACCTGTGAGAATCTTTTGTAATCGAGCTCTTTTCTTTTTCCAAGAAAAAAAGTAATCCATGCAATGTATAAAATCGCTCCGACTAAATAAACAACAAATAATCTGTAATCATAAAACAGTAAAACAATGCTGAAAATGATCAGATTGACGAGTGAAAACAAGGTATTCAAAGAAGAATTGGTCAGAAGCTGCTCAATTCTGTGATGATCGTTGATTCGCTGCATGATATCTCCCGTCATTCTTGTATCAAAGAAACTGATCGGAAGCTTCATTAATTTAATAAAGAAATCTGAAATAATTGAAATATTGATTCTGGTGGAAAGGTGAAGTAAAATCCAACTTCGGATCACCTCTATTCCCATTCTGCCGAGAAAAAGCATGACTTGAGCCAGTAAGACCAAATAAATAAAATTCAGATCCTGATTCTGAATCCCCACATCCACAATACTTTGGGTAAGGAAAGGCAAAATAAGTGACAGTAAACTTCCTGCGAGCAATCCTACCGCCAACTGTACGATCAATGATTTGTATTTCAGCAGATATTTTGAAAGAAAAGAAAAGCTTGCTTTACTTTCCTGATCGTCAAATTCGGTCTGAAAAAATGCGGGGGTCGTTTCAAGAATCAAGACAATTCCTTCTTCCGTGTTTTCATTGGCATTTTCACCGATCCATCGTTTGATAAATTCTTCTCTTGTGTAAGTTATTAAACCATAGCTCGGATCAGAAACGTAAACCAGATTTTTTTTATCGATTTTGTAAACAACGACAAAATGATTTTTGTTCCAGTGTACAATACACGGAAAAGGAACCTCTTCAGCAAGGGTATTAAAATCGATCTGAACTCCCAAAGAACGGAAGCCCAAATCTTCAGCAGCATCACTTAAGCCAAGCAAACTGCTTCCTTCTCTTGTCGTTTCTGAAAGGTTACGGATTTGTTGTAACGAAATGCTTTTGCCGTAATGTTTGCTGACTATTCTCAGACAAGTGGGACCGCAATCTTTAGAATCCGGCTGCAGGTAAAAGGGGAATTTTTTTGCCAATTAATTGTGATTTAATTTTTCTTAACTAACTCTTGCATCCCATAATACTTTATCGCCTTCTCTTTAAGAGGATTGGTACTCCATTCTTCCCATTCTCCAGTGTAAGGATTATAGCCACACTTTAAAGGCTTTGAAATGTCTAATCCTTCTTTATTTTCATGGGTTCTTTCAGTATAAGCTCTGCAATCTGTACAAATATAACGAAACTCACAATCTTTGCAAACTTCTATTTTGTCTTTAGTAAGATTCCAATATTTTTTGAAATCTTTGTGATCTGATGCTTGTCCTAAAGTTGTGTCTTTTATATTGCCGAAGCTTTGAGGCATAGATGGACAATTGCGAATATTACCTTCAGAATCTATGGATATTTTTTTGTGAAGACAGGAATTGTGATGAAGAGATTCTAAATACAAGTTTTTATTTAGGGTAAAATAATTATAGTCAATAATTCCACAGCTATTCTTTGTAGCTACAAATTGTTTAGAATATATTATATATTTATTCTCCGAAAACTTAACCACATCATTATTAGGACTATTATAAACTTGTATGTGAGATATTCGATTTAATTGTACTAATTTTTCATAATCAGTTTTTTCACAAAGTGGAGTTACGATTCCAATATTTGTAATAAACATTTTATTGTCGTTTAGGTAATTTATTAAATCTATTATAAAAAATTCTTCTGATTTTTCAAAAAATCTGATTTCTATAGTATCACAGTTTAAAAAGTCAATTTGATCTATGATCTTAAAATAATCAAAAGCAGAAATATCATTTATATCTACCACTACATTACTTATTTTACTAGAAATATCAAAATCTAAATTAATGTCAGGAAAATATTTTGGATTTTCGGTAAAAAAAATAAAATCCTCTTTTTTCAAAAAATCAATATAATCTTTTATTATGGGATCATTAATTTGATCAATTTTTTTATTATTAAATTTAATTAACCATTTGTATAAGTCATCTGGTAGATTGATAATATCTCCTCGTTGTATATCATATAGAAGACAATTTTTATAACCTTTCACTAATTTACAGTTAGAAAAAATTTTAAGATACATCGGTTTCAATATTTAATATTCTAGTAATTGGTTTGTAAAAGGATTGGGGAACAACGTCATTGTTCATAAGCTTTTTTACTGCTATACTGCTAATTTCAGTTTTTATAAAATTAGCATTGGGTATGGAGATTGACTTTTTAAGATAAATTGAAAAATACTGATTCTTATTTCCTTTCATTTTCAATATTGATTAGGTGATTTGCAATAAATTTATCAATGTAATAATTACAATTTTCGGATAACCATTCGTATTGACCTTGAGGATTATTTTCTAAAAAATAAAACTCGTCCTTGTTTTTGATTATATCAATTGAGCCTACATTTAATTTTTTTAATTTAAAGAATTTTAGAATTTTCTTTTCAATTGACTTTGGAAACTTAAACGGTACACATCTATTAGGTTTTTCTGTATTGTAATTTCTATAATCAGTTTGTGTTTGTGTATCGTTTTGTGAAAAGATTGCCATTGGGAAAATTTTATTCTCGTAGACAAACGTTCTAATTTCATATTCTTTCGGGATATATTCTTGGAAAATACTTAGAGAAAAATAATTATCTAAATCATCAATGTCTTTTTTTTCTACAAAAAAAGTTCCTTTATCCTGAAAAATAATATCTTCAAACTTTAAACTTACCGGCGTTTTTATGGCTTTTGTAATAACAGAATATTTATCTGCAAAAATCTTTAGATCTTTTTTTGTATTTGTTATTAAAGTTTTTGGGATCTTTAGTCCTACAAAATCAGCTATGTGAAGATCTAGCAATTTATTATGCTGCTCTTCTTCATTAAATTCACCAATGTAGTTTGATGTAGTATTTTCTTTAATAATTTTTTCCCAGGCTTTAAGAAGCATATTAGTTTCTTCACGAACGTAAGTATCTAGTTTATGCAAACCAGTATTCAAAAACGTTTTAAGTCGCGCTCTTCTATGTAAAATATTTCTATTTGATATACCTTCACCAACTAAAAATGAAAACTCTGTAAAGTTCTCAACATTATATCTATTGAATTCTTGTTTATAAAATCTTAACCATTTTACTATATTATCTGTTGACTTATCGCTTTGTTGCGATATGATTTCTATCATGATTTAAGCTTTTATTTTTCGTATTTAGCAATCCTTTTTAGAAGTATTTTCTTTAGTTCAGTTTCAGAAAGTTTATAGGAATCTGATAACGTTCTACCATAAATAATTTTATCATAAAGTAAAGGCGGTAATCCGACAGATTCTCTTAAAGTATCTATGTCTTTTATATTATCAATAGGGTATTGATATAAAGTTCCATAAACTTGTTTGTTGTTCCAAATTGATTCATTTACATCTGTAAAAGATGCTAAATAGCTCTTATGAAGATTTCCTTTTTTTATTTCCTCATTAATAACTGGCTTAAAATATTGCCAAAATTTATCATTTTGATCGTTGAACGTTATACGGTGATGCCATAAAATAAGCCAAGAATAATCTTGAAAACCATACTTTTTTGTTAGAGAGATTAGATTTTCAGCATTATCATTATCTGTTTTTTCTAAAATTTTATTAAAAGCTTCTTTGTTTGTTTTTGATTGAGAAGAATTCAATTCAGTTTCAAAATCGTTGATAATTTGGCGAGCTACTTGATCTTTTTCTACTAATATAGATGTTTCAATAAATGCTGATAATATTATTAAAGAAGAAAAAACTAAAAGTGTAATTCCCGACAAGAATATTCAGGATATAAAACTAAAATTGGAACGATTTGAAAGTAATAAAGATTTTTTGCAAAAGAATATTACGGTTGACGGCTTAGCGAAGGATCTTGGAACGAACCGTGATTATCTCTCAAAATCGGTCAATGAATTGAAAGGAAAAAATTTTTCACAGTATTTAAATGAATTGCGAATCAATCATGTTATAGAAGAATTAAAAAACAATGAAAAATTAAGAAAATATACTATCTCAGCAATCGCAGATGATATTGGATTTAACAATTCAGAATCTTTTTCAAATGCATTTAAAAAAATTACGGGGACACTTCCTTCTTATTACATTAAGTTATTACAAGTGCAAGTTCAAAACTAACTATATGAAAATCAAAATTTTGTAAATTAAATAGCACGATTTTGATAAATTTCGACATTAACTTTTTTGATGGCTTTTTAAAACAACGTTATTTTGCAGCACTAACTTAAAATTTAAATACAATGAAAAAAGAAAACAAATCTGAAAAAAAATTATCTTTGAAAAAATTGCAAATTACACGTTTAAATGTTATTAGAGGTGGTGATGGTGATACTATGACTAATGGTGATACCACAAGTAGTAAGTGTCCTCCAAAAACAGCTAATACTACAAAATTGCCCCCAATTGTAATTCTTGGCGGTGATGATGGAGGAAATGGAGGTGGTGGAGCTGGATATTATTAATATTTGAAAAATGAATAAAAAGTATTTTCTGTGTATTTTATTTTTGTTTTCGTTAACATTTTGCTTTTCTCAAAAGCTATATTTTAAGAAAATAGAATTTGAAAATCCTGAATTTGAAAATAAGCTTCTTACTTTAAGTAAGGAGCTTATAAAATTATATAAAGAAAATGATTCTCTCAAGTTCAATGATAATTATATGAGATTTCAAATGTTAAATAAAAATTATGATGGTGCTTTAAAAACATTAAATAACTTCCGCAACATATACAAAAATTCATATCCTGACTATTCAAGGATGGCAGGAATTCAATTCGAAATTTTTATTTTGGCTAAAAAAGCATCAAAATCAGATGAAGATATTAAACCAATTTATGAAAAGATTCTTGAAAAAAAATATAAAGAACTTCCGCTCTCATCAAAAACTCTTGTTGCAGATGCATTCAAATTTAAAGATGGTTACAATAAAAGGGAAATTAAAAAAATATTAAAAGACAGTATATTACAAGATAGCATTACTTTAAAAAATGCAATATTACTTTGCAGACATTATAACTATAACACTATTATAAAAGAAACTTTTTCAACTGCTATTCCGTTCTTGAAAAAATTAGATAAAGAAGAGTTCATGGTGAAAGATAGTGTTGTCGTGAAAACAAAAAATGGGAATGAAATATATCTCTACTATGTACTTGATAAAAAAATAAAGGAGCCAAAACCTTCGATTTTACATTTTTCTACATATCTCCGTAATAATGAATACTTTATTTCTGGTGCTAAAGTAAATGCAAACAGGGGTTATAATATTATATATGCTTTTAGCAGAGGGATCTATTTAAGTAAAGATCAAATTACGCCATTTGAATTCGAAGTTGAAGATGTAAATGAGATAATTGATTGGATTACTAAACAGTCTTGGAGTAATGGAAAAGTAGGAATGATTGGTGGAAGTTATGATGGTTTCAGTCAGTGGTCAGCCGCAAAAAATTTGCATCCTGCTTTAAAAACTATTATCCCTTCGGCATCTGTAGGTTTTGGAATTGACTTTCCTATGTATAACAATTGTTTCAGTCCTTATATGCTACGATGGCTAAGTTATGTAAAGAAAGAAACTGACCATGACCTTTTTAATGACGAAAAAAAGTGGCTTTCACTATATAATTCTTACTATAAAAACGGAACTGCATTTAATAAATTAGATAGTATACACGGAAAAACAAATCCTGTATTCCAAAAGTGGTTGAAACATCCATCTTTTGACAGTTATTGGCAGTCAAAACTTCCTTATAAAAAAGATTTTGCAAAGATTAACATTCCTGTTCTAACACTTACAGGATATTACGATGCAGATCAAAGAGGTGCGATGTACTATTATAATAATCATATTAAGTATAATAAAAATGCAAACCACTACTTAGTTATTGGTCCTTATAGCCACAACGGAGTAGTTTCAGGAGTTGAGGAACAATATAAAGGATACAAAATCGATTCTGTTGCAAATATTGATTTAGAGGATCTTTCGTACAAATGGTTTGATTATATTTTAAAAGGGCAAAAAAAACCCGAATTCTTAAAGGATAAGGTCAATTACCAAGTAATGGGACACAATCAATGGAAAAGCGCGCCAAGCATTGATAAAATAAGCAATAACACCCTGAAATTATATTTAAACAAAATGAAACTTGATAAAATAAAGTCAAAAAAGGATTTTATTTTACAAAAAATTGACTTTGCAGAAAGAAATGACACATTAAAAAGTTTTGATGATGAAAAAATTTTAGATTCTGTATTAAATCTACAAAACTTAAAAACCAAGCTGGTTTTTGAAAGTGATATTCTTCAAGACCATATTGAGATTAATGGGAGTATTACAGGAGAATTAAAAGCTGCCATTAATAAGAAAGACATGGATATCACAATCAGTATGTATGAAAAACTATCTTCCGGTCAATATTTTAAATTATCTCACGAATATTTTGCTAGAGCGAGCTATTCAAAAGACAATACAAAAAGAAATTTACTAAAGCCAAATAAGGTAGAGACAATTCCTATTAAAAATACATTTTTTACAAGTAGAAAAATAGAAAAAGGCAGCAAATTAATTATATTGTTAGGTGTAAGAAAAAGTCCTGATGGACAAATCAACTACGGTACAGGAAAAGACGTAAGTGAAGAAACAATTGCCGATGCTAAAGAACCCCTGGAAATAAAGTGGTACAACGACAGTTATATTGAAATTCCAATCTCAGAAAAATAAAAATGTCCCAATTCCCTTATCGTTTTTTTGAAGAGTACGTTGTTCGTACTCCTTTATTTTCACGCAGAAACTTTCAGGAAAAAGCATATAAAGAAGCATTTTCACAGAATGAATTAAAAGAAATTTGTGAAGATTCAGTTTTTCAGGAGGCAATTTATCTCGCGTCTCCCAATTTATATAAAGAATTTAAAAACTGGTTAGGTTCAGAAAAAGAATTATCCTCAAGTCAGCACCAAAAACTTAAAAACACCATTCTAAAATACTATACCAGAATGAGTACAAGATGTACACCATTCGGACTATTTTCAGGAGTTGGCTTGGGGAAATTTAATCAAGAAACAATAAATAACAAACTTTCAGACAACAATCAGTTGCAAGTAAGACATACGAAATTAGATATGCATCTTTTGGTTTCTCTTGCGAAGATTTTCGAGAAAAATCCTGACATCAGAAGCCAGCTACTATATTTCCCCAATAATAGCATTTATAAAATAGGCAAGAAAATCCGTTATATTGAGTATGAGTATAAAGACGGAAAAAGAGATTATATTATTTCGTCGGCTCCACTTTCTGAAGAACTTTCACAGATATTAGATTTCTCAAAACGAGGAACAACTGTCTCTCAAATTGCAGAAATTCTTACAGGAAACGAAATAAGTAATGAAGAAGCCAAAGAATTCATAGAAGAATTGATTGTCAATCAGGTTTTGGTAAGTGAATTGGAACCCAATGTTTCAGGATGCGATTATTTAGATATTTTGATTTCCGTTCTGAAAAAAATTGAGGCTAAAACAGAAGTTCAGATTCTTAAAAACATCAAAGAAAAACTCAATCAATTAGATTTGCATTTTGGAAATCCGGCTTTTTTATATTCAGAAATTGAAGATTTGATTAAATCTCTCATCACAGATTACGAACAAAAATATCTCTTCCAGACAGATCTTTATTTTAAAGATGAATTTACGATTTCAACTCATTGGAAAAAAGAAATCAAAAAAAGCTTGAGTTTTCTCAATAAAATCACTTTACAAAGCCAGGACACTCCTTTTGAACATTTTAAAAAAGCGTTTTATGAAAGATTTGAAACTCAGGAAATGCCCTTATCTTATGTTTTGGACACAGAAATAGGCATTGGCTATCTTCAAAACAAGAACGGTAAAGGGATTCACCCATATTTGGAAGATTTAAAGTTTCCTCATTCTCAAAAGAAACAAAATCTCAATATTCAGTTAACTCCATTTCAAAAAATCCTTAACGAAAAGTTACAGGAAGCTTTATTAGAAAATCAGTTTGTCATCACACTACACGATGATGACATTAAAGATTTCGAAGAGAGATGGTATGATTTGCCGGATACTTTATCTGTTATGACAGAAATAGTCTCCGAAAATAATAACGAGAAATTATGCCTTGGAAGTGTTGGAGGAAGCAGTGCCGCAAACCTTTTAGGAAGATTTTGTTCAGAGAAATCAAGTCTTCAAAAGTTAACAGAAAAAATCACAAAAAAAGAAGAGATGCTCCGGCAGATTCAGCATGTGGATAATGAAATTTTAGCAGAAATCATCCATCTGCCTGAAGCCAGAATAGGAAACATCATCAAAAGACCTACGTTGCGCAAATATGAAATCCCATATTTAGCTGCATCTGTTTTGCCGGAAGAAAACCAAATTTTTGTCGATGATCTTTATATATCATTAAAAAATGACAGAATAGTATTGCGTTCACAAAAACTGAATAAGGAGATAAAACCCTATCTGACTAATGCACATAATTATCATCACAATGCTTTGCCGGTTTACCATTTCTTATGTGACCTAAATTCGCAAAACACCCGCACCGGATTGTATTTCAATTGGGGAGGTCTTTCTCAGATATATAAATTTTTACCAAGAGTTGAATATAAAAACATCATTTTGTCAAAAGCTCAGTGGAATATTACAGAAAAAGACATAGTATCATTAGAATTAATGTTGAACAATAAAAATGAGTTTCTTTCGCAAATGGAAATATGGCGAAGCAAAAGACAAATTCCTCAGTGGATACAATGGGTGAAATCTGACAATACTTTAACCATGAGCTTAGAAAATTATGACATGGCAAAACTTTTTTTACAAACAATAAAAAGTGAAAAATCGATCATGATAGAAGAGTTTCTGTATAATGAGAATGATGATTTTAAGCGTGAATTTATTTTCCCGATGTATAGAGAGAAAAAAGAAAAATAATGATGGAAAAGAGAAAATTTAATCTAGGAACACAATGGCTCTATCTCAAAGTTTATACAGGGGTAAAAACTTCCGACCTCATTTTGGGAGAAGCCATATCTCCTTTAACGGAATATTTTCAGGAAAATAATTATATCTCAAAATGGTTTTTCATCCGTTATCATGATCCAAAACCGCATTTGAGAATTAGATTTTGTTTGAATAATTCTGAAGATTACGCTACCATTCTTAACAAAATAAACGAAGAGCTTCAAGAGTTTACTGACAGTGGAGAAATTTCAAATATTTCAATTGAAACTTATAACAGAGAAATTGAACGTTATGGACAAAATACCATACAAGAAGCCGAAACATTATTTCATAAAAACAGTGGGTTTACTTTACTGTGTTTGCCATATGATGATGAAAATAAGATAATATTTAGTGTTTTTTATATCAATGAAATCCTGAATAAGCTTAATCTTGAAGTTCAGGAAAAACTCTTCTGTATCAGAAATTTTAATGATGCTTTTAAAGAAGAATTTAATGCAGATAAAGATCTTAACAGGCAGTTAGATAAAAAATACAGAGAATTTAAACCGAAACTAATGAAATTCATGCATTCGGATGAGTTTTTGGACGAAAGAAATGCTATTGTTTTTCATATCGAAGAATGCACTTCTGTATTTCAAAATATTGTATATTATTCTGAAAATGAATCTCGCAAAATATCCTTGCAAAGCTTTTTTCAAAGTATATTTCACATGAATATCAACCGGCTTTTTATTTCAAACCAAAGATTGTTTGAAATGGTGATTTATGATTACTTAGTAAGGTATTATAAATCATTAGCATTTTATAGCCTTCATGAAAAAAATTAAATTTAAAACCAAAATATTTCAATTAAGTTATGAGATAGATAGTTGATGAAATTTTTGAGATATATATTGACATGACACATTCAACCAACTTAAAAGAAGAATTGCAAATCTTGAAAGAGAAAATTAAAGTTTTAGAACAAAAATTAGCATAAAATTATTTCAATACTATTAAAAAAGAGACTGTTTATTCAGTCTCTTTTTTGATGATTGTCAGATATTTTGACAAATAATTGTTTACTAAATCTTTCTAAACATACTGTGGACAAACAACTGCCGGACAGTAGATTTTAGGACATCTTGGTCTGCCGTCTGTAGGACAGCAAGCCGTTGAGCAACCAATAATTGGTCCTGCTCCCAGGATGTCTTTCATTTCGTTTCTTGCTAATTTTTTCAGATTTTTCATATAACTATTTTTAAGATTCTACAGGACATGGTGCAAAACAATAAATATTTGGACATCTTTTTATTCCCGGAGGAGGGCAACATGCTTGAGAACAACCTGAAGCTCCACCGTTAATGTCTTTCATCTGACTTCTTAAGATTTTTTTTAAATTTTTCATAATACTGTAATTTAGTTTGATTTGATGATTAAGTTATGGCTGATTTCCGCCACCGCATCCGTCGTAAGGCATGCATTTCCATTTTCCGTCGATCAGGCAAAGCTGTCCGCCTTTGCAGGTGAGACCACCCTGAATCGTTTTCATTTCCTGGCGGTTGATCTTTTTTAAATTTTTCATAAAAATTGAATTTGGTAATTTCCTACTCTTTTTAAGCTTTTCGGATCTCGCTTATAATCAATTTAAAATTAGTAAATTTTAATTAAATGAAAATAATTATGACGAAAAATCTTCATCTTCAATCAATTCGCTGAGAAAATAATGAATATCTTCACGGTCGTATTTATCCGGAAACTGATAACCATTGATGATAAAGATCGGTGTAAAATTAAGTCCTGCAGCACTGTTTTCTGCAGTCATCTGAATAATATTAGTGAGATTCTCGGGATTTTCTGTTCCGGATTTTCTCCTAATTTCACTTTCATCTTTATTTTTAAACCACATATCGACAGCTTTTAAAAATTCTTTTTGTGATTTGTTTTTATAAATGCTCAGAAAATCCGAAATAAGCTGAGTATACTTTTCATCAGCTCTTTCGCCCGAATAATTAAATCTCATCTGTGCAGAAATTTCATCAGGATATTGTAGCAATAAATCTTCTACAATCTTATGAGCATCTTTACAAAATCCGCAGTAAGGGTTAGAAACCACAGAAATATGAAGTTTCGCTTCTTTACTCCCTAAGAAAAATGTTTGGTTATCTGTAAATTCAATTTTCTCTTTATCTGTAAGTTCTCTTTTGAAGAGATCGTAGTTTCTTTTAAATCTGAGATTTTTTGCATTAGATTTTTTGAGTTCTTCTTTCTGGTTCATAAGATTGTTTAAAAATGCAATTGTAAAAAACAGCGAAACAAACAAGATAGCAGTAATAAAAATAACGGCTAAAGATACCGACCAACTGAAATAGAAAGAGCTGATTGCAATCTGAGCCAGCAAAACAAAAATGATCACCAGACAAACTCTGCAAAGTGATTTTTCAACAAAAACCTGAATATAAAAAGAATAAAGAATCACCAGAATCGAAATCATTGCAGTAATCCTTAAAATAACCTGTGATTGTGGGAAAAGTAGTCCGACAAAAGTAATTCCCAAGAAATAAATTAAGCTGAAATCTGAAAGTTTTAACCCCAAAACATCTGTTTTATCAGAAGAAAAAATCTTTGAGCATGAGCTTTGAGAAGAACTATTCGCAGCACCACCACAAATATTACTTACCACAGCAGATTCCTGACCAAATTTTTGATTGAAAAGTTCTAACGAAATATAAACTCCAATCAATGAAAAGATATTGAAAACACTTTCGTACCAGGCAAACTGAAGAAGCGAATAGAGAATAATAATCCCGAAAACAAGATAAATAAACGGCTTAAAATTGAAAAAAGACTTTGTTTTTATATTCTCAGTCTTCTCAAAAAGAAGCACAAAATCCCCGGAATTTTTGTAAAGTTCTTCTTTATTCAGAGTTTTTATTTTATCAGAATAGATCGTAAAATCGTTGCCCTTCTTTTTTACCAGAGAAAACGAGTTATCGACCAAAGCCATGTATTCTTCCGGCAACTCGTCCCAATATTCTTTATCTAATTCGTAAGCATCATTTTTTAACCCTAAAAAATTCAGGGTGTCACTGAAAGCCAAAGCCGAAGGATAATTAGGATGAGAATTGAACTGAAAATAAAATTCCTGCTTGTCGAGTTTGAAGTAGTCTATAAGACGGTCGAAATTCATGAGTTGGTGTATTATTAATTTTATGAAGATAATAAAAATAGTTATTTATTTAGAATTATATTCTATTATTTTTTAATCAAATATATTTATTGCGGTATGAAAATAAAATAACATGATTATGTTATTTTGTTATGATGTTATGATGTTATGATGTTATGATGTTATTTAAAATTAATGATTTACAGTTTCTTGAAGAAAATCAATGGGAATGGCATTACATCAGAATAAAATTATTCTACTTTGTTTGGTCTACGAGTTTGTTAAAATTCATTGTTTTAATAAATCTAATTCTATAATATTATTGTCTTTCTTCAATTCTTCAAGCGCCATTTTTTCAAATCGACGAAAAATTTCATCTCCTGTGTGAAAAACACCATCAGCATCTGTTTGATCTGGAAAAGACCCAACTGAACCTGCCATAGGGTTTTTTCGAAAATTTTTATAAATTTTTACATATTTTGGATAAGAGATTTTCACATCTTTAAAATTATTCACATAAGGATAATTAAAGTCTCCTTTTGTGTCTTTTATTCCTTTCAGTTCAAAAATGTGATTTTTGTGAATATCCTCTATTTTAAGAATCAATCCCGGAAGTCCAAAAAATTTATACGGGCCACTTTGTATCGGGATCTCTTTTGCAAACCACGCAATCCACTTTCTGCCTCCAAACTCTGTGGTTGCTTTTTGCACATCATACCCCAAAATATTATTAAACTCTGCAAGTATTTTCCATTTTAAATCTATATTTTGACTAACTGAATATCTATAAGGTTCAAGAGGTGTAATAAATTCAATTTTTTGAGTATTAATATCTCTAACTACTCTATTTCTATTCATTTTTTTGTTAAAGGGCATCGAAAAGACTCCTTTCTTGAAATCTGCATTCATTGTTGAGTCCGATTTGTATCTTTCAAAACTATAGAATTCTGATTTATTGTTACCCATATTCAAAACCATTATTTCTCTTTCTACATTTTCCACGTTTGTAGAGTCAGGAATAGATTTGTATTCATAGAGAAATTGTTTGTTTTGACCAAAAATATTAATTGAGGTGAAAATAAGAATGATGATTTTAATTGTATTCATTGTATTTTTTTTAAACAAAAGGCTGTCAAATAATTATTCAACAGCCTCAATTATTTTGATCAATTTTAACAAGCTCGTAAAAATTGACCTGATGGGCAATTGCTACTAGTACCACATCCACCGCAATCATAAAGCCTGTCACAACATCTATACTTTTTTTCAACTGCTTCACCATCACTTAAGCTTTCTTCAATGCCCAAATTTTTTCCACCAATTAAGTTTTTCAGATCTTTTCTTGAAATTTTTTTTAAATTTTTCATTGTGTTAATTTAAATTTAGTAATTAATTCTTTGTCATACAATCCCTGACATGGGATTTTTGCTGATCAGCGATAAAATAGTTATTTTCTTGCACTGTACACATACAAAAAAACAACTATTTATGACTTCAAAACTAAAAATTAAACTCAAAAAAGAATGGGATATCTTTTGCGATTTTTTGGTAATTTTATTGCAAAATTTGCGCAAAATTTGCGTAATTTTGTTTAAAACATAATCGATGATTCAGGAAAAACTTAAAAATTTAAGAAAACAAAAAGGGTTATCCCAAGAAAAAATGGCAAAGATATTATCTACAGATACTTCTAATTATTCTCGAAAAGAACGGGGAGAAACAAGAATTCACGATGAAGAATGGCAAAAAATTGCTGATGCTTTGGATGTTCCTGTTGAGGAAATAAAAGAAGAAAAATCTTCAGGTATTGTTCACAATGATAATTCGACTTTACATGATCAGGCTGGAAGTTATATTCATAATTATAACGTTCCAAATTCTATTGTAGAAAATCTTCAAGACTATATTTCACTTCTTAAAAAAGAAATTGAAAATCTAAAAGAAGAAAATGCAGCTTTGAAAGCTCAGAAATAAATTTTGTAATCCTATAATAAATACAAAGTTGAGAAACGTAACGCTTCTCAACTTTTTTAATTATAAATTATTAACTCTGATCTGTAACTCTTCGTTCTCTAAAAACACATCGTATTTTACATGATTTGGTTTGCCTAGTTTGTACAATTTTTTAGGAACTTAGAAATATTTAAACAGGAGTTAAAACTCTAAGACAATATGGATTTGTTGGACAAGTTCTTTCTTTACAACATCTTACAATTTGTGGCGATATTCCACCACTAAAAGATTTTAATTCTTTTCTTGTTAGCTTCTTTAAATTTTTCATAATAAATAATTTAAAATTTAATCCACATTACAATAGTAAGCGTTTGGTTCTGTTCCACCTGCTCCAGACATTGTTCTACATCCTTTTCCATTATTGTAATCTAATGAACAACAAAATCCAGGACCACAATCTGCAGCTGTATCACAGTACTTATAACCACCCTTGATTGTTTTTAAACTTTCTCTTGATAAATTTTTCAAATTTTTCATAATAATTTTAAATTACCCACATATTTCACCTATAAGTTTACAAACACCGTTGCAATTGAAATGAGTGTGAGGATTACATGGACAGTTCTCTGCTGGTTTTGTACCCGTAATATTAGTTGTACAACCTGCAATACCTCCATTTACAGACTTTAATTCTTGTCTGGATAATTTTTTTAAATTTTTCATATTTCTCTATTTATTTTATGTTAACATCCACTAGGAAAACTGCCTTCTACCCAAGGTGGGGGACAACTCATACTAGAAGGGGTATTACAACATCTTGCCAATGATGGAGGATAAGTAGTACAACATTTGATCATTCCACCACTAATTGATTTTAAATCCTGTTTTGATAATTTTTTCAGATTTTTCATACTGGTTTAAATAATTTAAGAACACATTTGGTTAATAGGAGCGCATGTTCCATCTAGACATAATTGCTCTCCTCTTTTGCACTTACAAATTGCCGGAGGAAACGGACCACCACAGTCTACCCATCCACCACTAATTAATTTCAAATTCTCTCTTGATAGTTGTTTTAATTTTTTCATAATAATTGTTTTAATTTTTCCTACTCTCTCTAAGCTTTTCGGATTTCGCTTGTAACCATTATTACGGATGTGAATTATTTTTAAAAATGATTTATATAGATTGGCATTTGTATGTTTTTTGAATAATAAATCCTCACGGAATTAGTATGCGGTTGATCATTAACTTTATATTCTAACAAATAATTTAGTCACAATTGCAGATGGTGATACTGCCTCCACTTTAATTAAATAGTTTCCAGGAGCCAAATTAGACACATCAATAGAATAAGAATTTGTTGGAGAAATTTGCTGAGTTTTTTTTAAGTTCCCTGATAAATCATAAATGGTGTACTTGGTAAACTGCACTTCTGCTGGCATTAAATAGATATTTAAATCATTTTTTGCCGATTGATTAATCATTATACCAAAAGGATCAGTTCCGCTTCCTTGTCCACTGGAACTCTTCACCTTCGTACCATCACCTTCTAAAGTAGATATTGATGTTGCACTAATCTGCCCAAAATATAGTGAGCATCCGAATAAAAAAAATATTAAAGTTTTTAGCATAATTATATGGTTTTATTCAACAAAAGTATTATTAATACATATTGCACACTATCCCATAAATATGGTATATTTACTTCTATGATGAAATATTTTATATTGCTCTGTCTGTTCAGCAGTATTTTTTTTATGGGCCAGAAGAAAGATCCGGAGATTGAAAAAATGCTTGTAAAATACAGAAGTAATCTAAACGAAAATTTAGATTCTTCCATCTATTATATTAACAAAATTAAAATTATCAGTAAAAAAAAAGGAGATAATTTTTACTTATCAAAAGGGTATTATGGATTAGGATATTGTTTTTATCAAAAGGGAGATATAAAGAAAGCTCAAAATTATATTAATACATCTATCCCCATTGCCTACAAATCAAATAATTTTCAAACGCTTGCTCTAGCTTACAATCAATTAGGCTTGATAAAAAATAACGAGAGTAATTATCAGGTTGCAATACAGTTATTCCTGAAATCATTAAAAATATCCGAAAAAAATGGACTTAATGAAAAAAGCATCACTTTAAAAAATTTAGGAAACCTGTTTTTATCACAAAACGATACTGTTCAAGCCATTAAATATTATACGGAAGATTATCAATTTACTAAAGACCGGGGATTGATCGCCGATCATTTCGGAAGCTGTAATAATCTAGCGATAATTGAGAGAAAGAAAAATCCTGATTTGGCTTTACAACATTTCAATACCGCTCTTTCAATTGCCAAACAACTTAATCATAAAAGATGGCAGTATGATGTTCATATTAACTTATCAATTCTTTATATGAGTGATAATCAATATAAGAACTTTAATAAAACTTTATTCCATCTTGATGCTGTCAAAAAACTAATCGAAAATATTGGCGATTCAAATCTGTATTTTTTATACTACTACAACTTTGGAGGATATTATTATAAAAAAGGTCAGTATTCCGATGCTATCGATTATTATTTTAAAGCTGAAAAGATTGCCCAAAATTCTTCCGTTCCTTTAGACTATAAAATTTCTCTGATGGATGATCTGAATACAGTCCTTGAAAAAAACGGAGATTATAAAAAAGCTTACGAATACCAAAAAATTTACAATAGGCTCAATGATAGTATTTTTAGTTTAGAAAAAACCAAAAACATCAATGAAATTATCACCAGATACGAAGTTGACAAAAAAAACAATCAGATTCAACTGCTAAATCAACAAAAAGAACTGCAGGAGAAAAAGAATAAATTAGTCATTGTTACTTCACTTTTATTTATTTTTATTTTGATAGGGTTTTTATATTTTGGATATAAAAGATCACAGTTTCTGAAAAAACTGAGACACCAGGAAAACATTAATCATCACCAGGAAAAAGAAAAACTTTTGCAGGAGCAGGAACTTAAAGAAATGAATGCCCTTATAAAAGGTCAGGACTTTGAGAGAAACAGGATCGCAAAAGATCTGCATGATGGTATTGCAGGAGATTTAGCCGGTATAAAACTATTACTGGCTAAAGAAAATGTTGATCTTAACAATAAAAACTTAGAAAAAATTCAGGAAAACCTTTCTGATGTGTTTCAGGAAATAAGACAGATCTCGCATAACCTGAGTATTAATAGTCTTAAAAATAAAAATCTTAAAAATCTTCTATCAGATTTAGAAGCTAACTACCGGAAAAGAAATGAATTCAATTTTGATGTTCATATTTATCCGGAAGATGCTCTTGATGATTTAAGTGAAATAAAAAAAATAAATATCTATCGGGTTTTACAGGAGTTGCTGAATAATATTTCCAAACATGCCAAGGCGACTGAGGTAGAACTATCTGTTAACAGACATCTTGATGATATTAATATTATTATCACCGACAATGGAATAGGATTTTCTATCGATGAAAAAGGAATAGGATTAAAGAATATTCAGGAAAGATTAGAAATCATATCCGCAGTAATTAATATACATTCAGACAAAACTAAAGGAACTTCCGTAATTATTGAACTGAAATCATGAAAAACACAATAAAAATTGCGATTATAGATGACCATCTCCTTTTTTTGAAGGGTCTTAGAATGCTTTTAGAACAAGATGGAGATTTTGAAATAGTGCATGCTTATGACAATTATTCTGATTTGCTAAAAAATATAAAACTTCAGGAGCCGGATATATTAATTACAGACATATCAATGCCCGAAATCAATGGGATTGAACTTTCTAAAATGGTGCGTCAGATTTATCCTTCTATAAAAATATTGGTCATGAGTTCTTATTCTAACATGATGTCACCTACAGATGTCGATGGTTATTTGCTTAAAGATACAGATTCTGAAGTACTGATTGAGAGTATAAAAAAAGTAGTGCGGAATAATGATAAAATATTTTACAAAGACTTTCAAACAGTAAAATTTGATTTTAATAAAAATATTGTAAGTAAAAGGGAAAAGGAAATTATTGATTTTATCAGTAAAGGTTTTACGACTGACGAAATTGCAGAAAAACTCTGCATCAGCAAACATACTGTGGAAACACACCGGAAAAATATTTTTAATAAACTTCATGTAAATAACATTGCGGCACTCGTAAAAACATCGATTACGTTGGGACTAATTGACGTTTAGCAGAACTTTAATAAGTTTTGACATTGCAATTGAAAAATAAAGGAGCATAAAGAATTTTTAATTATCTTTACCAAACCATCAAATTTTAAAACAAAACTTTATGAAAAATCTAAAAAAACTCAGCAAAGACCAGTTAAAATCAATTTCCGGAGCAGGAGGAATCAAAGATCTTCCCGAACCAGATTTCTGCATGTACTATTGCAATGGTGTTGTCATCTGTGCAACCTGCAGCAAAGATTTCAAATGTCCGGATGACTCTATGTAAAGAAATTTCAAAAATGACAGAAAACCGTTCCTGATTGGAGCGGTTTTTATTTTAAAACAACCTCAACTGCTGTTCCCTCGTTCCGGTAAACCCATCGGTAGAAAGCTTGGGAAATTCTTTACCTTCGAAATATTTCTTCCTTCCTATTTTAAAAGTATTGTGAATCATTTCTGCTATATTCCCTTCCCCTTTCTGTCTGTCAAAATATCTTTTATCACCCAATTTTCCGCCACGCATCGATTTGATTAAATTTAAAACTTTCTGTGCCCTGTCCGGAAAACTTGATTCGATCCATTTCACAAAAACCGGTTCGACCGTATCATTCAGTCTCACCAAAGTATAACCAAAGCTCTGAGCTCCGGCTTCAGAAATAGCTTTTAAGATACCTAAAGGCTCATCACTGTTCAGTCCGGGAATAATCGGAGCGACCATAATGTTGACGGGGATTTTATTTTCAGACAAAATTTCCACTGCTTTCAATTTATTCTTAGAAGAGCTCGTTCTTGGTTCCATTTTTCTGCGCAGATCTTCATTGATTGTAGGAATGCTTAAAGAAACCGAAACCAAATTCTGTTCTGCCATAGGTTTCAAAATGTCTAAATCTCTCAACACCAAAGCATTTTTTGTCAGAACATTGACAGGATGTCTATAATCAAGACAAATTTGCAGCAGCTGTCTCGTAATTTCAAATTGCTTTTCGGCAGGTTGATAGCAATCGGTATTTCCTGATAATAAAATGGGTTCTGGTTTGTAACCTCTTTTTCTGAAAAATTTCTCCAATAATTCAGGAGCATTTTTCTTAACCATAATTTTTCTTTCAAAGTCAATTCCTGCACTATATCCCCAATATTCGTGTGTAGGTCTGGCGAAGCAGTAAGAACAACCATGTTCGCATCCCTGATAAGGATTCATAGAATATTCCATTGGCAAATCTTCGCTTTTTACCTGATTGACAATGGTTTTAGGAAAAACTTCGGTGAATGTGGTTTTTACCGTTTCAAAATCTTCATCCTCAGGCTCAAAGGTGAATCTGTCGAAACGATTGATTACGTTTCGCTGCGCTCCCTGACCTTTTATAGTATTTTCGTTCTGCATTTATAATGTAAAATTATAACGGTTTGTTTTGAAAATAATGAGTTTTAACACTAAAGTTTTCCACAAAAAAAAATCGGCATCAAAAGGATGATACCGAATCTTAAAATTTATTTTTCTTAACTATTTCTTTATTTGAAAGCATAATATTCTATACCATGATCATCATCTTCATATTTTTTATCAAAATGTCTATGATGATCAGAATAATAATCGCTATACTTTTTATGTTTTTTACTTAATATTTTTTTTACGCTTAAAAAGCTAAGCACCGCCAAAAGACCTACTCCTCCTGCCAGTAAAACTCCTACTTCTTTTTTCATATTTAGTACAATTTTGTAAATAGATTAAGCAAATAGTATACCTTTTTTTATGTGTCAGATGATAATTTTTGTTAATCTTAATATTGTTTTGTAAGCGTAAATATCTTTAAACAGAATGTATTGTGGTTTGAAAATTGTAGTAATTTGTACACAAAAACAAACCAAAAATAATATTATGGAAAATCCAGACAACATTGACAGAATGACCACTTTAAGTCAGGTGATGGAAAGACTTCGCGAAAGAGGGATTCACAGAGAATTCAGAATGAACGATGCTTGCGAAATGAAATATGAAGATTCAGAAAAAAATTATCAGCCCCACGAGCTTACCATTTTGAAAACTTATCGTTTTGAAGGAGACAGCAATCCCGATGACAGTGCGGTGCTATATCTTTTAGAAGACAATTCCGGAAACAAAGGCATCATTATAGATTCTTACGGCGCAGACAGCAATTATTCTGGTCAGGAATTTGATACTTTTTTAAGAGACATTCCCATTAACGAGAGTGATGAGTATGATTTTTAATTAAATAATTCTCAAAAAAATATAAAATCCGAAACTTACTGAGTCTCGGTTTTTTCTTTTTTATTAAATACTTTTCTGAAAATCCCTTTCTTTTCCTGAGGTTTTTCAGATTCCTTTTTTGGTGTAGATACCGCACGGGAAATATCCTTTTCAGCTTCTGTCACAGATTTCTTCACATCTTTCACTGTATTTTTCACATCTTTCACCGATTCTTTTGTCTTTTCGACAGTCTTTTTAGCTTTGTCTACATTGATTCCTATTAAAGTTTTCTTTAAGCCCTCTTCAATTCCCTTCCAGAACAGATTAAAGAATGATTTTGTAGGATCTCTTTCAACGCCTTCCACTATAACAGATTCCGGAAATTTACCTGAATCTGATTTAACGAAAATATTGACCACAGCGCTCAGGATCCCCTTCTTCTCCTTGCTGTTCTTATCCAAAATTGAAACTTTTAGATCTTTATGTTTAAGATTAAAAGTTCCTCCAATTCCTTTAGGATTTCCTTTAAAATTAAACAACATTTCCTGAATCGTTCCCGTTGCCGTAATACTCATATACGGAACAACAAAAGCATTCAATGCCACCGCTGGAATATTATTGAGCTTTCCTGCAATCGTAAAACGGTCGCTCTGATCTGCTGTATTGAAACCCCAATTGACAGAAAGCAATGATGTTTTCATAAAAGTACAATCAATTTTAATATCAACCTGCGTAGGTTTTCCTTTCATCTTTGCCGAATTCAGGTTTTTGACGTTCATATTAAAATTGGTAAACGTCAGTTTTCCCGGTCCGCTGCTTTTTGGTGTATCTTCTTCATATTCTAAAACCGAGTTTTTCAGTTGAAGCAAATCAATAAACATCGGAATTTTGATCGTTCTCAATAATCTGGAATACAATAACTTTTCCTTCGGATCATCTGCCGGAATTTTACTTCTGAAAATATTCGCATTGGCAGACGAAATTGTCATATTGGTTGCGTGTAAAAATTTATTCTCTGAAAACAAGTCCCAATTTCCAACTGCGGTTACCTGATTTGCTTTCAGGTCATACAAATCGCTTTCAACAGGAATCATTCTGATAAACTGAGCTCTTGAAACGAGAGGCTTCATTGCAAACTGATCTATCTTTATTTTGTTTTTATCAAATTCTAAAGCAGCAACGGTCATGTTGTAAAATTTTGTTTTGTAGGCAAAATTCTTCGTTGTGAGGTTATAATCTTTCATTTTAACAGCTAAACCACCATTTCTGGGTTTTTCTGTCAGTTCAATATCTTTTATCGTAGCATTCAGATCAGTAAATTGTAATGGCTGGTTTTTTGAATCATAAGTTAGATTTGAATTCTTTAAAGTGACATTTCTGACCAAAATTGGAAATTGTATCCCGTTGAAATCTGATTTTTTATTAGATTTAATGGTTCCTGCCGTAACGGTTCCGTTGACTTGATTCATCCAAACATCTTTCACATCAAGATTGAGTTTTTTGTCAACGATTTCCCATTTATTAATATTAAAAGCGATCTGATTAGCTTTGAGATCCATTATCGTTTTCCCTGAAGCTGAATGGTTAGGAACGATAGAAATATTTCTGATATCGCCTTTTTTCGGACTTAAAGCGATACTTCCAATATTCATGTCCTGATGATTGGAAAACTGAATATTTTTTCCTGAAAAACTGAAATCCTTATATCTCAAAGGAATAATCTCTTCCGAAGTTTCTTTACTGAACTCCAGATTTTTAATATTTAAATTAACTTCGTTCGCAGACAAAAGATTTTTTCCGTCGGGTTTATTAAAGTGTATTCGGGCTTTAATTACTTTAATATCCTGTAAATTAATTTCAAAATTAAAAGGCTTTTTTATCTTATCAGGTATTGCGCTTGTCGTATGCACCAATACATCAGAATTTTGAATAGTAGCATTGGCAAGAGAGACATTGTTTTTCTTTAGAGCTACATCTGTAAAATCCATTCTCTGGATATCAAACTGATAAAGTTGCGGTTTTTTAGGATATAATTTTTTGAAATCTTCAAATCCGATAATGGAAGCTAATTGAAAATTCTCAACAGACACCTGTCCGTTTTTTGTGGTTATCTTACTGATTTTTAGCTGATAAACATCGTCTGGCTGAAACAAAAAATCCTTTCCTGTGATGCTGTACCGATCAAAAACTACAGGAAGCTGATTTTCAACGGAGTCTTCAGTCAACTGAAGGTTTTCTACAAAAAGATCAAGATTACTGACCGATAAAAATTTCTTTTTGGTATATTTAAAAATATTGATTGTTCCTTTATTTATCGTGATGTTATCAAATTTTACAGGATTAGATTTCTTTCCCACCTTTTTATCAACCGGTTTTGCCAGAATAATATTGAGATTAGGATTTGCCAGAAACAAATCATCTGAGCTGATTTTTTTATTAAAAATTACATCGTAAATTCCAAAACGACTGATTTTCAAGGTATCAATTGTACCCTGAAGTCCTATTACTTTTGTGTTTTGAGGATTTTTATTATTAACAGTAATTCCTGTAGCAAAAATATTTCCTGTTCCCAAGTCTACATTCAGCGACTTGTACGATACTTTATAATCTGTATTTTTCTTAATATAATCCGGAAGCTGGGTTTTGAGCCAGATGTTGAGTCCGAAATTTGTCAGCAAAAGGATGCCAAACAAAATTCCGAGCGTGATCAGCAGCTTTTTTACCCAGGGCTTTTTCATAAATTTTATTTAAATTTTAATTCTTCACATTCAGCTCAATTACATATCCCTCATGTCCTCTTATATTCATAAAATCACCTCCTTCGAAACCGAGATACTGTCCTTTGATCCCCGTCAGTCTTCCTGTAAATTCAGGTTTCTTATCCAAAGTAAAAGAAGTCACTTTTTCCGGCTTTGAAAACGGATAATCAAACTTCCACATATTTTCTCCCTCGGAATAGAATTTCTGAAAATCATCAGGAAAATACTCTTTTATTTTCTGCTGAAAATCTGCCAAATCAACCTCATCTTCAAAATCATCCTGCAGCATTTTCCGCCAATTGGTTTTGTCGGCAAGATGTTCTTTCAATGCGACTTCGATCATTCCTGCTTCATATCGGTTTTCTGTACGCGCTATAGGTAAAGCAAATGTTGCGCCCTGATCAATCCATCGTGTAGGAATCTGTGTATTTCTCGTCACTCCCACTTTTACATCTCCTGTATACGCTAGATATACGGTATGTGGCTGCAACTGGATTTCTTTCTCAACATCAAGATCACGTTCACCGATTCCCAGATGAGCCGTAGAAAGCTCCGGACGGATAATGGTATCACTTGCGTACGGACTTTCAAAGAAACAGCTTTTGCAGAAGCCCATCCGGTAAATTGTTTTATCTAATCCGCAATTTACACACTGAAAACCTGTATGCTTAATACTCAGCTCCCTTCCAAGCAGTTCGTTCATATGAATAAGATCACCTGAAAGATTTAAATAATATTGAATTGGCTGATCATTAAAGCTCGTCATTTTTAAAATTTGTCCTTGAAACTGCATATGTGATAACTTTTTAGTAAATATAAAATTTTAGAATCAGTTATTATTGTTTTTAGTTTTTATTCGTTCTATTTCCAGTTTTAATTCAGAAATCTGCACCTGCATATCTTTCATTTGCAGAGATTCTGTTTTTTGCTGTTTTGGTGAATACTGCCAAATCAAATGAATATCTTTAACAAGGCTGTCATGCTCATCTAACCGCTCTTTACTGATGGCTAAGCTATCATTCAACAATGTGATTTTTAAAAAATTCTCTCCCTTTTCTTCAAAAATTTCGTGATTTATAATCGCTAATTCCGGATGGTTTTCTCTGATTGTTTTAATATAACTTTCAGATCTTTCTTTTAGTTTTTCTTTGTCCCATTTCTTTTTGGTGAGCCATATACTTGGGATAAGGATCAAGACAGAGATCAAACTTATAAAAAGTGATATTTTATGGTTTTTGATTTTGTTTTTCTGAAGATAATATTTTTGATATCCAAGTATAATGCTGAGTATCCAAGTTCCGACTCCGATAAAAAAACAATTGATAAGATAAAAATAAAATCCTCCCCAGAAATATTCCCAATTGCCATTTGCAATCCCAAATCCGGCGGTACATAGAGGCGGAATACATGCTGTGGAAACGGCAACACCCGCTATTACTTTGATGGCTTCTTTTCTTACAATGCCCAAAAACCAGGCAAAACCTCCTAACAGGGCTAAGAAACAATCAAAAACTGTAGCCGTTTTAAAGCTTTCGAGTTGAGCGGTTTCTGAATGAAAAGGAGTGATAAAAAAATAAAGTGTAGATGAGCAAAGTGCCACGACAATCATTAATCCCCAATTGATAATCCCCAACCTGATAAGATGTCTGTTGCCAATCGAAAAACCAAAAGCAGCCCCCACAATCGGACCCATCAACGGTGATATAAGCATTGCGCCGATTACCGCAGCCGGACTATTGATATTAAGACCGATACAAGCAATGCCCATTGAGATGACCAAAAGCCAAAGATTGTGCCCCCGAAAGTAAATTCCTTCCTCAATTTCATTAAAGGTAAAATCTTCTTCCTCTTCTTTGGGTAAACTTAAAAGTTTCTGAAAATTAATCATCTGTCATATTTAAAAAACAAAAGTAAGAAAACAGCTTTCAACTATTATTAATAAATTTGTGATCTAAAAAAAATACACATGACGTATCTCGTTACGGGAGGAAGCGGATTTATTGGTTCTCACCTGGTTGAAAAATTATTGAAAAATGGACATTCTGTCATAAACGTTGACAATTTTGATGATTTTTACGATTATCAAATAAAAATTAAAAATACTTTAGAATCTGTCAGAAAAAATACTGATTTTAAATTCAGCGATAAGAAAACAGATATTGAAAATTTAATTGACCACTCAAAATCAGATAATTACATATTATATTTTCAGGACGTCCGGAATAAGGAAGGTTTAAAAAAAATTTTTACTGATAATCATATTGATTTTGTCATTCATTTAGCAGCTTTAGCGGGAGTCCGCCCATCTATCGAAAGACCTCTGGAATATGAAGAAGTAAACGTTCGGGGAACTATGAATCTTTGGGAACTTTGTACTCAATTCAAGATTAAAAAATTTATTTGCGCCTCATCATCAAGTGTTTACGGAAACAATGAAAAAATTCCTTTTTCAGAAACTGACAGCGTAGATCATCCTATTTCACCTTATGCTGCCACAAAGAGATCCGGAGAAATTTTTGGCCACGTTTATCATAGTCTTTATCAGATAGATATCATTCAATTAAGATTTTTCACCGTTTATGGTCCTAGACAAAGACCTGATTTAGCGATACATAAATTTACACAACTTATTTCCGAAGATAAAGAAATCCCATTCTACGGTGACGGAAATACGGCAAGAGATTACACCTATATTGATGATATTATTGATGGTATTGTAAAAGCAATTACCTACTTAGAAAACCATTCAAACGTGTATGAGATTATCAATCTTGGCGAAAGCGAAGTAATAAAGCTCAATGAAATGCTCTCTGAAATAGAGAAGAACCTCACTAAAACAGCAAAAAAGAAACTCCTTCCTATGCAGCCCGGAGATGTACAGAAGACCAACGCAGATATTTCTAAAGCAAAAAATCTAATTGGCTACAAACCAGTCACTGACTTCCAAAATGGCATAAAAAAATTTGTGGAATGGTTTTTGAGAAAATGACATCAATCTATGGTAATAACGCTTACAGCAGCCGTTATTTTAAAATATAGACAAAATTTAATAAAAGAATTGAAAATCAAGCTATAAAAAAAGTTTATAATATAACCTATTTTTATACTTTTGCAAAAAATAAAAAATTATGTACTGGACATTAGAATTAGCTTCATATTTAAGCGACGCACCTTGGCCGATGACAAAGGCAGAACTTATCGACTATGCAATCAGAACTGGTGCACCGATGGAAGTTGTAGAAAACCTTCAGGCAATAGAAGATGAGGGCGAAGTTTACGATGCGATTGATGAGATCTGGAGCGACTATCCTACAGACGAAGATTACCTTTGGAACGAGGACGAATATTAGTAAAAAAGCATTTAAGCTTTAGGCAATACGCTTAAAGCTTTTTCAATAATAACATACACCATCGAGTGTAATTTTAATATGCTTGAAACCCTGGGTTTTGAGCTTAATACAAATTCTATGAGTTTTTTAAATAAAGTTCTTAAGGGTTTTTTGGGAGACAAAAAAGCGCAGGACCTGAAAGAAGTAAAAAAAGTTGTAACAAAGATCAAAGCTGTTGAGCCAAGTATCGGAGAGTTATCTGATGACGGTTTGAGAGAAAAGACTGCTGAATTTAAATCTAAAATTAAAGCAGCGACAAATACGATTACAACTCAGATAGAACAAATCAAAGAGCAGATCAAGAATTCAAAAAATGTTGATGAAAAAGAAGCTCTTTTCTCTAAAATAGAAACTTTGAAAAAAGAGTCTTATGAGATCGAAGAAAAAGTTCTTTTGCAGATTCTTCCAGAAGCTTTTGCGTTAATTAAAGAAACATCCAGAAGATGGGCTCAAAACGGAGAAATCCGTGTGAAGGCTACAGATAAAGACAGAGAACTTGCTGCTACCAAGGATTTCGTTGAAATTCAGGGTGACGAAGCGGTATGGAAAAACTCATGGAATGCTGCCGGAACCCCGATTCTTTGGGATATGGTGCATTATGACACTCAGTTTATCGGCGGTGTGATTCTTCACAGCGGTAAAATTGCCGAAATGGCAACCGGTGAAGGTAAAACTTTGGTAGGTACGCTTCCGATTTACCTTAATGCTCTTCCTGAAAGAGGGGTACACGTTGTAACAGTGAATGATTATTTGGCAAAAAGAGACTCCGCCTGGATGGGACCATTGTATCAATTCCACGGAATGTCAATTGACTGTATCGACAATCATCAACCAAACTCAGACGGAAGAAGAAAAGCATACAATTCAGATATCACTTACGGAACCAACAACGAATTTGGCTTCGATTATCTGAGAGACAATATGGTGACCTCACCTACAGAATTAGTGCAAAGAGAATTAAATTTTGCCATCGTGGATGAGGTTGACTCTGTATTAGTAGATGATGCAAGAACACCATTGATTATTTCCGGTCCTGTTCCTCAGGGAGACAGACAGGAGTTTGATGTTCTTAAACCATCAATCGACAGAATCGTTGAAGTTCAGAAAAAAACAGTTTCTGCGATTTTTAATGAAGCTAAAAAATTAATTGCAGCAGGAAACACCAAAGAAGGAGGATTTAAATTACTTCAGGCTTACAGAGGTCTGCCAAAAAACAGACAGTTAATCAAGTTTTTATCTGAAAGCGGAAACAGAGCATTACTTCAAAAAGTAGAAGCTCAGTACATGCAGGATAACAACCGTGATATGCCAATCGTTGATAAAGATCTATATTTCGTTATCGAAGAAAAAAACAATCAGGTTGATTTGACGGATAAAGGTGTTGAATATATGTCTCAAGGGAATTCTGACAACAACTTCTTTGTTCTTCCTGACATCGGAACAGAAATCGCTGAAGTGGAAGCTAAAAATTTATCTAAAGAAGAAGAATTTGAAGCTAAAGAAAAACTTTTCGCAGAATTTGCCGAAAAATCTGAGCGTGTGCACACCATGAGCCAACTATTGAAAGCATATACATTGTTTGAGAAAGATGATGAATATGTTGTCATTGACGGCGAAGTAAAAATTGTTGATGAGCAGACAGGTCGTATCATGGAAGGAAGACGTTATTCAGACGGTCTTCACCAGGCGATCGAAGCTAAGGAAAGCGTAAAAATAGAAGCTGCTACACAAACTTTTGCAACGGTAACTCTTCAAAACTATTTCCGTATGTACAACAAACTTGCGGGGATGACAGGTACAGCAGAAACTGAAGCAGGAGAACTTTGGCAGATTTATAAATTAGACGTTGTAGTAATTCCTACCAACCGTCCGATTCAAAGACATGACAAACAGGATTTGGTTTTCAAAACCAACAGGGAAAAATATAACGCAGTAATTGAAGAGATTGAAAAATTAACAGCAGCAGGAAGACCGGTATTGGTGGGTACGACTTCTGTTGAGATTTCACAGTTGCTTTCAAAAGCACTTCAGTTAAGAAAAATTCAGCACCAGGTATTGAATGCGAAGCTTCACAAAAAAGAAGCAGAAATCGTTGCCGGAGCAGGTCAGCCGGGAGTTGTGACCATTGCAACCAATATGGCGGGTCGTGGTACCGATATTAAGCTTACCAAAGAAGTAAAAGAAGCCGGAGGTTTGGCAATCATCGGAACAGAAAGACACGATTCCAGACGTGTTGACAGACAGTTGAGAGGTAGAGCAGGACGTCAGGGAGATCCCGGAAGTTCTCAGTTCTATGTTTCTTTGGAAGACAACCTCATGCGTTTGTTCGGTTCTGAAAGAATTGCTAAAATGATGGACAGAATGGGTCATAAGGAAGGTGAAGTGATTCAGCATTCCATGATTTCCAAATCTATCGAAAGAGCTCAGAAAAAAGTAGAAGAAAATAACTTCGGTACAAGAAAAAGACTTCTTGAGTACGATGATGTAATGAATAAGCAGCGTGATGTCATCTATAAAAGAAGAAAGAATGCATTATTCGGAGATCACCTGAAATACGATATTACAAACATGATCTTCGATGTATCAAATTCTATCGTAGCAAAAGGTAAAGCAACCGGAAACTATAAAGATTTTGAATTTGAAGTGATTAAAAACTTCACTATGGAATCTCCTATTTCTGAAAGTGATTTTAAAGCAAAACAAATTCCTGAGCTTACAGACATTCTTTTCAAAGCAGCTCAAGCTGACTATGATATGAAGCTGAATCTTCTGAAAGAAAAATCGTTCCCTATTATAGAGAATGTTTTTCAGAACCAGGGTTCGATGTTTAAAATGATCCAGGTTCCTTTCACAGACGGTGTTAAAACATTAACAATCGTTACCGATCTGAAAGAAGCTTACGATACACAGTGCGACAGTTTAATTAATGATTTTGAAAAAAATATCACTTTATCAATCATCGATGAAAACTGGAAACTTCACCTTCGTGAAATGGATGATTTGAGAAAATCTTCTCAAGGCGCTGTTTACGAACAGAAAGATCCTTTAGTAATCTACAAACAGGAATCTTTCCATTTGTTCAGCGAAATGGTTGACAAAATGAACAAAGAAATTATTTCTTTCTTATACAGAGGAGAAATTCCTGCATAGGATATAAATTATAAATCTAATGAAACCGCTTCAATTGAGGCGGTTTTTGTTATTTAACGAATAACACTTTGCTGATAACATGACAAATGTCAATTTTTGCGTTTTATTTAGAATAATTAAAAACAATATATTTGCAAAAATTTATCTTCATGAAAAAACTATTGGTTTGCGCATCGTTGTTAAGTTCAATGATATCGTTTGCACAGGAAAGTGATACTATTAAATCTAATGATATTGATGAAGTAGTTGTTACTGGGTATTTAACAAAAGACAGTCAATCGGCGAACAAAATGCCACTAAAAGATATTGAAAATCCTCAGGTTTATAATACTGTAAATAAAAATGTGATTAAGGAACAGGTTGTTACCAACTTTAATGATGCTCTTAAAAACATCACCGGTATTGCAAGACTTTGGGAGTCTACAGGTAGAGGAAATGACGGAGGTGAATATTACTCAATGAGAGGTTTCTCTTTACAGCCTAATCTCATAAACGGAATGCCTGCTTTCAACAATGGAACTTTAGATCCGGCTGGAATTGAAGTTATTGAAGCTATCAAAGGACCTTCGGGAACGCTTTACGGTGGTAGTGTAATTTCTTACGGTGGGTTATTAAATGTAGTTACTAAAAAACCGTATAATCATTTCGGAGGTGAAGTAGGATATGTTACAGGTACTTATGGACTTAATAGAGTAACAGCAGATGTAAATGCGCCTGTAGGAAAAAATTTGTATGCAAGAGTAAATGCAGCATATCAAAAGCAAAACTCATTTCAGGACGCAGGTTACAGTGAATCTATTTACGTTAACCCATCTATTAAATACGTTGTAAATAACAGATTGACATTCTTTGTAAATACTGAAATTAAAAAATCTGATGCCGCGAATGCTCCAATGATTTTCTTAAGCAGATATAGCCCTCTCTCTTTTAATTCTATAGATTTGTTTGAGCAGAATTATAAAAACTCTTATACTTCAAACGACTTAAGCATCAAAAACTCTTCATTCAATATCCAGGCTCAGGCTCAATATAAAATTTCAGATAACTGGACTTCAAGTACCATTGTTTCAAGAGGAAATACCAAAACCGATGGTTACAATCATTATTTGTGGGATTCTTCAAACGGAAATGAGTTTACAAGATTTATCTCAAAATTAGGTGGAGAAACAAACACAACTGCAATTCAACAAAATTTCGTAGGAAACTTCAATATTGGAAGTGTAAAAAATAAACTTCTATTTGGTTTAGATTATTTCCAGAGAGAATTTTTGCTTGGTGGAACAGGGTGGGCAGGATTTGGAACAATCTCATTGGTTAATCAATCAGACACTAATGCCGGAATGCTGAACAAGGGAGCTGTAGATAATGCTTTGGCAACAACTTCTCAAGCAATAGGAAGCATGGAAACTAAAATTTACAGCGCATATGTTTCAGATGTTGTTAACATTCTTCCTAATTTATCTGCGATGCTAAGTGTTAGAATGGATCACTTTACAGGAAATCCAACGGCATATGCAGTAGAAAAATCTAAAAATACAACAACTTTTTCTCCAAAATTAGGTTTGGTTTATCAGCCAATTCAAGATAAACTTTCCATTTTTGCAAACTACATGAATGGTTTCCAAAATGTTGAGCCAGTGGAAAACACAGACCTTAGCGGGAATAAGTCATTTGCATATTTTGATCCTGAACATGCCAATCAATGGGAAGTTGGAACGAAAGCTAGTTTAATTAAAGATAAATTATCAGTTACTGCAAGTTATTACAACATTTTGGTAAAAGATAAAGTAATGGCAGACCCAACCAATCCATTGGCAAGTATTCAGGGAGGTGAGGTTGAAAGTAAAGGTTTTGAAATCAGTGTTGTAGGAAGTCCGGTTGTAGGTTTAAATGTAATTGCAGGTTTCAGCCAAAATATCAGTGAAGTTACGGTTGGAGACCCAACATACGTAGGATATCGTCCTGAAGAAGCGGGTCCAAGGAATATATTCAACTTCTGGGCAAATTATAAAATTCAGGATGGTGCTTTAAGAAATGTAGGAATTGGCTTCGGAGCAAACTCTGCAAGTAGTCTTTACACATTAAACAGAGCGGGAATTGGAACATTTACTATTCCAAGTTATGCTATTTTCAACACAGCACTTTCTTATAACGAAGAAAGATACAGTGTGATTTTAAAACTTGATAATATTGCAAATAAGAAATATTATTCAGGTTGGTCTACTGTAACTCCTCAGAGGTTAAGAACACTTTCTTTAAGTTTAAATTACAAATTCTAATCAGAATAGAAATTAAAGCCATCTGCCAAACTGCATGAGTAGTTTGGCAGATTTTTTTAGATGGAAAAACAAAATTCTCTTAATTGTATTTAATCTAAATAAAAACGGAATATCTTATATTTGCACAACTTTAGGAATTTATGAAGAAAAAACATCACCACAAAAAGAAACCAAGTCTCTTCAAAAAATGGACTGGCAAATTACATTTATGGTTCGGTTTGGGAATAGGATTTTTGATTTTTATCATCTCAATTACCGGTGCTTTATACGTATTCAAAGATGAAGTGGAAAATTTCACGAGAAAAGATGTTATCTATCATAACGAGCAAAATATTGATCAAAAACAGATCCTTCCAATAAGAGTTTTAGAAAAATCGGTTGTTGCACAGGTAAAAGAAAAATATCCTGTACACTGGGTCAATATTCCTATCGATAAAAAAATGTCTTACCAGTTTTATTGGTATGAGCACAACCCTAAAGCATGGAATTATTTTGATGAATTTCCAATCTATAAAGTAGCCTACGTTAACCCATATAATGGCAAAGTTCTGGAGACTTATGATGAGAAAAACGGTTTTTTCCAGATTGTAAAAATGATTCACTGGAGTTATTTACTGAAACAGGAATGGGGAACTTATGTGGTCGGAATTCCGGTAATCATTTTCATTATCATGCTGATTTCAGGAATTATTTTGTGGTGGCCCAAAAATAAAGCAGCCAGAAAACAGCGTTTCTCATTCAAATGGCAAAATGTAAAAAGCTGGAAGAGGAAGAACTATGACCTTCACAATGTTTTAGGTTTCTATGCATCAGTATTTGCTCTTATCTTTTCATTGACAGGTTTATTTTATGCATTTTTTGTTGTTCAGGCAGCGATTTATTTTATATTTTCTGGTGGCAGTACGGTTTATCCTGACTTTTCAGCAATTAAAACAAAAGCTCCGATTGAATTAAAAACAGAAGGAACTTTAGATAAAATCAGCAACACCGTGAAAGAAAAATATCCGGATTCTTACGGTTTCGCAATCGACTTAGGACATCCTCATATGGATGATCATGAGCATCCGAATTTTGAAGTTTATGTAAAGCACCTATCCTATTCTTATCACAAAAGCAGCAGTTTGATTTTTGATGAAAACTCCGGAGAACTGCTTCACACGCATGATATGAAAGATAAAAATTTTGGAGAAAAAGCTGTTGGAGCCAATTATGACATTCATGTAGGATCTATTTTAGGCTTGCCAACCAAAATTATTGCTTTTATTGTAAGCTTAATTTGTGCTTCATTACCCGTAACAGGATTTTTAGTTTGGTGGGGAAGAAGAAAAAAAACCAAGAAGACCGTTTAATTTATTTTTAAATTATATTTGCTTAAATCACTATTAATACAATCTTTTTTATAAATTTATTGCCTCGAAATTATATAATAAGAAAATGTCAGTAGTAGATTTGTCAAAACAGGTTGCATTAGGTATCGATATCGGTGGGACCAATACTAAATTCGGCTTGGTGAACCACAGAGGTCAGATTTTAGCAAAAGGTTCAATTCCAACCGATCAGTATGCAACTCCGGAAGAGTTTATTGATGCGTTGCACAAAGAGATTCAGCCGTTAATCGATGAGCATGGTGTAGAAAAAATGATTGAAGGGATAGGGGTAGGTGCTCCCAATGCAAACTACTACAGGGGAACCATCGAGCAGGCTCCCAATCTTCCATGGAAAGGCGTGATCAATTTTGCGGATTTAATGACCGAAAAATTCGGACACCCCTGCAAGATGACCAATGATGCCAATGCTGCAGCTCTTGGTGAAATGATGTATGGCGCCGCAAGAGGCATGAAAGATTTTATCATGATTACTTTAGGAACAGGCGTAGGAAGCGGGATCGTTTCCGGCGGTCATCTGATCTACGGTCATGACGGTTTTGCCGGTGAGCTCGGTCATACCATCGTAAAACCAGGAGGAAGAAAGCACTGGAGTACAGGTTCTGAAGGAAGCCTGGAATCTTACGCATCAGCTACAGGAATTTCTATCACTGCAAAAAAAATGAGGGCGGAATTTCCGGAATCAATGCTGAATCAATATCCTGAAGATGCGATCAATTCTAAAACAGTACACGAATGTGCTTTGAAAGGAGATCCTGTAGCGATAGAAGTTTTCAGATATACAGGTCAGAAACTGGGTGAAGCTTTAGCAAATTTTGTGATGTTCTCATCACCGGAAGCAATTTTGTTATTCGGAGGTGTGATCAAAGCCGGAGATTTCATTTTAAAGCCTGCAAAACTTCACATGGAAAGAAACCTTCTTCCGATCTTCAGAAACAAAGTAAGATTGGTTTTCAGTGAACTTGACGAAGCTGATGCTGCCATTTTAGGAGCAAGTGCATTGGTTTGGGAAAAGTAATTCAAACAAATAAAATATATCATCAGGCATTCTCTTTTGAGGATGCTTTTTTGTTTAATTATTTCTATAATAATTGAATCAAATTCACTTGTTATTATTTGTGGAATCTATCAGTGTGATTGTGTTTAAACAATTGTTTTCTACAATTTTGGCTCAATTTTTTCTTACTTTTGAAACGTTTTTAAACTACCTAAAAAAGGTGTGAGAAACTATTTAAATTTAAAATCAATTTTAAAATGGATAAAAATAATTTACAGCAAATCACTTTCGGAGGCGGATGTTTCTGGTGTGTGGAAAGCTGTTTTAATATGTTGAAAGGGGTAGAATCTGCAATTTCCGGATATTCGGGCGGTCACAAAGATAATCCAACTTATGAAGAAATTTGTACCGGGCAAACCGGTCACGCTGAAGTGGTACAGATCACTTATGATCCGGCAATCATTTCTTATGATCAATTGATGGATGTATTTTTCTTCCTCCACGATCCTACTCAGCTTAACAGACAAGGAAATGACATTGGAACTCAATATCGTTCTGTCATTTTCTACAAAGATGATGCAGAAAAACAAAGAGCAGAAAATTCTATCAAAGAATCTGAAGCTTCAGGAAAATGGTCAGGAAAATATGTGACAGAATTGGCACCATTTGAAAAATTCTGGGCAGCAGAACAATATCACCAAGGATATTATCACGTTAATCCAAATCAACCTTACTGCAGTGCGGTAGTTGGTCCAAAAATTCAAAAGTTCAAAAAACATTTCGGAGAATTGGGAATGCTGACAGATTCAGAATAAAGAAAAGCGAAGAGAAATCTTCGCTTTTTTTATTGTCCTATTTCCTCTTCTATAATTCCAGCATATTTGTCAATAATATATTCTGTGGCTTTTCTTAATTCTCGCCCATTATTCGGGTCTACTCCATCATCTGTAAAAAACTCCACTACCCCATTATGTTTTGAATACCAAACTTTTCCACCAGCGTTTTCCACTGTCAAAGTATCCTTCCTTTCAATTCTTTTAAAATAGGTCATCTTTTCATAATCAAAAGATATCTTGTGATTGTAAATTGGATTTTTATCCTGGCAATCTACCCGTTTGTATTCACTTTTATCCCAATACATACATTGCGGTTGAGGTTCTAAAATTCCCGTAAATCCATGAATTTGATTATTCGGATTCTTGGAAAAGGCAACGGTTCCTGTCGTAAAACATATCAAAAGCACAATCTCCATAATTCCCATTCCGTTTTTCTTCATGAATTCGGGCATTTTAAAAAACTGTTCATTTGTAATAATGATGTTTATTATCCTATCTGCTAAAGATGTTTCACCATCATCTACTCTTATTTTGACTGTTGTTTTATTGGCATTGTCGTCTTTTTTTATAAAAGTTTTTGAAAATTCATTGAAGTCTTTGTAATCTAAATACTCACTTAATTTATTCAAAATTAAATTTTCAATACCCGTTTCTTCTTTTATTCCAGTAATAAATGAATCATGGTATCTTGAAAGTGTTTTTACAGATATTATAAAACCTAACTTCTTTTCAATATCATCAGAAAGATCTGTCGCCCATCCGTTCTTTGTGTCCTTTTCAGATTTAGATTTAATTTTTTCAAATACTTCATGAATTAGTAGTTTTCTTTTGGACATAATTAGTTTTTAAGAGTATTACAAAATAGGTGATTTCCAACCATTCTCCATTACGGTTTTCCGTAATAAAATCCTGTCCATTTATTGTCCATCGATGTCTATGTTTTGTCTAACACCTGCGTCATGTCTTGTCGCATCTTTGCCATAGAAATCAGTGACAAACAAATAATTACAAAAACAAATTTACAAAACTGATTTCAAAATCACCTGATAAAACGGAAGAAAACTCCGGGTTGGGAAGCAGATGTTTCTCTTCCGTTTTTGAAGGTCTACTTCCCAAAAAATTTAGAAGCGCTTCATTTTTTTTAATCGTGTAACACTGTCTGCGATCTGTTTCGCAGGGAAGAACACGAATGCTTTAACAATAAATTTTTTGACAAAATGATACAAATAATTTTAATGCTACTTGGTTTAGCATTCGGAAACAATAACGGAAATGCAACATGCAACGATAATAACGGAGGAACAGTAACGACCCAAGATTCCGGAGGCGGAACAGGTATCGATCCTGGAACAGGAACAGGTGGGGAAGGAGAACCAGTTGGAGGAAACTCTGGACAACTACCACCACCGCCAACTCCAAGACCATAAGAATATTATAAAATTAATTAAGAGGTCCGTTTCACTGCTAGTGAAAACGGACTTTTTTTATGGTTTTATGATTTTGTCAGATATAGTTTTTTAAATCAACAATTTAAGATCGTATTATTTAGTTATGATAACAAATTCTTTTTGTTATTTTGCAAATAAAACTAACAACCATGAAATATTTATCATTAATTATATTGATAATTATAATTTCTTGTAAACAAGATAAATTGAAATCTCATGCTAACAATATCAATTATGAAAAAGCAAAAATATTTAGAGATTCAAAAGTATTAGATTCAGCATTCTATTATTATAACTTAGCTAAAAATGACTATATTAAAACAAATGACTCTCTCGGCACGGGAAAATCATTTGTTAATATGGCGATGATTCAAACTAATCAAGGTGATTTTTTCGGAGGAATTGAATCTTCGCTGGAGGCAACTAAATTTCTTAGGAAACAAGAAGATAGTACAACAAGAAATACATTAGCGACAAATTATAATAATATTGCATTGGCATTTAATTTTCTTAAAAACTATGAGAAATCTCTACAATTTTATTATAAAACATTAACTTATGTTGACAATGATGAAGCAAAATTTTTATGTTACAATAACATTGGCGACGTTTTGATAACTCAAGGAAAATTTAAATTAGCTGAAAAATATTTAGAAAAAGCTATTCTAACAAAAAATACTGTAAATTATTCAAAAGCATTAAATAACCTTGCAAAAGCAAAATATCTTAATAATAAAAAGTACAACCCTTTACCAGAATTATATAAGGCATTAGAAATCAGGGTGAAAAACGGAGATGAAAGCGGATTAAATTCTAGTTATGAAACTTTATCTGAATATTTTGCTAAGAAAAACAAAACCCTGTCTTTATTTTTTGCAGAAAAAATGCTGCGTGCTGCAATCAATACAAAAAGTTCAAGTGATCAAATTTTAGCATTAAAAAAAATTATAGAATTAGATCCATCCAATTATTTAAAGAATTTTCAAAAATTATATTCTATAAATAATGATCTTCAGACGAATCGAAATAAAGCTAAAAACCAGTTTGCATTCATTAGATACGATGTTGAAAAACTCAAAGCTGACAAAGCGGAAAAAGATATTGAGGTTTTACAAAAAAATATCGGTATTATAGGTCTATCATTTATCGTAGTAGGCGGTTTCTTTTGGTACAAAAAAAGAAAAAAACGTCTACAACAAGAAAAAGAACTCGAAGTAAAAAACACTGAACTCAGATATTCCAAAAAAATACACGACGTTGTAGCCAATGGAATATATCAAGTCATGACCAAAATTGAGAATCAGGAAAATTTCAATAAAAATGAGGCGCTTGATGAATTGGAATTCGTTTATGAAAAATCAAGAGATATTTCTTACGAAAAAGAAGATTCTAAAAATTCTGAAGAAGAATTCAAAGAAAAAATCTCAAACCTCATCGCTTCTTTTAAAAATTCTTCCGTAGAAACCTATGTTGCAGGAAATGAAAATAAGATATGGAGCAATTTAAGCCCATCAACAGGTGAAGAGATTTATCAGATCATTCGCGAGCTGCTTGTCAATATGAAAAAACACAGCAAAGCAGACAGAGTGGTTTTCAAATTTGAAAGGATAAATAATTTTATAAAAATTCAATATACAGACAACGGAATCGGCATTTCCGGGGACTTGATTTATAAAAACGGTCTGTCTTCTACGGTTTCCCGTATGGAAAAAATCAACGGAGAGATTACTTTTGACATCAAAACTGAAAAGGGATTGAAAATCAACATTTCATTTCCTATATCTTAAAAAAACTAAAAAAGAATGTTCAAAAAAATTTTAATCGCCGAAGACCACGAAAGCATCAATTTATCTGTACAAAAAACATTGGAGGATCTCAATATTCCAAATGTTGACTATGTATATTATTGCGATGATGCATTGGCAAAAATTCAGAAATCTATCAGAGAAAACGAGCCTTATGATCTTCTGATCACCGATCTGTATTACGAAGAAGATCATCGAAAACAGGAAATTAAAGACGGAAGAGAACTAATTCAGAAAATAAAAGAAATTCAGCCTTCTTTAAAAATCATCGTTTTTTCTGCCGAGCACAAATCAGGAGTTATTGATTCGCTTTTCAAGGAATATGAAATTAACGGCTATGTCCGAAAAGCCAGAAATGATTCTAAAGAACTGAAAAAATCGATCGCCTCAGTTTATATTAATGAGAATTACTTATCACTTGATATGAAACAGGAAATGAGAAAACTGAATAGTTATGAGTTTTCAGCTTATGATATTACATTAGTTTCTCTTTTATCTAAAGGAATTTTACAGAAAAACATTCCTGTTCACCTTCAGGAAAAAGACATAAAGCCTTATAGTTTGAGCAGTGTTGAGAAAAAACTTAACAGTTTAAAAGAAGATCTTGAGGTCACAAGCAATGAGCAATTAGTCGCTTTTTGTAAAGACATTGGAATAATTTGAAAATAAATTTTCAAAGCATATTTAATAAAGCCTTTCAATTTTTTGGAAGGTTTTATTATTTTTTGCCCGTTTTACGGATTCCCGTAAGGTTTGGATTTTAAAGGGTTATACTTTTGGAGTGTTAAACAATAAAAACAATCATGGGAAAATTCACAATTACTCAAAGAGTAAACAGAGAGTATCAATTCAACCTTAAAGCCAACAATGGTGAAATCATTTTAATGAGTGAAGGTTACGTTCAGAAATCATCTTGTCAGAAAGGAATAGAATCTGTAAAAATCAATTCTCAGGATGACGCAAGATACGAAAGACGGGTTTCCACCAATGACAAAGATTACTTTGTTCTGAAAGCCAGAAACGGAGAAATCATCGGAAAAAGTCAATTATACAGTTCAAAAACAGCAATGGAAAACGGAATTCACTCTGTGAAATCCAATGCTCCAAACGCAGAAATCATTGACGAAACTCTTAAAAACTAAAAACTATGGATCTTAAAATTAAACTTGAGCAATTACATCAAAAAGTTGTTGGCTTAAAAGACCAGATCGGAACAGAAGAAGCCACAAAAAACGCTTTTGTAATGCCTTTTATTCAGATTTTGGGCTATGATATTTTCAATCCGACCGAAGTAATTCCGGAACATATTTGTGACATCGGAACAAAAAAGGGAGAAAAAATAGATTATGTTATTAAAAAAAATGATGAGCCTATTTTTATTATAGAATGCAAACACTGGAAGGAAAGTGCAGATGCTCACAACTCACAGCTTCACCGCTATTTCCATGTTTCAAAATCACGGTTTGGAGTTCTTACCAACGGAATTGTCTATAATTTTTATACTGATCTTGAAAAGCCGAATATTATGGATGAAAAGCCATTTTTCACCATCAATATAGAGGATATAAAAGACAGCTCAATAAAAATTCTTGAAAGCTTTACCAAAAACGAATATAATCTGGAAAGCATTCTGGATTCCGCAGAAGCCTTAAAATATATTAAAGCCATCAGAAAAGAATTTGAAAAAGAAATTGAAACTCCTTCGGATGAAATGGTAAAAATACTGGTCAGTAAATTTTTTGACAAACCTTTAACAGCCAACCGAATGATTGCCTTTAAAGAATACACCAAAAAAGCATTGACCACATCGATCAACGAATCTATCAGTTTTAGACTAAAATCTGCATTAAGCATTAATGAACAGATCGAAAAACAGGAAGAAAAAATAAAGAACGCCTCTCCTATTGATGAGAATAATGATTCTAAAATCGTGACAACAGAAGAGGAACTGGAAGCTTTCCAAATTGTAAAAGCCATTTTAAGAGAAAAAGTTCCTTCCCAGAGAATTGCTCACAGAGATACTTTATCTTATTTCGGAGTATTGCTTGATGATAATAACAGAAAACCTCTTTGCAGATTTCATTTTAATACCGCAAATAAATATTTGGAAACTTTTCATAATGGTAAAGACGCAGGTGAGAAAGTTTTATTAAACACCCTTGATGAAATTTATAATTTCAGAAACCAGCTTCACCAGACTTTACAAAACTATAATTAAAACTAATAGCCATGAAAACTTTTATATCTATCCTAATTATTTTCTTTGGAGTATTGATGTCTGGTTCTTTTTCTTTATCAAAAGAAAAAAGTCCACATAATGGTGGAAGATGCACCGGATCTTCAAACTGTTCTGCGTGCTCAAATTGTTCTGGTTGCGCGCATTGTGCAGGTGGAGGTGGGAGTTGTGGCGTTTGCGGAGGCGGTTCTTACAAGAAAAAATCTTCGGTAAACCGCTCATCTTCAAAACATAAAAAGTCTAAAACTCCGAACACTCCTTTTTCATATCATTCTAAAAAAAGCAAAACTTCAGAACCTCCCAAAATTCGTATTGATGAAGTGAATATCAAAACCAACAACAGACACAATGCAGTCGTTTCTGTAATCAAAATTTATGAAAAACCATCTCTTCAATCTAAAGTAATAGAGAAAGTCTCGAAAACCGCAAAATTAATTCCAGTTTCCAAACAAAAGTATTGGCAGAAAGTAAAGGTGCAGAAATCTGGGAAAACAGGATATGTTTATTATAAAGATGTAAAAAGATGATTCAGGGACTAAGAATAATCATATATTTTCTTCCTCTGATATTGGGCGGGTTCATTTATACCATTTTCAGAACAGAGACGCTTATTATGTTTCATTGGTTCAAATATTTAAATCTTTCTAATGAAATTAATATAATTAAGAATTTCAGAACTGTTTACTCTTTTCCGAGTTGGTTTATTTATAATCTTCCAGATGGACTTTGGATATTTTCTTACACAGCCATTTCGTTAGAAATCTGGAAACATTCAATTACCAGACAAAATATTTTTTGGATTTTCAGTATTCCTATCATTGCTATTTTATCTGAATTTCTCCAGCTCTTTAAAATCGTTCCGGGAACGTTTGACTTCTTAGATGTAACATTTTATTTGCTTGGAACAATTTCCTCCTTTTATATATCAACAAAAATAATTTTTAACACTAAAAAAACATGAAAAACTTTAAACACGTAATTTCAGCAGGTGTATTTCTATTTTTTATTTTCATCGCTTTCGGAAGCATGGATGATAAAAAAGATAAAATTTCATCATATCAAAACTTAAATGCCATAGAAACGTCTGATGTTCATCCTCAGGAAATAGAGATAAAAACAGATCCGAAAAAGGATGCTTTGATTGCCAGATTAAAAGAAAAGGCAAAGAAAGATTGGCCAAACGATTATTCTACACAAGAATATTGGATCAACGAACAAATTGAGGCAGCCGATTATATGGAAACTATAGAAGATAATCCAATAAAAAGACAGGCTCAACGAGATTGGCCATTAGATTTTAGCACACAAAAATATTGGTACGAAGAACAGATTGAAGCTAAAAATAGAATAGAGTAAACAATAGGTATTTATTCAAAACAAATCCAGTTCACTCAACAAAATTAATAATACTAAAACCAAAATATCATGAATTTAAAACAATTTTTAAACGAAGAGCAAGATCCGAAAGCTGTCGAAAAACTACTGGAGAGAATCAATAGTCTTCTTACCTCGCAAGAATTTGTAGAATACATTGCTGTTCAGAAAAAACCTGCATTGAATCTTTCTCCGGATTGTATCGCACTTACCAACAGAAGAATTATTTTTTGCAGACCTAAAAACTTCGGTTTCTCGATGGATTTTCAGGATTACAGTTGGGTTGACGTTGCAGATTGTCATATTAAGGAAGGAATTTTGGGTTCTACTTTTACAATGAGAACCGTCAGCAACCTCAGTAATATGATGGATTATCTTCCAAAAGCACAGGCAAGAAAACTCTACCAGTTTGCTCAGGAAATAGAAGAACAAATGAGAGGGATTCGAAGAGAAAAAGATCTCGAAGTAAGAAGAGCTTCTGCGGGAGGCGGCGTCACAGTTAATAATACAACACCGATAATCGCACATCCTTTACAGACACAACAGTCAACACCTAAGCTTATAGAAGCAGAAGATCCGTTTGCTGTTTTACAAAAACTGAAAGGTTTAGTGGAAAACGGAATCATTTCTCCGGAAGAGTTTGAAAGTAAAAAGAACGAAATATTATCAAGAGTTTAATTATGAAATCAAAATTTACAACCGCGATGCTTGCTCTTTTTTTGGGAGGATTAGGCATTCACAGATTTTACTTAGGGCAAAATACAATGGGAATATTTTATCTCTTGTTTTGTTGGACATTTATTCCTGCATTGATTGCATGTATTGATTTCTTCATCTTCATCTTTATGTCTGAAGATAATTTTAATTATAAATACAATCTCAGAACTGGATTTTAAAAAACTTAAACCATGAAACCATTTTTCACGTTTTGTGCGCTATGTTGTTTCGCTGGTATTTTCAGGCTTCCTATAGAATATTATACTTTTCTGAGAATTCTTGTTTTTATTGGAGCTTCAATTGTTATTTATAATTTTTTGAGCTTTAAGCAATATTATTTCAGTATAATTTTTCTGGTCATTCTCATTATTTTCAATCCTTTTATTCCCATTTACTTATATCGAAAAAGCTTGTGGATTCCTATTGACACTATCACGGGAATTCTCTTTTTACTGGTAGCTTTTGCCGAAAAGCTGGAACAAAAAAAGGAAGAAATTACCGAAGAATCGTCAGAATATTCAACACAGCCTAAAGCATATCTGCGAGACAAAATCATTAATCCTAAAAAACCAAAAGAAGACTAAAACTATGGAAAACACTCAAATCACTGAAAATCTCAAAGCGCACTTTCTAAGATTGTACCAAATGGCAATTTGTGATGATGATTTCAGCACCTTAGAACTGAAAATGCTTTATGAATGTGCAGAGGAAAGAGGTATTTCATCTAAAAATCTGGACGAAATATTATTAAATCCTATCAATTTCAAATCTCTTGTCCCACAAACCATCGAAGAAAAAGTAGATTATCTGTATGATCTTACGGTCATGATTTGGGCAGATGGTATTGTTTCACCAAATGAATATTCTGCCATGCAAAAATACGTTCTGATGTTTGGTTTTCTGGAAGAAAATGTACAATCAATCGTCGATTATCTTATTGAATCTGTGAAAATGGGTAAGAATAAAACAGATATTTTATATGAATTAAAAAACTAAAATACCATGACAACAAATATTAAAAACTTATTCAAATTAAAATCAGTTCCCATCGAAACTCCGGAAGAAGAAGAAAAAGAAGTTTTAAAAACCGAATTTGATCCCACTGGAGAATCTCCCGAAGAAAGCAGAAAAAGAACCTATCACGAATCGGGGTACAGAGACAGCTCCAGAACCAACGGAAATCATTCTACCTTATCAATCTGTCTTGATGCCGTTTATTCAAAATTTCAGAATGAGGAAAAAGAAATGGTTGAAAAACAGCAGAAACTGAAAGAATCATACGTGAATGAACAGAAGAATAAGGAAACAGAAATAAAAGCTTTGACGGTATCTGTAGAAACGAAAGAAGATCAGTTAAAAAATAAAAATAAAGAAATTGAAAGTCACCAAAATCAGATTCAGGTTTTAAAAGCTGAGATCAACGATTTACCCAGAAACCCGGAAAAATACAATGTAAAAGCTACAAGAGGTGCATCTACAAAGTTTTGGATCGGTGCTATTCTTCTTGTTCCGATTACTTTATATCTGTTAACTTTTTATATTTCGACTTCTTACTCGGCGTTTTTTAAAAGTTTTGATGCGAAAGTTACTGTTATACAAAGTGTTTTGGATGCAAGAGCTTGGGAAAGAGCTTGGTCTGAAGGCTTTATTGAAGGTGCATTTGTAACTTTCATTCCTTTTGTCTTTTTAGGGTTGGGATTTTTGATTCATATGTTTAATGAAACTAAAACTTGGGTAAATTATGTGAAATTGGGTTTGCTTTTTATTGTTACTTTTATTTTCGACGCCATTTTAGCCTATCAAATTGAGTCTAAATTATACGAATTAAATAAAACAATTGATTCTCCGCCATTTGATCTCAAGATCGCCTTTACTACAATTCAATTTTGGGGAATAATCTTCGCAGGATTCATTGTTTATATTATTTGGGGGCTTGTTTTTGACTTTGTCATGAAGGAACACAAAGAGAAAGATAAAATTAAGAACGAACAGGAAATCAGACAGAAAAACGTGCTTTTCCTTTTAGAAAAAATCAATGTTCTCAAAAAAGAAATTGAAGAAATTATCGCAAACATCGGAAGTACAAAAGAGATTGTCATCAAAACTCGTGGCAGAATCGAAGAACTTCAGAATATCATTGACGGAGTAATTATTCCAACTAAAGATTATAAACTGTACGCTTCAGAATATGTTCAGGGCTGGATAACATTTATTGGTGAAAAAATAGCGGTATCGAAAACCGAAAAGCAAACGATGATTGACGATTGTATCGAAACATACAATAGTAATCTTGAAGCTGTGGGTGCTAACTCTGAAAATCAAAATTTAGTTTATTTATCATCTTTATAATTACAACTATGAAAAAAATATTTTACTTTCTGCTAATTATTTCTTTAGCTTCCTGTTGTAAAGAAAAACCTGAAACTCTAGATTGTGGTGAAAAGGACTCAATTATTGTTGATTCAAATAATATCAATGTCAGTATTTTAATTGATTTATCCGACAGAATTGATCCTAAAACCAACCCGAATCCGACGATGGAATATTTCCAGAGAGATACAGAATATATCAAAGCCATTGAAAAAGGATTTTTAAATCATATTAAAACAAAAAGAATCATCACATACAATGATCAGATGCAGGTTTTCTTCAATCCGGAACCTTCTGATCCGAAGATGAATGTATTCACACAAGACCTGCGAGTTTCTTTCGATAAACATACACGTAGGGAGTATTTCAGTTCCGTAGAGAAAAAATATTCTGAACTGCCGTTGAATATTTATCAGTCCGCCATAAATGATGGTAAATTCGTCGGATCTGATATTTGGGAATTTTTCAGAAATAAAGTCAAAGATTACTGTATAAAAGACGATCACAGAAATATCCTCTTTATTTTGACCGATGGTTATATGTATCATGAAGATTCAAAATTCTCGCAAGAAAAGAAAACCTCTTATCTAACTTCAAAATTGATAAAAGCCAACAATCTTACAGGTTCTGACTTTAAAACTACAATTGAAAAAAATAACCTGGGATTTGTAAAAGCCAATGACAACCTGAGTAATCTTGAAGTTATCGTATTAGGCATCAACCCGGAAAAAGGCAATCCTTTTGAAGAAGGCGTCATCAAAGAATACTGGGAAAACTGGTTTAAGGAAATGAAGGTCAAAAATTATCAGATAAAATCAGCCGATCTCCCATCCAATTTAGAGCCCATTATTTTAAAAACAATTTCGGGTAAAAACTAAAAAAACACTATATTATATTGAGAGGCGGAAAGAAATTTCCGTCTTTTTTTCTTTGCTTGAATTTTATTACTTTTGAATTCTGATACATTTTTATTTCAACGTAATGTTGTCATTCCGGAAAATTCTAAGCTATTTTTTTCAACAAAACAGTTAAATTTCTTACGGAATTTCGATGTCTCATAGAAAACAAAATTAATAAAAACACAAAAAAATGATTGACTTTTCAGAGGGTATTTATACCTTCTACGTTTATATTCTCACGAATAAAAATCGAACCGTTTTTATACACAGGTGTTACAAATAATCTCCATAAAAGGCTCTCTCAGCATCAATCAAAAGAAAATCCGAACAGCTTTACGGCAAAATATAATTTAGAGTTTTTAATTTACTACGAAAAGTTTGGATGGATTCATCAAGCTATTGAAAGAGAAAAAGAAATTAAAGATTTTTCACGGGATAAAAAACTAAAGTTAATAAGATCTCAAAATCCAAATTTAGAATTTCTTAATCATCTTTTTATATCGCATTAAGTGAAGGAGATAATTTTATAGATTATTTGTAAAATCTAACATTTACTTTATCATTCCAACGCTATGCTTGGCGTTTCCACCACCCTGTTTGTCATTCCGGAGGAATCTAAATTTAGTTGAAAATATGTTGTTGAGATTCCTCCGGAATGACAAAGATGATGTTATAATTATTCAAAAGTTTTAATTCTAAAGGAGTTTATTTGACAACTTTGGGCATTCCAACACTATGCTTGGCGTTTTCAACGCTACGTTTGTCATTCCGGAGGAATCTCAAGTATAAAAAATTAAGAGATAGAAATAAAATGTAAATTCTTTTCATATTTTATATAGTTTTTTCATTTGTTTTTATTGAAAAGTATAAATTTGTATAAAGAACTTATAGTTATGGGAATAGGAACTAATCTCAAGAGATTAAGAAGTAAAACTAAATATTCCAGTAAGGATATCGCAGATCTGTTGGAAATAGACAGAAACACGTATTCTAATTGGGAAAACGAAGCTACAGATGTAAAATCTCAGTATATTCCAAAGTTGGCAGATATTTTTAATGTGAAAATTCAGGATCTTTTTGATGATGGACAAAAGACCCATATCATAAATAATATTTATGATAATAAGGACAGTTCTGTAGGGCAAAAAGATATTCAGCAAGGTATTATCATTAATATAACAGATTCTGAAACAGCAAAACTTCTAAGTTCACAACTTGAAGAGTTAATCAAGAACCTAAAAAAATAAAATTCTCTCCAGAGTTTTGTCATTCCGGAGGAATCTAAGCTGTTTTTTATACATTGTTGAGATTCCTCCGGAATGACAAAGATGCTGTTATAACTATTCAAAAGGTTTTAATTCTAAAGGATTATTATGCATTTTTTTCTTTCTTTCAAAAGCGTTTTCTAACTCTTTTCTTAATTCTTCCTCAGCGCCAGGAAAACCCGCCATAGTAAATTCCATGTTATATTTTGCTTTTAGATATTTATCTTTTGAGAAATTTTTATATTCATTAATGTTAAACTCAAAATCCTTTGAAAATTTTTCAATTTTAGTCAATACGAAATGGTAATCATTACGTGTATCATATAATTCAAATATCAAACCCGGTAAGCCCGTAAATTTGTATGGTCCTAAAGATTGTGGATATTCTTTTGAAAAATACGCAATCCATCTTCTTCCATATTTATTAGTTGTTGCCATTTGGCATTTCACGCCATTAATAGTTTTTGTCTCTCCATAAAGAACCCATTTTAAATTTATATTTTCCTCATATCTTATTTTTGCATCTATTGCTATGGTAAAAACCGCTGTTTTATTATTGCTTTTAATTACTCTTTCTTGAAAATAGTCGCTAATAGATTTTGTATCAACTCCTTTTGATTCATACTGTTTTGTATCATTTAAATAATTTTGTGCAGCAGCAAAGTAATAATCTTGAGAGTTACCTACTAATACAAATTTTTGATCATGACGGTATTTGTCTCCAAGTTGTAATGAAGAGTCATAGAAAACTCTTATAGTAGGCTCAAAATTAATTCTTTGACCAAAAGAATATATAAAGCCCAGTAGCAAAAACAAAAAAATTATTTTTCTCATATTTTATTTATGTTAAAAAAAGGCGGAGAAACTCCGCCTCCCTTTTAATTAAGATTTAAACTCACACTTGGTTTAACACCACACTCTGCCTCGTTGATAGTTGCTATTGCGTTTGATATTTGATTATAAGTCCAACCATCTGGAAATGTCGTGTAATGTTTTACACCACAACTTGAAGTCCAAATCGCCATTGTTTTGGCAAAAGCCATAACCGAAACGCCCATCATGGCGCAAAAAAATAGTTTTTTCATAAAATTTGTAATTAAAAATTAATAAATAAATTTTTCCCGGCTTGAAAATTTCGTCTAGAATAAATTTCCAATCCGGATGATGCATCATTTATGACTTTAAAAAGAAATACATTGATACAGCAGAGTGCTGCAAAATGTTTCGCGATTTTCTAATTTGATGTCATGCAACAAACTTAGAAATAAATCCAGCTAAATATTATACAACAAATTAGGCAATTATTGCGGTGTTTTTTACCATAATCAAATTTTATAAACATTTCATTCGCATAAATTTTTAATATTGCAAATTATATTTCATAATAATAATACCCTTGCAGCAATTGTAAACAGCTGCTAAAAAATTTTTATCTGGAACAAATAAAAAAATGATGAAGGTCATAGATTAAAAAGAACATTATTTGATTTATTGTATTTATATATTTAATAATTTTGTAACATAAAATATATAATAAATGGGGGTTATTCTAAAACCTATAGATATTGTTGATGATATTACGAAAGAAGAGTTCCTTGAAAAATATCTGAAACCAAGAAGACCGGTAGTGATCAAAAACATGGCTAAAAAATGGCCCGCTTACCAAAAATGGACGATGGACTATGTGAAGGAAGTGGTAGGAGACGTTACCGTTCCTCTGTATGACAGCGCAAAAGCTGATCCTGCAGCTCCTATTAATACTCCGACAACCGAAATGAAGTTTGCGGACTATATCGACCTCATTCAAAGAGAGCCGACCGATCTTAGAATTTTCTTCTTTGATCCTATCAAACGTGCCAATAAATTACTGGAAGATTATATTTCTCCTTCAGATTTGATGGGCGGATTTTTGGATAAATATCCTTCCATGTTTTTTGGCGGAAAAGGTTCGGTTACGTTCTTACATTACGATATTGATTTGGCCCATATTTTCCATACCCATTTTAACGGAAGAAAGCACGTTCTTCTTTTTGAACAAAAATGGAGAGACAGATTATACAAACTTCCTTATGCCACATATTCTCTGGAAGATTTTGATATTTCTAATCCTGATTTTGAGAAATTCCCGGCTCTTGACGGTATCGAAGGCATCGAGTGTTTTCTGGAACACGGCGATACTTTATTTATGCCAACCGGATGGTGGCACTGGATGAAATATCTTGACGGAAGCTTCTCGCTTTCTCTTCGTGCATGGGACAAATCCTGGGCGGTGAAAGCCAACTCTCTCTGGAATCTTACCGTTCAGCGAAATTTTGACAATTTTATGAAAGGACGGTACAAAAAAAGATATATGGACTGGAAAGAAAAAAAAGCAATCGAAAGAGCAAATTATGCATTGAAAAAAGGCTTACCTAAAAAATAGAAAAATACGCTTCAAATTTGAAGCGTATTTTTGTTTAAATTATTCAGCACTTAAATCTTTAAAAGCAATTCCTCCATATTCCGGGTTACTTCGTTGCATGAAAAACAGGCATTTTCGCCATCCTGAGAATACCATCTGCATTGGGAACGAATCGGGCAAAATGATAATTCTTCTACTCTATCTGTAGCAAAGTCTTGAACCTTTTTTGAGAGTGAACATTTCGACTCTTCATTATTCCATTGTAAACAACCTTTTTCTATACATTTCCCGGTAAAACGGAATCGTTGTTCGAGATTATTTTTCTCTTTATTCAGCTCAAGAAACTCTTCTGTGACGGTAAGCGGCGTTATAAAATTCACTTTCCCGTCTTTTCCCAGAACGCCAAAAAGCTGTGCCCCGGTTTTTCCTAAATAACTGGGACACAACTTTGATGAGTTCTCTTTAGCCTCCATAAGCTTTGATTTGAGACTGTATGTCTTTCAACTGATTCTGAATATCAATCTGAGGTTTGAAGATGATGATTCCATAGGGAAACCAGTCTTTGATGCGAAGGGGTTTTGTAATTGCTCTGAAATCTCGTTGAGCAGAAAAGGAATGCGTGTTATCAACTTTTGACAGCTCAGAAAGCACTACATTCTGAATTCCTTTGTCGATGTTTTTCAATTGTTCATCGCTAAGATCTACTCCTTCTAATGAAACGAAAAAATGTTTTTTAGTTGCCATGATTTTTGGTTTTAATGATTTAACAGAACAAATTTCGATTTATAAAAACATAAAACTTAAAGGAAAAACACCCGAATCAAGCAGGGAAAAAGACTGGATTTTTGAAAATCAATTGAAAATAAAAATTATATCCGAGAAATATATTTTGCTTCCACAAAATCCGTCAGCAAAACCTCGTTTTCAGAAAGATAAAACACAATTCCATCCTCGAACATTTTTCCTGTGCTTATCGTGAGAATAATTGGCTTTCCATGGCACATTCCAACATGGGTTGCGGTTTCTTTATCGATACTTAAATGAACGTGTTGTCGGCTTCTTTTTTTAATTCCTTTTTCTAAAATAGGTTCGACATTGTTCTGTGCCGTTCCGTGATACAAAAATTCGGGCAATTTCATACAATTCTTCAAAGGTACATTCCTGATGAGAATCTCTTTTTGATTTTCCATAAAAAAACCCCTAAAAGTTTGATACTTTATAGGGGTATTTTTTACTCCATTTATTAATTAGAAAGCATACCAACGTCCACATTGATTAATGCAAAATGGTTCAAAGTCAGGATCTGTGGGAGCAGCTTGAAGGCAGGTTGCCTCATTACTGTAATATGGTCGACCTGAACCCCACCAAGATGCACATTCTGGTGTAATTCCTCCTTTAATGGATTTTAAATTCTCTCTTGAAATTTTGTTTAATTTTTTCATAATGATTTTGTTTGATTTTCCTACTCTTTACGTTTTACGGATACCTCGATTTAATACACTAATATATGAAATATTTAATATAAAAAATAAAACTCTTTTAAAAAATTTTATTTTTAAATCTTTGCTATTCCGAAATATATTTTGCATCTACAAAATCCGTGAGCCAAACTTCATTTTCCGAAAGATAAAATTCGATTCCTTCTTCAAACATTTTTTCAGTTTTAATGGTTAGAATAATTGGCTTTCCGTGGCGCATTCCAACATTCGTTGCCGTTTCTTTATCTATGCTTAAATGAACGTGTTGTCGGTTTCTTTTTTCAATTCCTTTTTCTAAAATGGATTCGACATTATTTTGAGCCGTTCCGTGATACAAAAATTCGGGCGGCTGTTGTGGAACTAAATCCAAATTAATATCAATAGAATGTCCCTGACTGGCTCTTATTCTTGTCTTACCTTCATTAAAAGCAAATCGTTTTTTAGCATTGGTCTGCACAATTTCATCCAGTTCTTCAAAGGTAAAACCTTGAAAATCGTTGGAGGATTTTGTTACCAGTTCGTCAACATCTGCCCATCCGTTTTCATCCAAATTCAGATTAATGATTTCGGGATGATGCCTGAGAATGTAGCTCAGGAATTTGCTTATTTTTTTCTTTTGTTGTTCGTTCATGGTTTGTGTTTTAGTTTTTTAATTTATTTTCTAATTTAATACATAAGTTTTCAATATCCTCCTTCCTCACCAACTCAGAAACCCATTCTTCAGGAATATTTTCAAAACCATAATAAATTCCGGCAATTCCGCCTGTAATAGCTCCCGTTGTATCAGTATCTTCTCCTAAATTGACTGCTTTTAAAACTGCTTCAGAGTAGCTTTCTGAGTTTAGAAAACACCATAATGAGGCTTCCAGGCTTTGAAGAACATAACCGCTTCCTCTAATTTCATCTTCTGAATATATTGAAATATCATTCTTTAAAATCTTATCAAAAAGCTGGATCTCTTTTGGGTTAAAACCTTGAATTTCTGCAAATTTCAAAGCTGTTTTTTGAACATGACTGTATGCTTCTTTTCTATCTTTTCCTTTCATTAATTCAATCGCAAAAATCACATAGATAAAACATGAAAAAACAGAACGAAAATGCCCGTGAGTAATGGACGATACTTCTTTTACCGTTTGATATAGCTTTTCAATATCTTCTTCGTTTTTAAGATAAAAAGCTAAGGGAAGAATTCTCATCAGAGAGCCATTCCCATTGTCTTCTTCAAAAATATTTCCAGAAAATTTTGCACTTTCTCCCTTAATCAACCTTGCAATGGCATGTCTTGTTGTTCCGCCAATATCGAAAAGTCTCCCGTGAGCCGTCCAATGTCCATATTTGTTCCATTTTACAAAACTTTGTCCGATTTTTTCCAAATCATAACCTTTTGTCAATTCATCGGCTAAGCAAAGTGTTAGTGAACTGTCGTCACTCCAGGTTCCTTTCGGCTGATTCCAAGATCCAAACTCCTGCATTTTTTCAACAGGAAATCTTTTTAATGTTTCCCTGCTTTTAAATTCCACTGGAACACCCAACGCATCGCCAATGCAAACTCCAAAAATTCCGGCTTTTACTGCATTTTCCATTACGCTAGATTTACCAATTTATCAAATAATAATTGCATTCCTTTTGTTGCCGTTTCTTTCATTACGACAGCTCTTTGTCCGTATCCGAAGCCTGTTTCGTTGGGATTGATCACAATTAAAAGACAATCATCTTTAATATCATGAAGCAATCCCGCAGCCGGATAAACCTGCAAAGAAGTTCCGATTACCAGAAAAATATCTGCTTCTTTTGCTTTTTTTGTCGCCTCTTTCATCAAAGGAACATTTTCGCCAAACCAAACGATAAAAGGTCTTAACTGAGCTCCATCTTCCGCTTTATCCCCGATCTTGATATCCTCTTTTTGATCGTAAACAAGATTTTTATTGTTGCACGAACAAGATTTCAACAATTCTCCGTGGATATGAAGAATGTTTGTAGATCCCGCTCTTTCGTGCAGGTCATCGATATTTTGTGTGATGATCTGAACATCGAAATGTTTTTCCAGATCTGCAATTAATTTGTGCGCATCGTTTGGATGTACTTCATGAATTTGGCGACGTCTCTGGTTGTAAAATTCCAATACCAAAGCTCTGTCTTTCCTCCATCCTTCCGGACTTGCGACATCTGTTATATTATGATTTTCCCAAAGACCGTCTCCGTCTCTGAATGTTTTTATTCCGCTTTCGGCACTGATTCCTGCCCCGCTTAATATGGTTAGTTTTTTCATTTGTTTAATTTTTTTTCTTATTTAAAAAGAAATTTTATAATAGAAAAAGCTTCTTTAAAAGACATTGATCCGTATTTTCTGTCTGTTTTTGTGTTAATGGCTCCGATGAAGTCTTTTCCTTCAAATCTGCTTATTTGCTTTTTGAAAGCAAGCCATCCTTCATTAATACAGACTTCCTCAAAATAATATAATTCAGGAATCTTTTTATTTTCTGATAAATTAAAAAAATAATACGTTTCAAAATTCGAATTAAAATATTTTATAAATTCTACATCTTTCTTTATACATAAAATTTCTTCATTTTTTAATAAACTAAGTTTATTAAGTTCTGATCTTAATTCATTTTGAATTTTTCTTAATTCCTCAGTATTTGTTTCAACTTTGAAAACATTGGAATTTTTACCTGCATTTTGAAGATAAAAAACATATATTTCCGGAAATTTCAGATTTAATTCTTTTTGAAGAAAATTAATTTCCTCAACTGTCAGTCCTACATTCTGATTTTCAGGATCATCTACAAATCTGAAATTATATTTTTCCATTATTCCAGTAGTTTTTTATAAATTTTTTCATTTTCATCATCAAAGCAAACGAAAACAACTTTTTCAATGATTTCAGATTGGAAATTCTGGACTTCACGAACAGCAATTTTTCCTGCCAATTCTTTCGGAAATCTGTAAACTCCTGTACTGATATTGGGAAAAGCAATTGTTTTTACATTTAAACTTTCAGCTAATTCTAAAGAGTTTTTATAACAATTTGTCAATAATGCTGAGCTTTTTTCTTCATCATTATTCCAAACCGGACCAACTGTGTGAATGACATATTTTGCCGGTAAATTCCCGGCTGTTGTTACGACCGCTTCTCCTGTTTTGCATTTTCCCTGTTTATTTCTAATTTCAATGCATTCATCTAAAATTTGCTTTCCTCCTGCACGATGAATTGCTCCATCAACACCGCCACCTCCCAATAAAGATGAATTGGCAGCATTGACGATTGCGTCTGCTTTTATTTTGGTGATGTCGCCTTTTATTAATTCAATTTTCATTTAATTTCAGTTTTTTGTTCAAATTTTCGTCGTCAAACAACAATGGTTTTTCTTCAGGAATCACCAAATTATCCAAGTTATGATTTAAAACAAATTGATGCTGTTCTTTCAGGAAATCTGAAATATTTTCAATTAAAATAATATCTTCCTGAGCAAAAGATTCGATGAAATCATTTCTTAATCCAATTTGTATTGCTCTTCTCTCCAATTTATTCCCGAAAGAATCATGATCCGGATCCCATTGCAATCTTGCAGATGATTCTTTTACCTGATTTTTGCCATTCTTCTCTTGATAATTCCAACCTTTCGTTGTAAGAAGAATAAACGGCATTTTCTAAGTATTTTTTAAAAGCATCAATTTTTAAATGAATTGCCAAAACATATTCCTGTCCTTCTTTTGTTCCCCAACCATTTCGGTACATCATCCAAAGAAAATTAGGTTTTATCCAAGTCATTCTTTCCAAGCTGAAAGCTCCACCGAAATATTGATTTTGAAGTGCAAATTCACCAATTTCTTTTCGATAAGACTGATAAACAATTATTTTTTCATCATCATATTGTGCCATGATGTGATACCCTTTTTGAGGCCAGTCTTGTAGTTGTTCTTTATATTTTTTTAATTTGAGTTTCATTGTTTTAATTTTAAAATCAAGTTTTTAATTTCATTATTCTCAGGCTTTCTAAAATCATCGCCGATAAATACTTTTATCACTTCAATATTTCCGACAATTGCCTGATTAAATGCTTCTAATTCTGCCGACGGTACCCACAATTCGTTATGATTTTTTGCGCCAACATTCTGCGTCGGATATTTATTTACTTCATCTTCCAACATTTCAAATTTCGTTACAAAACCGAGATAATTTCCTGCTTCATCTCTTGTGTTCCATTTCTCTGCAATTTCTGATGCGTAATTTTCATCTAAGACGGGATAGAAAATCGGTTGCCATTCTAATCTTGGAGGAAATTTTTTATAATTACTTTCAATAATGAGAATCATTTCTTTTTCTCCGACTGGTCTGTAAAGTGTTTTTATTTTCATTTAATTTTGTGTTTAACCTCTCAATTTATCCCTTACTTCCATTAAAGCAAATCCCAACAGATTTTCACCATTCCAAAATAATGGATTTTGTGCTTTTGAATCTGTTTCCAACATTCCAATTCCCCAAATTCTATCATATGGACTTGCTTCTACCAAGACTTTTTCTCCTGTTGACAATAAAAAGTCTTTGAATTGCTTATTTTGTGAAAATTTCAGCAAATTTCCTTGTTTTACAATCTCATATTTTTGTTTATCCCACAGCTGAGAATCAAAGTTCTTAACTTTTCTTCCTAACCTTTTTGCCTGATTTGGAGAGTCTGATTTTAAAACTTCTTCTAAAATTTTATGATCATTAAATAATTTTGCTTTTCCAGCCATCATATAATGTTCGGCAGTTTTGAAAACAATTCCGTTTTCCTGAAATTCAAAAGGAAACCATTGGCTGAAACATGCTTTTGTAATTTCATCTTTCACCGTGTGTCCCCAAAAGAACAGAAAATTCAACTTCTCTTTTCTCTGAAAGCTTTCTATTGTATTTTGCAATGTATATTTCATATTGTGTTATTTTTACACAAATTTAAAATAATATGGATTTATTAAGCAAATTCATTTGCGTTAATTTTAAGCTAATAAATTTAATCGATTGATTATCAGTAATAAAAATTTATTTTATTTGAACACAAATGTTTCCACAAATCACACCAATTAATCATTAATGTAAGTTTTAACTAAAGCGAATTGCTTGATTTAAATAAAAAAATGGACTAAAGTCCGTTCCTATTGATATTGATATTTGTTGTTATTTTTAAAGAATAAGTAAATTTTAAACATTAGTGAAAATTAGTGCAAAATATTTGCGCTGTTTGTGTTCAAAGACTACTTAATTTCAAAATAAAAACCTTCTTCTTCAAACTCTTTATATTTTTCTTGATTAAAAGTAAATAATTTTCCGGGTCTTCCACTTCCTTCTTTTTTGACGTTATTCGTTTCATTCAAAAGTCCGTAACTCATTATTTTTTTCCGGAAGTTTCTGCGGTCGATTTCCTGTCCGATAATGGTTTTGTACAAGTTCTCAAGGTCAGAAAAAGGAAATTCTTCATTCAAAAGATTAAATCCAATTGGCTGATACTGAATTTTTGTACGAAGTCTTTTTAGCGCAATATTGATGATTTTATCATGATCAAAAGCCAATTCGGGGAGTTTGGTGATACTAAACCATTGCGCATCTTCCGCATCTGAATCTGCAAACAATTCGTGATAAGATGGGTTTACAAGCCCTAAATATGCCACAGAAACCACTCTGTTTCTGGGATCTCGACCCACATTACCAAAAGTATAGAGTTGCTCCAAAAAATCAGGCTTTATACCTGCTTCTTCATGTAATTCTCTTTTTACAGCATCATCAAGATTTTCATCATCCAAAACAAGTCCCCCGGGAAGTGCCCAACCTCCTTTAAAAGGTTCAATATTTCTTTTAATCAAAAGAATCTGAAGATCTTTTTTATCGAAATACCCGAAAATGACAGCATCAACGGCAACTTTTATATCCTGTAGTTTTTTTGGCGACTCCATAGTGTTAATTTGCGTTATGAATACACAAAATTACAATATATAAAAACCAATATCAATAATAAAATAATAATTTTTTGAAAAGGTATTTTTACTAAATTTATAACCAACTTAAAACTAAACTATTATGAAAAATTTATTATTTGCAGCTTGTACAGCTTTGTTGTTTATAGCTTGTGACAAAGTAAAAATGGATGTGAAAACCGGTACAGATAAAACCGATTCTACCGCCAACGAAGAATGGAAACCTGTAGATTCTGCAACAGCTACAAAAGCCTGGATGGATTATGCAACTCCGGGAGATATGCAGAAAATGCTGGCAAAATCTGACGGAAACTGGTCAGGAGAAACCACAATGTGGATGGAAAACGGCGGAAAACCTATGACGAGTACATCTGAAGCTACCAACAAAATGGTTTTTGACGGTCGTTATCAGGTAAGTAATCATAAAGGAAATTTTATGGGAATGCCTTTTGAAGGAATGAGTATTACGGGCTATGACAATTCTAAAAAGAAATTTGTAAGTACGTGGATTGACAACATGGGAACAGGAATTATGAATATGGAGGGCGATTGGAATGTATCCAAAAAATCTATCGAATTTAAAGGTAAAATGACCGATCCGAGCAGACCGGGAAAAGATTGTAACATGAGAGAAGTATACACTTTTGTAGACGACACTCATCAAACAATGGAAATGTACGGTCCGGATTCTAAAACTGGTAAAGAATTCAAAACCATGGAAATTAAATTTGTAAAAAAGTAAGATCTTAAGCCTAAGATTTACCAAAAATAAAAAGACCGATAAAATGTATCGGTCTTTTTTATATTAATCGTTTAGTTTCAGAACTGCCATGAATGCTGATTGTGGTACTTCTACTCTACCAATCTGTTTCATTTTCTTCTTACCTTCTTTCTGCTTCTCAAGAAGCTTTCTCTTTCTGGAAATATCACCACCGTAACATTTTGCGGTAACGTCTTTTCTTAGTGCTTTAATCGTTTCTCTTGCAATAACTTTCGCTCCCAACGCTGCCTGAACAGCGATATCAAACTGCTGTCTAGGAATCAGTTCACGAAGTTTTTCACACATCTTTTTACCAATATAATACGCATTAGAATCGTGAATCAATGATGATAAAGCGTCTACCATATCTCCATTAATAAGGATATCCATTTTTACCAACTTAGAAGATCGCATTCCGATTGGTGAATAATCGAATGATGCATATCCTTTAGAAATAGATTTCAAACGATCATAAAAGTCAAAAACAACTTCTGCTAAAGGCATATTGAAGGTCAATTCAACTCTGTCTGCTGTTAAATAGCTTTGGTTGACAATTTCTCCTCTTTTCTCGATACATAGCGTCATTACTGCACCTACGAAATCAGATTTAGTAATAATAGAAGCTTTTATATAAGGTTCTTCAACTCTGTCTAAAAGATTGGGATCAATCATCTCAGACGGGTTGTTGATTAAAATTGCGGTTTCAGGATCTTTTTTAGAATACCCGTGGTACGAAACGTTGGGAACCGTGGTAATAACGTTCATATCAAACTCTCTTTCAAGACGTTCCTGAACAATTTCCATATGCAGCATTCCTAAGAATCCGCAACGGAAACCAAAACCAAGGGCTGCAGAACTTTCAGGTTCGAAAACCAGAGAAGCATCATTCAGTCTTAATTTTTCCAATGAAAATCTTAATTCCTCAAAATCTTCAGATTCAATCGGATAAATTCCGGCGAAAACCATTGGTTTTACTTCTTCAAATCCGTCAATCGCAGCGGCAGCAGGATTCACAAAAGAGGTAATGGTATCACCCACTTTTACTTCACGGGCATCTTTAATCCCTGAAATAATGTAACCTACATCACCACATTCAATTGTTTTCTTCGGAACCTGTTTTAGTTTCAACGTTCCCACCTCATCAGCACCGTACTCTTTTCCTGTTGCAAAAAATTTGATCTTCTCGTTTTTAGAAATACTTCCGTTCACTACTTTGAAATATGCCTCAATTCCTCTGAAAGGATTATAAACAGAGTCAAAAATCAATGCCTGAAGAGGCGCTTTCGGATCTCCTACCGGAGCAGGAATTCTGTTAACAATCTGCTCAAGCAAATCATGAACACCTTCACCGGTTTTCCCTGAAACACGAAGAACATCTTCATACTTACACCCGATAAGTCCCATAATTTCGTCGGTAACTTCTTCAGGATTCGCCGACGGAAGGTCAATTTTATTCAGAATCGGAATAATTTCCAGATCATTTTCTAGAGCCAGATACAAATTACTAATTGTTTGTGCCTGAATACTTTGAGCAGCATCAACAATCAGAAGTGCACCTTCACAAGCAGCGATAGAACGGGAAACTTCGTAAGAAAAATCTACGTGTCCCGGTGTATCGATAAGGTTTAAAATATATTTTTCGCCATTAAGCTCATAATCCATCTGGATGGCGTGAGATTTTATTGTGATCCCTCGCTCTTTTTCCAAATCCATATCATCGAGCGTCTGAGATTGTAATTCTCTCTGGGTCACGGTATTCGTGTACTCCAAAAGACGGTCTGCCAAAGTAGATTTACCGTGGTCGATATGGGCAATTATGCAAAAATTTCGTATGTTTTTCATTTAAGAACTATGTAATTTGCAAAGATAAAAAAAAGAGAGACAATTCCTCTCTCTTAATTTTGCAGTATGAATTTATTTTCTGTTTTCTAAAATCAGGTTTTAAGAATCGTTATATTATTACTTGTTAATTATTCGTTAGAAAAATCATATTCTCCAGTTAAAGGATCAATATAAATTTCCGTCAACTCTTCTTTTTTCATTTTTCTCTGTCTGCTGCTGCGCTCCAAAATACTGATAAGCCCCACTGCTGCGCCTCCGTAAATTCCCCCTGCACCAGGAGCAACACCAACAAATACGCCGGAACTCGGGGCAGGAAGCACGTATCCTCTGTTGCTCAACAAATAAAATCCTTTTTCATTTTTATTCATTTCAATAAATCCTGAATAGGTTTTCTTGTAAATTTTTCCGTTTTCTACATAGCAGAAAATTTCGTTTGCGGAAATTTTATCTTTTTTACCATTCTCCTCTTTTACGGCTTTTATGACTTCTCCTTTATCATTTTTTTCAAGAACATATTTTCCCGCTAAAGGATTTTGATGAAGAAATGCATAATGATTTAAGTAAATCCCCTCTTTTAACGGTTTATTTTTATATCCTTCAGCATTGCTTTTCACATAGGATTCGTAATCTGCAAGAACGTCGGCTGAAACATGGTTTTCATCAGGTTTCTTCGTGTATGTTTTCTTCATAAACATCGCAAAAATAACAGGGATATTTTTCACCATAGCTTCTGAAATATTTTTACTCTTAAAACTGTATACTGTGTCTTTTTTATACAGAAAAGAATAGTGATCACCTTCTTTCAGAAACGTCTGTGCAGAAAACTCTACGTCACCTTCTTTCTCTTTTTCTGAAGTCGCAACGATTGAAGCTTTTAATTTCTTTAAAACCAAAACCAATTCATGTTTCCCGCCTTTATGATTGCTGTCTGTATACCATTTGCTTAAAAAATTACCTGCAGTATCAGGAAAAATGATTTCTTTCATTTTCTGATCATCACCAAAAGGCAACTCTCCTATCTTGTGATCGTCTCTATGATCAATTACCTCAAGAGATTTGTAGATATTTCCTTTAGGATTTGAAAGGTTTCCGCGCTCTTTAATCACTTCTTCATTCTGCGCAAAAGAAACTATTGAAAAAAGGACAAATATGATCTGGATTATTTTTTTCATTATCTAAAGATTTATTCAAAAATAGTAATACTTTAAAATTAATAATCGCCTGAAAGTTAATTATTTCAAAATAATTAATCAAATATATAAGTTCCCGTCCAAGAATCGATATAAACATTCATTTCAGTTTCAGAGCGATATCCAAAGCCGTTAATTGAGTATTTATTTATTTTATGAAAGCAGAAGCTTTTTCACAATAAATTTTTCACAAAAATAAGAATTATTTTAAATTAAACGACCCTCACAATAAATTGCAAGGGTCGTCCAACATTAAAAAAATAAACTATTATGGGTTTTGTCTGGGTTTTGAGCCCTTATTGTTCCCGTTGTGAGGTTTTCTTTCATTCATCTTATCTCTCATCATTCCTTCCGACTGAAACAACTTCAAAACTTTCTGACACGGAATGACAGTCTGCATCTTTTCCGCATATTTTTTTCTGTTATCTAATAATTTCTGTCCCACCTCAAAACTTTGCTGTAGTTTTGCTTTTGCCTCATCTTCTGATAATGCTTCCGGATCAAAATTAGAATCAAACTGGCTTTTAATCTTTTTCTGATTATCCAGATACTCATTGTACATGGCTGTAAACTCGGTTTTATCTTTAGGATCAACATTAAGATTATCAAGCACCATATTGTTTCTAAACTGTGTAAGAAGCGCTTTTCTTTCTTCCGGAGAAAGATTATTTATAACTTCTTTTCTTTGCTTAGGGTCCATTTTTTTCCAGTCGTAATCTGTCTTTTGGGCATTTAAGCCAAAACCGTAAATAACAAGAAGTGTAAATAATATTTTTTTCATCTCTCTTTTAATTATATAAATCCAAATAAACATCCTGTGTGGAATTATTGGCTAATTCTGCAATCTCAGAATTTGAAAACGAATCCAGATACTCTGTCATCTGTGCTTCGGTTTTCTTTGAAACCGGCTTTACAGTTTGCGGTTTTACTTCTGTCTTTTCCGGGACATAGGCAACCGCTTTTATTTGTTGATTTTTCTGCTGATTGTCAGTTGTTTGATTGTTGTTTTCAACAGAAGTTAAATCAGATTTCAAAGTCTCATAAGCTATCTCGCTTTCCTTTTTCTGTTCAGAATTATTTGAAGCATAATTTTTTACAGAAGTGATATCATCATTTGAATCTGAGAAAGAATTGTACACAAAAGCTGATCCAAAGATCAATGCTAAAGACGCAGCAGCTGCATATCCCCAGTTTAATTTAAATACAGGAGCCTTTCTGTTTATGCTTACCTCTTTCATCACATTTGCCTGAACATCCTCAAATAAATGATCTGATACTTTGTAAATGTTTTTACGTTCTATTTTTTCCAGATCAAAATCATTAATCTCGCTCAATACTCTCTCCTGAATACTGTCAAACATATTCTCGGGGAGTTTGTAAATATTTTTGCGTTCTAATTTTTCCAGATCAAAATCTTTCATGTCGTTGTTTCTAAAAATTATCTTTCGTAATTTTCTTTAATATATTCTTCTATTTTCTGCTTTGCATAATGATAATTTGTTTTCAAAGTTCCTACCGACATATCAACTATCTTTGATATTTCTTCGTAAGGCAAATCATCATAATACCGCATCATAAATACCAGTTTCTGCTTTTCGGGCAGGCTTTGTATGGCTTTTTGCAAAAAGACCTGTATCTCATCTGCATCACTGTGTGTATTATCGGCAACCAGGTTCTGCATATAGTATTCAGGATCTTCATCCGTTTTCTGCATTCTCTTTAGTTTATTGATCTGCTGCAACGCTTCATTGGTTGCAATTCTGTACAACCAGGTGTATAGCTGACTGTCATTTTTAAACTGGTGAAAATTCTGATATGCTTTTATAAAAGTCTCCTGCAAAGTGTCCTGAGCAAGGTCTCCGTCTACAATAATCCTTCGGATGTGCCAATACAATCTACTCTGATAAGCATCCATCAATGCCCGAATACCTTTTTCAAGAGTTCGTGGGCTTTGCATCAGCGTGATAATTTCCGCGTCTTTAATCTTCATAAGATGCTTTCATTGTTTTGGATTACAAAAGTATTTAAAAGTTAAATTACTTATTCAATTTTTAGTCCAAATGTTCATAGACAAATTTATAATACTCATTTATACAAACAAAATTCAATAACATGTTTATTATTCTGGAAGAAACTGATAGACATGCGTGATGTTATAAAGTCTAATATCAAAATATTTTTAATCTTTAATCTTTAATCTTTAATCTTTAATCTTTAATCTTTAATCTTTAATTACAAATCACTCTTATACTAATTATAACAAAATCTTATCTTTGTTAGATGCAAACTGTAATTATCGGTTCCGGAAATGTAGCTTATCACCTTGCAAAAGCTTTCACGCAGAATAATATTCCTCTGAAACAGGTTTTTGGAAGAAATGAGGAAGAGCTGAGAAAGATTTCCGAAGAATTAAATATTTCATACTCTACAAAGAGTCTCGCAGATGCAGATCTTTACCTTATTTGTGTAAGCGATCAATCTGTAGAAAATGTTTCAAAATTAATATCTAAAAAAAATTGTCTTGTTGCACATACTTCAGGTTCATTATCTAAAGAAATTTTGACAGGAGAATACAGAAAATCAAGCTTTTATCCTTTGCAGACCTTTTCAAAATCTAAGGATTTAGATTATTCAAAAATTCCTTTTTTTATAGAAACCGAAAATGATGATGATCAGAAATTACTTACAGATTTAGCTTCAAAAATTTCACAAAATGTAATGAAAAGTGACCATGAAAAAAGAAAATATATTCATCTGACTGCAGTTTTCGCCTGTAATTTTGTGAATCATCTTTTTTCGAGGGCTAAAGAAATTTCTGATGCGCAGGAAATTCCGTTTGATTATTTTCTACCATTGATTGATGAAACCGTCAAAAAAATTCACGAAATTGAACCCAAGTCAGCACAAACGGGACCTGCCGTGAGAAATGACACACGAGTTTTGGAATTACACGAACAATTATTGAAAGATGAAAGTCTGGAAATTTATAAAACAATGAATCATTCTATTAAAAAAATGTATGAGCTATAAAGAGAAATTAAAAGATATAAAAGCCTTTGTATTTGATGTAGACGGAGTTTTCACCGATGGAAGCGTTTATCTGATGCCGGGAGGAAATATGAGCAGAGTGATGAACGTTTTAGACGGTTACGCAGTCGTTAAAGCTCTAAAAAACAACTATTTAATCGGAGTTATTACGGGAGGAAATGATGAAATGGTAAGACACCGTATCAATTACCTCGGAATTGAAGATTATTATGCAAAATCACACGACAAAATGGTAGATTATGCAGATTTTAAAACGAAATACAATTTAAAAAACGAAGAAATTCTTACAATGGGAGATGATCTTCCGGATATTCACATGATGCAGAATTCGGCGATCTCCACCTGCCCGGAAAATGCAGTTCCCGAAATCAAAAATATTGCAGATTACATTTCGCCAAAGCAGGGTGGAAGCGGGGCTGTACGCGATGTGATCGAACAGGTCATGAAAGTTCAGGGAAAATGGCATGATGACAACACACAATCTGTTTAAAATTGAATATGAAAATACTTTTAGCATCGCAATCTCCAAGAAGAAAAGAATTACTTTCCAGTTTAGGATTTGATTTTGAAGTCGTAAAAATCGATTGTGAAGAAATTTTACCTGAAAATATTGAAATAGAAAAAGCCGCAGCTTATTTATCTGAATTAAAAGCAGATGCGTTCAGAAAACTTGAAAATGATGAAGTTCTAATTACCGCAGATACAGTTGTAGCAATTGACAATCAGATTCTTGGAAAACCAAAAGATGAAGCAGACGCAAAAAATATGTTGCAGAAACTTTCCGGGAAAACACATCAGGTTTTTACTGGGATTTCTATAAAAACTTCAGACAAAACAATTACTGAAACTGATGTTGCTGATGTAGAATTTGACAGGATTTCAGAAGAAGAGATTGAGTTTTATCTAAAAAATTACAAACCTTTTGATAAAGCCGGGAGCTACGGTATTCAGGAATGGCTCGGAATGGCAAAAATCAAAAACATGACAGGAAGTTTTTATACCATTATGGGACTTCCTACTCATTTGGTTTACAAAATTTTAAAAGAAATATAAATAAATTCCCCACAAAATTTTATTATTTTTACAGAATCATCAATCTGATCAGATAATAAAAAGCAGATTAGAGAGTTATATTGAATAATGAAAAAGAATATTATATTCCTTTTAGCAGCGATTATCGTTGTTTCCTGCACTACCAAGGTAAAAAAGCCGGAAGCAAGATCTAAATTTCTAAAAGGTTTCTCCACATATTACAATACACTTTTTAATGCAAAAGACGCATTGAACAGTGAATTTACAAGCAGAGACCAAGCTCATAAAGACAATTTTTATGCGCCACACATTCCTATTTTGACCTACGAAGAACAGCCGATTGGAAGTGATCTGGGACAGTCTGCAGCATTTGCAGAAAACTCAATGAAAATGGCAGAAGTCAATCGGTCTTCACCTTCAGGTAACAACAGAAGCGCACCGGGAATGCCTCCAAATCCCGGAGGTGGAGTGCCGGGAATGCCTCAAGATCCCAATAATCAACAAGCTAAAGGTGCAACCACTCTTGAGATTGCAGAAGCAAAAGCCTTAAAGGCAATCGGAAAATACTCTGTCATCAGAAAAGGGGAGGAGCAGAACAAAACTATTTTTGACGCTTATATTATTCTTGCACAATCCCGTATTTACCAAGGAAAATCCAGACAGGCTCTTGATGCTTTAAACTACGTTTTCACCCATATGAAGGAAGATAAAAGACTTCCTTTGGCAAGAGTTTATGAAGGTTTAGCATACGCCGAACTTAAAGATTACTACAAGTCTGATCAGATTTTCGCTAAACTGAAAAGCGAAGGAATCAGTAAAGATCATGATAAACTTCTGAGCATTTATTATTCAGAATCACTTTTGGATGCAGGTAAAAAAGAAGAAGCAGTAAAAGAACTGGACCGAGCTTTTGAGCTGAACGGAAACAGAAAACTGAAAAGCAGGATTGCATTTTTAAGAGGTCAGGTTTTAACGGAGTTGGGAAGAAATGAACCAGCCCGTGAAAGCTTTATGGCAGCTTACAAATATGCCAATGATTTTGAATTTGAGGTGAAATCCCAGATCGAGATCGCAAAAACTTTTAACGGAAAAGGTGATTACAACGGTGCCAAAAAATACCTTGAAGACATCAGTAAAAAAGGAACTTACGGATCAAGAAAAAATGAGTTTTACTATGCTTTGGGTCTAATGGCAAACAAAGCCGGAAAACCGGAAGAAGGTCAGGAATATTTCAGAAAATCTCTTTTGGAAAAAGTTTCAGATCCGCAGGTACGTGGTTTGGCTTATTATGAGATCGGAAGAAGATATTTAGATAAAAACGATTACATCGGGGCAGGTGCTTATTATGATTCTGCATTGGCAACGATGACTTATGAGCCCTCAAAAATACTTTTAAAAGATCAGTCAGCAAATATTAAGAAAATCTCTAAAAACTATTATCTGATCAGAAAAAACGACAGTATTCTTACTATTGCAAGAATGTCTGAAGCTCAGAAAACAGAATATTTTGCCAAACATATCGAAAAATTAAAAGCAAAAGAAGCGAAAGAAGAATTGGAACGATTGCGCGCAGAAAGAAACAAAGGCTTTGATACAGGAGATTATAATGCCAATTCGCTTTTTGCCAACGGTTCAAATTCTTTTGAAGATTTCGGAACGGCTACAAAAGGGTTTTATTATGGAAATACAGGAACCGTAAGCAAAGGAACCTCAACATTTAAACAGGTTTGGGGAGACAGAGCACTGGTAGATAACTGGCGTTATTCTAAGAAAATGGCATCTATTGAAGATATGAAAAATGAAGCTTTAGGTGTAAATACAGCGCCCAACCCAAGACGTTTTGAACCTGCATATTACATTGAGCAGATTCCGAATGATGAAGCCAGATTATCTCAACTTAAAAAAGACCGGGACACAGCTTCTTTGGGTCTTGGAATCATGTATCAGAACTATTTTACCAATACACCTTTAGCAACAAAAACACTCTATGATTTGGTAGATGTAAAACCTGAAGAAAAAGTAATGCTGCAGGCTTTGTATGAGATTTTTGCGATGAATCACGAGAAAAATCCCCAGGCTTCTGCAAGGGCAAAACAGATCTTATTGACAGATTATCCATACAGTTCTTATGCTGAATTTGCCAGAAATCCTAAAAACAATACGTTTGTAAAATCATCTCCTGATACGGAAAATGACTACAAGATGGCCTATGCTTTATTCGAATCTGAGAAATTTGCAGAAAGCCAGAATATCATTGATCAGGCGATTTTGAAAAATCCTAAAGATGCACTCGTTCCCAAACTTTCTCTTCTGAATGCTTTCAATGCAGGAAAATCGAGTGGAAAAGAGGTAATGATTCTACAGCTGGAACAAATCGTTTTGAATTACGGTAAAACCCCTGAAGGGGAGAAGGCAAAAGAAATGCTGAATTACCTTAAAAGTGATGTAACGTTTCAATCTACAGATAATAAGGGGAATGTTGTTTCTCAAAATACTTCCAATATCCCTCAAAAGCCTTCTGAATTCAGCCAGCCTATCCAACAGAACATTCCACAGACACAAAATAATAATATAACTGCTCCTGGGAATCAGAACAATCCGCTGCCGAACAGCTCGCAACCTGTGAATAATGCTATACAAAGCAGTGTTCCCAAAAAACCGGATATGAATAGCAACACACAAGAACTACAGCAGGCAACCTCAGTTCCTATAAAGAAAAAATAATAAAAAAGCGAAGATCAGTCTTCGCTTTTTTTCTTTTTAACTCCGTGAAATTCTTTTAAATAAAAAGGTTCAAAGTAGGCTATATCTTCAAAATCTTTATTCCCGATTTTTTCTAAAGTTTTCTTTACCAAATATTGAGCAGAAGGGTAGATATCTTCATTAAACTCAGCATTGGGAAGCTGTAGAATTTCCTTTGCTTTTTTTGCGCCATCACCAATGAAAATGATTTTTTTATCTTTAAATTCCTGAAAAGATGTTTCATCTAAAATTTTAGCTTCAATCGGCGTAATTTCATCTCCTTTATTTCCGTCGTAAACGGCCGTATAAACCTCCATTCTTCTTGCGTCCACCAAAGGTATTACAAAATCATATTTTTGGTTTAAAAAAGGCTCTGTCATGCTTTCTAAAGAATTGACAGCAATCAAAGGGATTTTCAGTCCGTAGCAAAAACCTTTTGCAGAAGCAGAACCAATTCTCAATCCGGTATAAGAACCGGGACCTTTTCCTAAAGAAATCGCTTCGATATCTTTCATTGATAGTTCGGCACCTTCCAAAGCCCATTCTACAAATGAGTGAAGACTTTCAGACTGTTTATAATTTTCTGAAACCTCTTCACAAACGCACAATAATTTTTCGCCATCAGAAATGGCTACTGAGCAGTTTTTGGAAGAGGTTTCTAGGTATAGGATTTTCATTTAATCTAAAGATTTTTGCAAATTTATGGCTTTATTTCCACACTTTGTCGGCTCCACAATTTCCAGACAGATTTCTTTTTGATCCAGATTTCCAGTAAAGCCAATTTCATTTTAAAATCATTGCTTTTATAAGATCCGGAAACATTTATTGTTCTTCTGAGACTTACTGTATTTTTATTTTGCTTTAATTCTGAAATTGCACTCTGTCTGATTTCTTTGTAAATTACTTTTTTTGATGAGAAATCTTTTTTAAAATCATTTAAATTCTGAATCCAACCGTTGGAATGTCCGAAAGATACATCTGAACACAAAAGATCTATAATTTTGTCATCGTTATTCTGCATGAGAGAATCAAGCCTTTTTGCTTCTGATAGAACTGCTTTTTCATGTTTTGAATAACTTTGAGAAAGTGCAGAAATAGAGATGAAGGAAAAAATGAAAACTAAATATTTCATTCAGATTATCCTTTTCTGTAAATCGTTCTCGGTTCGCTTTGAGCACTCGGATAAATCGTCATATCTGAAACGGTAACGTGTTGCGGAGCATTCACACAATAGGCAATAGCATCTGCAATATCTTCCGCTTTCAAAGCTTCGTAACCTGCATAAACGGTTGCCGCTCTTTCCTGATCTCCTTTAAATCTTACCAAAGAAAAATCTGTTTCTACAGCTCCAGGCTGAATATTGGTTACCCTGATTCCAAATTCTGTAAGTTCGATTCGCATTCCTTCAGAAATTACATCAACAGCTTTTTTGGTGGCACAATACACAACTCCATTTGCATAGGTCTGTCTTGCGGCAACCGAACTGATATTGATAATGTGACCGGAGTTTCTTTCCTTCATCATCGGAATAAGCGTTTTAGACACATATAAAAGTCCTTTTACATTTCCATCGATCATAGAATCCCAATCATTGGTATTTCCGGCTGAAAGAGGCTCTAAACCATGTGCATTTCCTGCGTTGTTGATGAGAACATCAATGCTTTTCCATTCTTCGGGCAGAGAATTGATAGCATTTTCAACTTCTTCAAGGTTTCTGACATCAAATTTTAACTTAAAAACTTCGGTGAAATCTGATAATTCTTTTTTTACAGACTCTAAAACTTCTGCCCGTCTTCCGCAAATAATGATTCTGTTTCCCTGTTTTGCGAAAAGTTCTGCGGTAGATTTTCCGATTCCGGAAGTTGCTCCGGTGATGAGTATTGTCTTCATATTTTTGTTAGCATTTGGCTGTTGCAATTGGCTACAGCGATATTAATTAGCATCGAATGCATGAAAAGCATCCGGAATATGTTCTATTATTAAATTTCCTTTTTGATCAGGAAGTACAGAGATGATGTCAAACCTCACTTCCTGATTTTTATTAAATTCTTCCATAAAATGGTTGGCTGCGGTAACAATTGACTTGATTTTTCCTTTCGTAACAGCTTCTTGAGGCAGAATAAAAAAATCGGTTGATCTGGCTTTTACTTCTGTGACAATAATCAAATTGTCTTTTTCAGAAATAATATCAATTTCAGTTTTTTTAAACCTAAAATTTCGGACCAAAATTCTATAGCCGTTTTTCACTAAATATTCGGCCGCTAAATTTTCTGCTTTTTTTCCTAATTCGTTGTGATCTGCCATTAAATTGTCAAATTATATTTAATCCTATAGCTACTATACAACCACATACAATTATTAAGATTATCCAAAATAATGTTCCATGTAATGCAAGATTATATTCTTCTCTCTTATTCCAGATTTCTCTTAAACTTAATTTATCTCCTTTCATTAAAGATTTAATAGACTACATACATTCCTAAAGTACGAAGAAATATGAAATTCATTATCTTTATTTTCTAAACTGATAAGCCCACCAAATCAAAACAAACTGCAACGGAAGCCTCAAAATAGTCAGCCAAAAATATTTATGATGAATCAGATAAAACTTTCTTGCCATCTCAATATTTGCCGGAAAAACGGTGATGAATAAAGCAATGCAAAGATAAGCTCCCAGCTTTTGAGTTTCAGGAAATAGAAGAAGAATGCCACACAAAATTTCTACCAAACCGCTCAGATAAACCATTTTCAAATGAAACGGAATATAATCGGGCATGATTTTCACGAAAATATGAGGTTTTACAAAATGTAAAATCCCCGCTAAAATCAGGAAAAATGCGAGTACAAATTTTGAGTAAAACATCATTCTATTTAAAAGTTAACGATACATTTTTTCCTGATTTTAAAGAAACTTCTGCTCCTAAAATCAGGGGAATATTGTTATGAATATGCCCATTTGGGAAGGCAAAAACAGTCGGAAATCTATATTTTGAAATTCTGTCTGAGATTAACCGATAAGCAAACTCATCAAAGCTTTCGCCGTATTGTTTATTCTCTTTTTCGTCACCCATATTGGTCATTCCGCCGATGATTAAGCCTTTTATTTTTGTAAAAACTCCTGCTAATTCTAAGCTCATGATCATTCTGTCAAGTGCATAAAAATTTTCGCCAATGTCTTCGATAAATAAAATTTTATCTCTAAAATCAAAAGAATATTTAGTACCTAAAAGTGCATAAATTAAAGCTAAATTTCCGCCAACCAATTCGCCCTCTACACTTCCTTCTTTATTAAACTGATTCGATTTTAAAGTATATTTTAACGGTTTTCCTTTCAGAATATTAAAAGTCAGATTATAACTTTCATCGGTCACTCCAAAACTTGAGGTCTTAATGGTTTGTGCGTGAATCGATGCAAAACCTTTTTTCAACAAATAACTTTGGATCACTGTATTGTCAGAATATCCGATGTACCATTTAGGATTTTTTGTAAACTCCTTTAATTTTAAATTTTCAACTAAATGCTGACAACCGTAACCACCCCTAGAAGCCCAGATTGCGGAAATTTCAGGATCATTTAATGCCCAATTGATGTCTTTTGCTCTTTGTTCTTCGGTACCGGCATAATTGTAACCGTTTGAAAATTTTGCATACAGATTTTCACCTAAAACAGGTTCAAAACCTTTGCTTTTAATTAATTGTAAGCCTTTCTCAAGCTGTGTGGGATCTACAGCTCCTGCAGGAGAAATAATGGCAATTTTATCACCTTTTTTAAGGGATTTTGGAAATATTTTTTTCATTGATCAACTGATGTTTTTAATTTTTAGAATCAAACCTTATCATGGTTCTTTTTTGTAGATAAGTTCTTTTTTCTCAGCCTCTTCGAGCTTTTTATCAAACTGATTAAATTTTTTAAAACTTTGGAGAAAAATAAAAAAGCTGAATAAAATCAAGACTGCTCCAACACCTTTTCTGATATTATTTGCCAATTTTTGTGTAAGCCTGTCATGAAATTGTTTTGCCAGAAAAATTTTAAGAAAATCAATCATTAAATATGTAGAAATTACCAAACCTAAGTAAAGAACCATATTTCCTGTATCCGGATATTGGTTTCTTACACCTATTACGGTGACGAGCCAAAAAAGGACGACTCCCACGTTCAAAAGATTTAGAAGAAAACCATTAAGAAAAGTTTTAATGTAATTCTGGCTGATGATTTTTTCTTCTCCGGGTAAATGCATTTTGGTTTTGGTTACCAGCATAATAATCCCATATGAGAGAATCAGAATAGACGTAATTCTATAGAAACCAGGATGCTTATCTATGAGACTCACAATATCTGCACTTGCATAATAAGCCGCTATAATACACAATAAATCTGCTGTAATTACTCCAAAATCTAACGCTAAAGCATGTCTTGGACCTCTTGTAAAACTGGTTTCTATCAAGAGAAAAAAAATAGGACCAATGAAAACCAGGCTCAACATGAAACCCAGACCAACGGCCGACAATACGAGTTCAAACATTTATAATTTGTTTCAAATTCAAATTTAAAGATTATATTTTTATTTGAGTTTAAAAATGATTTTTTTAAGCATAAATTGTATTTTTAAAAACTTTTTAAACAAAAAAGACTGTCGCATTCGGACAGTCTTCATTATTATTTTTAAAACTTAATCAACAATCTTAAAATCCAATTGTTTCTGAATTAAATTAGCTTTTACAACCTTGATCTGAACTTCTTCACCCAACTGAAACTTTCTACCAGTTCTTGAACCGTAAACAGCGTGTGTAGACTTATCATACGTATAAGAATCATCCATCAAATCGCGTAATTTGATCAAACCTTCAGCTCCGTTTTCAGGAATCTGTACCCAGAAACCAAACTCAGCAACTCCGGAAATAACACCAGTGAAAGTTTCTCCCAAATGTTTTTCCATGAATTTTACCTGCATAAATTTGATAGAATCTCTTTCTGCATCGGCAGCCAAACGTTCTCTTGCACTGCAATGCTTAGATTTTTCTTCCAATTCATTTTTGTCAGGCGATTTTCCTCCATCCAGATAATGCTGTAATAATCTGTGAGCTAATAAATCCGGATAACGACGGATAGGAGAGGTAAAGTGCGAATAATAATCAAATCCAAGTCCGTAATGCCCGATTGGCTCGGTAGAGTAGACTGCTTTGCTCATGCTTCGCATTGCCAGAGTTTCGATCATATTTTCTTCACCTTTGCCTTTTACATTTTGAAGCAAATTATTCAGAGATTCAGCAACTTTTTTGGTATTTGCCAAATCCATTTTATATCCGAAGGTTGAAACGAAATCTCTTAAAGCTTCTAATTTTGAAGGATCCGGATCGTCGTGAACTCTGTAAATAAAAGTATTTCCGTTGGGTCTTCCTTTTTTAAGTGAAACAAATTCAGAAACTTTTCTGTTTGCCAAAAGCATGAATTCTTCAATCAAATGGTTTGAATCTTTGCTTACTTTAAAATAAACTCCAATTGGTTCGCTTTTTTCGTTTAAATTAAATCGAACTTCACTTCTGTCAAAGGTGATTGCACCGTTTTTAATTCTCTGATCACGCATGATTTTAGCGAGTCTGTCGAGCGTTAAAATTTCTTCCGTCAAATCACCTTCCTGAGTTTCGATTCTTTCCTGGGCTTCTTCATACGTGAATCTTCTGTCTGAGTGGATGACAGTTCTTCCAAACCATTCATTCACCACTTCAGCTTTATCATTCATCTCAAAAACTGCTGAAAATGTAAATTTATCTTCATTCGGACGAAGCGAACAAACATCATTACTCAAAACTTCGGGCAACATCGGCACAACCCGGTCTACCAAATAAACGGAAGTTGCTCTTTCGTAAGCTTCATCATCCAACATCGTTCCCGGAACTACGTAGTGAGAAACATCGGCAATATGAACCCCGATTTCCCAGTTTCCGTTATCTAATTTTTGGATCGATAAGGCATCATCAAAGTCTTTTGCATCTTTCGGATCTATCGTAAACGTACATATTTTACGCATATCTCTACGTTTTGCAACTTCTTCATCAGTAACTCTTCTGTCGATTTTATCGGCATCTGCTTCCACTTCTTCAGGGAAACTGTAAGGCAAACCGTACTCAGCTAAAATAGAGTGAATTTCTGTTTCGTGCTCTCCTGGATTTCCTAAAACCTGTAAAATTTCACCTTCAGGATTTTTATCTCCGGGTTTCCATTCCAGCATTTTTACAACGACTTTATTGCCGTTTTCAGCTCCGTTGATTTTATCTTTCGGAATGAAAATATCTGTATTGATTGTTTTTTTATCACAAACCACAAACCCAAATTCTTTATGCGGAACGAGCTGAAAAGTTCCTACAAATTCTGTACGGCTTCTTTCTAAAACTTCAAGCACAGAGCCCTCCATTTTTTTGCCTTTGAAATTGTAGGTTACAATGAGAACTTTATCGCCCTGCAACGCATCTTTCACATTTTTTGCGTGAACAAAGACATCATCTTTTAAATTCTCAACATTTACATAAGCATTTCCACTTTGGTTGAAATCGATAATCCCTGTTAAAGTACCTTCAATGTTGAGATTGATACTGTATTTCCCCTTATCTGTTTCCTTTATTCTCTGGTTTGACAAAAGCTTGTGTAAAGCCTGAATCACCAACTCACGCTGTCTCGGGTTTTTATAATCAATTCCGTCTGAAATCTGTTTGTAATTGTATATTTTGGTTTGGTTCTGATTCATAAAACGAAGAATCAGTCTTCCAATTTCTAAGAGTTTTGAGTCATTTTTCTGACTTATATATTTATTTTTTTTTGGCATTATTTAAAAATTTTGTTTTGTGTCAATCAATTTCCATTGATTACCTATAAATTGGTATACTAAATATTTTGTTTTAAAATTCTGTATGTTGTAATTTAAAGAAATATCATTCTGATATGTCGTATAAAGTATTTCAACACTAACTTTTTTTTCAAAATCATTTTTACTAATATTTACTGATAATACATTTAACTTTTTTATCGGTTGAGTGATGCTATTTTTATAATAAATAGAAACCTCTTTTTCCGATCCTTGTTTAAATATTTTAATTTTTTTGTTTTGAAGATTTAGGTTTGAAATATCTTTCGAAATATTTTCAAATTCAATTCCACTTCCCATTCCATCATAAAGCATTCCCAGAATTAAGTTTTTATTAGTTTTATTAAAAATTTTTGTTATTGTCTCATCTGTCCAAAAATCGCTTGACTTATAAAATGGGGTTTCATTGCGTGACAAATTACACGAATATTGTCTTCCCGGGATCGTTCCACATTCCAGAAATTTTGACTCAACAACTAAAATCAGATTTTTCTCTTTTAACAAACTTAAATCAATATTTCTTATAATTTCATCTGCTAATGAAGTGTAATCAGTATTTCTTCCTTCCTCTCGAAGATTTCTTAATCTTTCCTGCTCAGATTCATAAATTTTCTTGCAATCTTCTTTCATACATCCGTTTTTAAGAGGATCATCTGAAGCATAGCCAAAAATTGTAGGACATGCATCGTCATTATCTAAAATACCATCTCCATCCATATCTGGAATAGGACAACCATGATATTCTGATAAACCTTTAACTTCAGGACATATATCATCTTTATCTATAATACTGTCGTTATCCGTATCCTTCCAAGGACAACCTGCATTTTCATGTCTTCCAAAAACTTTTGGACAATTATCTAAATAAAATAAAACATTGTCTTTATCTTCATCTGAAAGACAAAATTTCTTACTGAAAGATTCTCTGCATTTTTTGAAAGCATCTTTATCCACTATTTCCTGAGCATAGAAAATATTGATAGCAAATAATAAAATAAAAGCAATTTTTCTGTTCATTTTTTTGTGTTCATTAAAATTGAAAACAAAGCAATTTTTTATAATTCAGATTTTAATTTGTATAAATTTAATACAAAAAAGGAGAAGAGGAGAAAAAACCTGTTAATAATATCTTTCGACTTTTGTGAGGTTCAATTTGGAATAAACAGATTGGTAACTTCTGTCTGATGGTGCAAATATAAGAAATAAAAAATAAATAAGGCTTGTAAACTGAATTACAAGCCTTTATATTTAGCAGAACGCTATTTTATCAACTCTCGTCTGATGTCTACCACCTTCAAAATCGGTAGACAAAAATTTATTGGCAATTTCAATTGCTAATTCTTTAGAAATAAATCTCGCAGGAATTGATATCATATTCGCATCATTGTGCTGTCTTGCAAGTACCGCAATTTCCGGCATCCAACATAATGCACAACGGATTTTCTGGTGTTTGTTTGCTGTAATCTGTACTCCGTTTCCGCTTCCGCAGATTAAAATTCCTAATTCGTTTTCTCCATTCTCAACAGAAGTTGCTGCAGGATGCACAAAATCCGGGTAATCTACGCTATCGGTAGAAAAAGTTCCGAAATCCTGTACTTCAAAGTGTTCTTCAAGATGTTTTTTCAGGATCTCTTTGTATTCAAAACCTGCGTGATCTCCGGCAATAGCAATTTTTCTTTTCATTTTACTATATATCTATTGTTATTAAATCTTATTGCAAAGTTACATTAAATCCGAATTTAATTGTTCTCGTTCCGATAGGTTTTATCATAATATACGTTGTCTTTAACATCATTAGAATTCAGAAACTAAAAATTTTCAATTCCTGCAAAATTTCTTCTTTGAGAGTGACAGTTTGTGATAATTCTGCTATTTAAAAAAATATTTGCCCAGTTACTTTCAAAATTGTTTTGGTGTAATTTTTTTTCGAAAGCAATTAATAACAATCATTAAAAAATATAAAATTCTAATTTACAATTTATTACAAATTTCAAAAACCTTATTTATTACTTTATTCACAAAATGTGATTTACTCACTCATAAAATGTGAAAAGCACTGTGAATAACTGTGGAAAACTTTTCTGAACTAAATATTTCCTAATCCAAATAAAACGTTACTGAAAACTGCCTCCAAATTTTATCACCAAAACTTTCAAAATCTTTCAAGGGAGAAATCTGATTGTTCTCCATACTCAAGAAACTAATAATCGGCAATGTTTAAAAGTTATCCATATTTGTTAATAAGTCTTAAATTATTCACACTTTCAACAAATTACATTGTGAATTAAATATGAATTGAATTCAAACTGTATGTTATGAAGTTTTATCAGAAAAGTTATCCCCGAAACTCACAACACTCAACAACAACTATCATTCTTTTTTTTAATAATAAAGAAATTAATGTTGATTAGTGAATGAAGGGCTTGTGGGAATTTTTTTGAAAACTTTTGTCTCTTTGAATCTTTTGCAAAAGTTTAAAATCTTACATTTGTGAAACAAAAAAAATCAAACTCAATTGATGAAATAGGAAAAGTTTAAGAAAGTAAATTTGTTAAATACTTCAATTTCATCAGCTCAAAAAAATATAAATCTGTATATGAAAACAATCAACGATTTCAATTTTAAAGATAAAAAAGCTTTGGTAAGAGTAGACTTCAATGTTCCTCAGGATGACCAACTGAAAATTACTGATAATACGAGAATCTCGGCAGTTAAACCTACAGTTGATAAAATTCTTAATGACGGAGGCTCTGTAATTTTAATGACACATCTTGGAAGACCAAAAGGGGAGGCTAAAGATGAGTTTTCTTTAAAACATATCGTCAATGAAGTTTCTGAAGTTCTAGGTCATGAGGTGAAGTTTGTAGAAGAATCAATAGGAGAGAAGGCCGAAAAAGCTGCTTCTGATCTACAACCGGGAGAAATCTTGTTACTTGAGAATCTACGTTTTCATAATGAAGAAGAAAAAGGAGATGAAGCGTTTGCAGAACAGCTTTCAAAATTAGGTGATGCTTATGTGAATGATGCTTTCGGAACAGCACACAGAGCACATGCTTCTACAGCTGTAATTGCTAATTATTTTCAATCAACTAAATTTTTCGGTTTATTAATGGCAAATGAATTAAAAGCGATTGATAAAGTTCTGAAAAATGGTGAAAGACCCGTAACAGCTATTCTGGGAGGATCTAAAGTTTCAACTAAAATTACCATTATAGAAAATATTTTACCTGCTGTTGACAATTTAATTATCGGTGGAGGTATGGCTTTTACTTTCATTAAAGCTCTCGGTGGTAAGATCGGAAATTCTTTGGTAGAAGAAGATAAATTGCCTTTAGCTCTTGAAATTTTAGGAAAAGCAAAAGAACATAATGTGAAAGTATATTTGCCTTCTGATACGATTATCGCTGAAAGTTTCAGTAATGATGCGGATAGAAAAGAAGCTGATATTTATGAAATTCCTGAAGGATGGATGGGAATGGATGCAGGTCCGAAATCTCGTGCTCAGTTTAATGATGTTTTATTAAATTCAAGAACAATTTTATGGAACGGACCAATCGGAGTTTTTGAAATGTCAAATTTTTCTGCAGGAACTGAAGCTTTAGGGGATAGTATTGCTGAAGCAACGAAAATGGGAGCCTTTTCATTAGTGGGAGGTGGTGACAGTGTTGCCTTTGTAAAGCAATTTGGTTATGCTGATAAAGTAAGTTATGTTTCTACAGGAGGAGGAGCAATGTTGGAAAGTTTGGAAGGACTGGAACTTCCGGGAATTGCCGCGATCAACAAATAATTTTTTTAAATATAAATTTTTATGTCTGCTGAATTTTCGGCAGACTTTTTTATTTTAAATTTGATCTTCAAAATTTATTTATTTTTTGAAAAAATTCTAAAAATTGACTTTCAGAAATAAATCAAAAACTTAAAAACAAAAGTTTCCCGAGTATTGATTTATAAATTTGAAAATATCGCTTAAAATAAGTGTTTATGTTAGAATTTGAATTTTCAATCAATTAATTTCTAATTTTTCTTAGTTTTTTCAAAGTTTGTCATTCCGGAGGAATCTAGACTGAGTTTTTATTTGTGATGTTGAGATTCCTCCGGAATGAAAAAGTGCGTTTATTTAAGAGCTAACAATTTATTTGAACTAAGTTTAGAATGATTAAGATTTTAAAAATTCAAAAACAAATTTGAATTCACTAAAATCGTTACGTCAAATATTTAAAATTTTCAAGATTGTAAAATAAAAAAAAATAAAAACTCAGAATTTTTTCTGAGTTTTTATAAAAATTTGTCAAAATAGCTGAAAATTGACCTTCAGAAATAGCTTAAAAATCGATTTTCTATTTTTTTTCGATAATGTATATCAAACTTGAAAATTCGTTAGAAAATAATGCTTTTACGTTAGAAATCGTTCCGTGAATGACCGCTTTTAGCCAAAATAGAGGTGATTTTTTGTATTTTTCGCTCAACATCGAGATGTAATAAGAATCTAAAATCAAAGGTTTGATTTTTCTCATTTTCCAATTTGGCTTCTTAGCAATTAGATTTTCCATCCCGGATTTTGAGAAATGATAGATGTGTCTTGGTACATCATATGCAGCCCAAAACTCTTTATAATGTTTCGCATCGTAAGAAGTAGGATTGGGAACAGCAATAATTAAAATACCTTTTTCTTTAAGTTTTAAATTAAAAATTTCTAACATTTCATCCTGATTTTCGATATGCTCAAAGACATGCCATAATGTAATTGCATCTAGAGATCCATTTTCTATTGTGTCTAAATTATCAATTATTTTAGCTTTATTTATCTTACTTTTTGCCGCTTTTCTTGCATCGGAATCTGGCTCGAAACCAAAAGTTTCAAAATCATTTTCTATGAATTTTACAAATTCTCCGGCTCCGCATCCATAATCAAGTACCTTAGAATTCTTTTTTATTCTGTCGATAAGAATAGTTTTTTTGTACTGAAGATTAAAAGATTGCAAAAATTTATATAGCTTTTCCTTTAGACTTCCTGAATCCTGATGGTGAGAAATATAATCTTCACTTTCATAATATTTAGAAATATTTGTTGGAATAGGGGAGGTTTTAAAAACACCTTTTGTATCAGTCTCTACAATTTCAAATACTTCCTTTGAAAGAAAATGATCTTTAATTTTCATGAGTTGTATATATTTTAAAAAATGAAATTTGAAACCATTATAGTCTCAAATTTCACATATTTTAATTTCTAATTGATAAATGTTTCACGTGAAACATCAATGCATTATCGTCCTAAATAAACCATTAAAACGTTGATATCAGAAGGAGAAACACCACTGATTCTTCCTGCTTGTGCCAATGTTTTTGGTCTTACTTTGGTCATTTTTTGTTTTGCTTCTGCAGAAAGACTTGATAATTTTATATAATCAAAATCTTCAGGAATCTTCACATTTTCCAGTCTATTTAGCTTAGCCACATTTTCTTTTTCCTTTTCGATGTAACCTTTGTATTTGATATTTACTTCAGCCTGTTCTCTTACTTCATCATCATATTGTGATGCTTTTTCTTTGATAATATCGATTTCTTCTAATTTTTCCAATGTAATATTGGGTCTTGTAAGAAACTGAGAAGCTCTGTAAGCCTGATCTACGGGGTTACTTTCAATACCTTCTAAGATCGGATTAATCAAACCTGGTTTTAAAGAAGTTTCTCGTAGAAAAGACTCAAGTTCCTGACTTTTAGTGATTTTCTCTTCTACTCTTTTTAGTCTTTCATCATTTGCCAATCCTAATTTATGAGCTTTTTCAGTTAATCTGATATCCGCATTATCCTGTCTTAAAAGAAGTCTGTATTCAGCTCTTGAAGTAAACATTCTGTAAGGTTCTTCTGTACCTTTTGTAATTAAATCATCGATTAAAACACCGATATAAGCCTCATCTCTGTTTAGGATGAATTCATCCTTCTCATGCACTTTATTATGCGCATTGATACCCGCCATTAAGCCTTGTCCGGCTGCTTCTTCATATCCTGTAGTCCCATTAATCTGACCTGCAAAGTATAAATTATCAACCAATTTTGTTTCTAAAGTATGTTTTAGCTGAGTAGGAGGGAAGTAGTCATATTCAATAGCATAGCCTGGACGGAACACTTTTACGTTTTCAAATCCCGGAATATGCTTCATTGCTTTTATCTGAACATCTTCAGGTAAAGAAGAACTAAATCCGTTTACGTAGATTTCAACAGTCTTCCAACCTTCCGGTTCTACGAAAAGCTGATGTCTTGTACGCTCTGCAAAACGGTTAATTTTATCTTCAATACTTGGGCAATATCTTGGTCCTAAGCTTTGAATTGTACCATTAAACATTGGACTTCTGTCAAACCCTTCACGTAAAATATCGTGTACAGTTTCGTTTGTATAAACAATGTGACAGCTTAATTGTTTCGTCAGTTTCGGAGTGTCTGAATAACTGAATTTCTGTGGATTTTCGTCTCCTTTTTGTTCGTCCATTTTAGAATAATCAAGACTTCTTCCGTCTACTCTTGGTGGAGTACCGGTCTTCATTCTTCCTGCTTCAAAACCTAAAGAAACCAATTGTTCGGTAATTCCAAAAGCTCTTGGTTCACCCATTCTTCCACCACCTAATTGCTTATCTCCAACGTGGATTAAGCCATTAAGAAAAGTACCGTTGGTAAGAACGACAGATTTTGATTTGATTTCTATTCCTAAAGAAGTTACAACACCTACAGCCTGATTATTTTCTATAATTAAACTCTTCACCATATCCTGAAAGAAATCAAGATTTGGAGTGTTTTCTAATGCGTATCTCCATTCTTCTGCAAACAACATTCTGTCATTTTGTGTTCTTGGAGACCACATTGCAGGCCCTTTTGAAAGGTTCAGCATTTTAAATTGGATCGCAGATTTATCGGCAATAATTCCGGAGTAACCTCCCATTGCATCAATTTCTCTGACGATCTGTCCTTTGGCAATTCCTCCCATTGCCGGATTGCAGCTCATCTGTCCGATGGTCTGCATATTCATTGTAACCAATAAAGTTTTTGATCCTAAATTGGCGGCAGCAGCAGCAGCTTCACAACCTGCGTGACCTGCGCCTACTACAATTACATCATATATTTCTGAAATCATTTTAATTGCTTATTTAAGCCTTAAATTTTAAAATTCATATAAATGTTTCACGTGAAACATTGTATCAAAATAAGGCTTAAAAGCGCCTTTAATTCGATATTTCTAGCCCCGATAGTAGCATTTGTTTGAGCTCTTTTTCTTTTGAAAAAAGGAAAAAGCGAGTGCGGATAGCGGGATTAGCTCCTAATTATATCTTGTAATATAAAAATCTTCTTTGCTTCGCATTTCTTGTTCTTCTGATTCTGTCTTATCTTTATATCCGCAGAGATGAAGAATGCCGTGAGCCAAAACTCTTCTTAATTCTTCTTCATAATTTTTGGATAGAGTAGAAGCGTTATCTGAAATGCGCTGCAAAGATACGAAAATCTCGCCGCTTATTGTTTTGCCTTTTACGGAATCGAAAGTGATGATGTCTGTGTAATAATCATGCTGAAGATAATCCTGATTAATCTTTAGTAAATATTCGTCGTCACAGAAAATATAGTTGATTTCTCCTAATTTTTTTTCCTCTGAAAGAATAATTTCTTCCAGCCATTTTTTGTATTCTGCATTTACCGTTTCTGGTAATTTTTCGTAAAAGAACTGTATCATTTTTTTAAAACCAGTGTCCTAAAATAACACTGAATATACCTTTTTGATTATTTTTAAGTGAATGGCTGAAGTTGAATTTAATCTGTCCAAAAGGAGATTTATAACCCGCCATAATTCCTAATGAGCTGTAATTTACTTTTGCTGCATCTTCAAAAGTGATATCATCCGAAAGATTGGCAAAAGAGAAATTTCCGCTTAGAAAAAAGTTTTTATAAAATTTGAACTGAATATCGTTTGAAATCAGTGCTACATTATTGCTGTTTAATTGGGCAAAATAGAATCCGTTGAATGTTTTAAAATTAACAATATTCTGCTCAAAAATTCCCCCCAATCTGTATTGGTAGAATTGTGGAAGATTGTCACCAATGGTAATTCCTCCATATAGATTTAAATGATAACTGAATTGCTTTGATAAAGGAATATTGACTCTGATATCTGCTTTTACCTGAACAATTCTTTTCTCAACTTCAGATTTTAAAAGATCAATAACTTTACCTTCGGCATTCATATAAAATCCTCTCCGTGGAAAATCTCTGTCATTTTGGGTATCACTTTTCAGGAATACATATGGATTGAGAAAACGACTATACCTCTTATTGGTACCGTTCATGTCTGCCTCAAAGTAGTCATGGCTTAATCCCGCTCCTATAGCAAATTTATCCCGCCAAATCGACTGTATGTAAGCTTCATTTCTGAGCCATTCCCATTTGTCAATATTGATATTATTATTTCCTTTCAGATCAAAACTCATCCCCGAAGAATAGATTCCAAAACCAGGAATGTATCCGTTATCTATAAAATAATTCAGGTAGAATCTTGGTTTGTCACCAACTATTACATCCAGTGATAAATTTGAATTTTTAAATAATAATCTTTTTGCTGAATAATTAAGCAATAATCCGGTCTTGAAAATCTCATCGTAGTGCAACCCGAATTTCAGAAAATGTCTTGCATCATCTTCAGTTACATACAATTTCAGATAATTAATATTATTTTCTGTAACGATATCATAGTTGATAAAACGATAGTTATTTGTAGCAACCAATTTATCTATACCTCTGTTTACACTTCCGTAAGTCTGCATTGACGGAAGTCTGAGTCCCATTTTACCGAGAACGTAGTTTTTGCCGTAAATTCTGCTTCCAATCAAGGCAATGCTGTCAATCTTGTATACATTGGAATAAATAGGATTTACGGGCTGTCTAAGGCGGTCAAAAGGACGCTTTGGAAGTTTATCTAATATATCAACATACTTGAGACCTTCTACAAATCCGCTGTCAAGAATTTTCTTCTTATCGTCATAGCTTGTTGCAGTCATGCCTTTGAGGTTAGGTTTGATGTTGATGTCAGTAAATTTGTACTGACGACGGGTATCTTTTTGAATACCGAAATCGATAACCTGGTTCAAAATCGAAATAATATTGTTTAAATCTTCTCTCTTTGAAAGATCCTGATTCAAATCTACACCGATTACAATATCAATTCCTTTATCTTTCAGAGGTTTTGAAGGATAATTTACTGTCATTGCACCATCGATATAAATACTGTCACCAATCTTTACAGGATCCATCAACGAAGGAAAAGCAGAACTAGCCATAATTGACTGTACAAGATCCCCCTTTTCGAAAATCTGCATATTTCCACTCTCCAGATTTGTAGCAACGCACATGAAAGGAATGGGTAATTTGGAAAAATCTTCAATTGTTGAAACATTTTTAAATAATTCTTTCAGAAGATAAACGTTTTTCTGTCCTGAACTGATAGAGGAGGGGAGATTAATTTTTCCGTTTTTTAAAGGAATTGATAAGAGATATTTGTCTACAGATTTATTAAAAAACGTGCTTTCCGTACGTGATTTCGGATCTCGGATTAAAGAATAAAAATCGGTATCAGTAACAATTTTTTCAATGTCTTTTCCTGTATATCCTGAAGCATAAAGCCCGCCGATAATTGCTCCCATACTGGTTCCGGAGATGTAATCAACCTTAACTCCTAAAGAATCTAAAACTTTTAAAACTCCGACATGGGCAAAACCTTTTGCACCACCTCCTGCAAGAGAAAGCCCGATTTTCGGATTTTTAGGTATGACCAAACCCTCTTTTACCTGCGATTGGATAAAAATCAATTGAAATACGAATAAAAAAGCGAGGAATTTTTTCATAATTAATCTTTTACATAAATCCGTTTCACACGAGGAGATATCGAGGTTAATACTTCATAAGTGATGGTTTTGCAGTACCCTGCAAATTCTTTAAGGCTTGGTTTGGCGTTGAAAATGGTCACTTTATCACCTTCTTTCACATTGGGAACTTCATCGACATTGATCATCATCATATCCATACAGATGTTTCCGACAATGGGTGCAAAAGTTCTATTAATACCCACATTTCCCACCTGGTTTCCTATCAAACGTGGAATTCCATCTGCATAACCAACGGGAATTGTAGCAATTTTGGTTAAATGACTGGTTTTGTATTTTCTGCTGTAACCCACTGATTCTCCGTTTTCTACCATAGAAATTTGCGAGATTACCGTTTTAAAGCTTACCGTTGAATGAAGCTGTTTCTGAATTTCACCATCAGGAGATTCACCCAGCATTCCGATGCCGATCCTCACCATATCGTATTGATATTCAGTATAATTGGTGATTCCCGATGAATTTAAAATATGTCTTAAAGGTTGATAACTAATATTTTCAATTAAATAATTAGAATTTTTATCAAAGGTCTTTAATTGTTTTAAAGTAAATTCTTTTTCTTCAGGAACATCAGACGATGATAAATGGCTGAAAATACTCTGAACTTTCAGATTTTTATATTGCAAGCTCTGAATTAACTGATTTAATTCATGTTCCTTAAAACCAAGACGATGCATCCCTGTTTCAAGCTTGATATGGATAGGATATTCTTTATCATATCCGGATTTTTGAACCGTTTCATAAAACAATTCCAAAACCCTGAAACTGTAAATTTCCGGCTCAAGATTATACTGAATAATTGCATCATAGCTGTGTTGTTCAGGATTCATTACAACAATTGGTGTGGTAATTCCTTTTTTTCGAAGCTCTACACCTTCGTCAGCAAAAGCAACACCTAAATAATCAATATGATGATGCTGCAGAAATTCTGAAATTTCATAACTTCCTAAGCCGTAAGCATTTGCTTTTACCATTGCCATCATTTTGGTTGTAGGTTTCAGCAGAGATTTATGGTAATTGATATTGTGCAAAATCGCATTCAGATTGATTTCTAAAACTGTGTCGTGTTTTCTTAATTCAAGAAGATCTTTTAATTTTTCAATCTCAAATTTTCTTGCACCTTTTAATAAAATAATGTGATTTTCAATTTCTGTAAGATGTTTACTGTCAATTAATTCCTGAGTATTAATAAAAGTAAAAGTATTAGATTTAAAAAGTGTTCTGAAGTTGGAAATTTCTTCTCCAATTAAGAAAACCGAATCAAATTTCTGCTCATTCACCAATTCAGAAACTTCTTCATACAATTCCTCGGAATTTGCATTAACGCCGATAATATCTGTTAAAACCAAGGATTTTTTTGACTTTTTATATTCATTTAAGAATTGCAGAGCTGTTTTTAAAGAATCAAGATCCAGATTAAATGAGTCATTGATGATGATATTATTTTTAATTCCTTCAATAGCTTCAAGGCGCATTTCTACGGCTTTCAGAGCGTTGATTTTTTCGATAATTTTATCAGTAGGGATGTTTAGCTCTTTTAAAACTGTGATCAAAGCTAAAGCATTCGTCAAGGTTGCTTCATCACGCTGATTAACCGGGAAGCTGATTTCTTCATCAAAATATTTGACAACAATGTTTTCATCTTTGATATTGGTTTTAATGAAGACGTTGTTGCTTTTCTGGAATCCGTAAGTAATTAATTTTTTACTTGAATAGATTTCTCTTAATTTTTTGTCGACCAATAGATTATCTCCATTGAAAATAACAACTTCAGAATCTTTGAAGAGCTTTATTTTTTCATCGATCAAATCTTCTTCAGACTCAAAATTCGCTGCATGAGCTGTTCCGATGTGAGTTAATAAACCGATTTGAGGATGAAAAATATTTTCCAAAACCTGCATTTCATTTGGCATGGAAATTCCAACTTCAAATATTCCTACTTGATGATTTTTATTAATTTGAAGTAACGAAAGCGGAAGACCAATCTGAGAATTAAAACTTTTGGGACTCTTTACCGTAGGAAACTCGTTCCATAAACATTGGTACAACCATTCTTTAAGAATTGTCTTCCCATTACTTCCTGTAATTCCTATTGATTTTATATCTGAATGTGCGAAATGATATTTTGCTAATTTCTGAAGAAAATCTACAGAGTTTTCTACAATAATCCATGTAATATTTTCAAATTGTGGATACTGATGTTCAGAGATAATGACTTTTATCCCTCTGTCGATAGCAGATTCTATAAACTTTTCTCCCGAATTTTTTTTGGTATTGATGGCAATAAAAGCAGTATTTCTGGTTGCATAAATTATCCTGCTGTCAAAAGCGATGTTTTTGATAATAAATTCTTTATCTCCAATAATTTTTGAATTGGTGATTTCTGCAATTTGTTGTACTGTATAATTCATTGGTGCCCTTTCTGCTTATATTTTGTGCTTAATAGTGAAATTCTAGTGCGGGTTTATTAATTCTAACCCTTAAACTGAGCCTAAATTAACCATTTTTCTTCTTCAAAAGTACTTCGTCAATAAAAACACGACGGCTTACTGCTTCATAACTTTCCGTTTCGCCTAATTCCACCAGATTATTTCCCTGAGAAATCCTCATAGAATAATTGGCTAAATTTCCGGTTCTCTTGCAGATTGCATGAACTTTTGTTACATATTCTGCCGTTGCCATCAAATTGGGCATAGGTCCGAAAGGTCTCCCAAGAAAATCCATATCCAAACCTGCAATAACAACTCTTATTCCGTTGTTTGCCAATTGATTAGATACTTCTACAATGCTTTCGTCAAAGAACTGTGCTTCATCAATTCCTACCACGTCACAATTTGATCCCAGAAGAATAATTTCGTCAGGATTTTGTACTGCAGTGCTTCGGATTTTATTTTTATTGTGAGAAACGACATCTTCATCAGAATATCTCGTATCTGTTTTGGGTTTGAAAATTTCCACATTCTGCCCCGCCATTTCAGCTCTTCTCAGTCTTCTGATCAACTCTTCGGTTTTCCCGGAAAACATTGAGCCACAAATAACTTCCATCCAACCGCTTTGTTTGGAATGATTAATTGTATTTTCTAAAAACATTTGTTATTTTAGCCGTAATATTTTAAGATCAAAAGTAAGCAATTTTAATTAAGATTCTTCTATGCAGAACATCCAAGATTTACAGGAAAAGATTTTTTTTGAATCCAAGAATATCATCAGTATTCTGGACAAAATAAACGATGTTGACGAACTACTTTCTAAGCAGGATCTTATTGATCAATTAGCCGAAAGAATTTCTTTTTTGAAGCTGTTAAAATCTAAAGTGGAGTATTACCGAAAAGATGATTTACAGTTTTCACAAGCTTTTTCAAATCATTCTCCAGCCGAATCTATCTCTGAATCTCAGGATTTTTCTCATGAAGTGATGGAAGAAGAAGCTATTTTTAATAATGAGCTGAACGAAATCGGTAACGCAGAAACTCATCTTCCGAACAATGTGATGGAAGAAGAGGCAATCTTCAATAATCAGCTAAACGAAATTGAGGAAAATGAATTTCATGAAAATTTGGTTAATCTTGCTGAAGAGGAACAAATTGATGAAAACTCTGAAGAATTAATAAAAGAAAATACACTTCAGGAAAATTTAGATACTGAAATTACTGAAGAAGAATCTGTTTTTAATGATCAATTGGATGAAATTGAAGAGGAGGAAGCAAATGAAGAAGTTTCTAAAGTTTTGAGCTTCGTTGACGAAGAAAGAATTTTGGAAAATTCGGTTCCTGAGGAAGAAGATGATATAGATGAAGAAATATTTGATCAAAAAGTAACGGAGGAAGAAGCGATTTTCAATAATCAATTAAACGAAATTGACGAGTTTGAAAATGAAATTTCTGATGAAAGTGTTTCTAACCAATTTGAAGAAGAGGAGCACATTCAGAATAATTATGAATCTGTAAAAATTACAGATGATTCTTCGGAGAAAATTCCAAGTATGTTTGAATCAGATGAGCCTGAAGATGAAATTTTAATTGAAGAGTTTGAAAATGAGATTGTTTCTGATGATTTTAAATATGATGAAGACGAAATCATCACCGAAAACTCTAATGTAGAAAGTATTCTGACAGAAATTAAAAAAGATACTGAAGCAGAAGTTGAAATCAACGAGAATATTATAACAACCGAAGAATCTGACAAAAGAAAGATTGTTGATATCGACAGACCTTCATCAGACATCGAAAAAGAAAAACCTGCATCCGACGAAAGTTTTGAAAATCTGGAAGCGTATCAGCGGGAGAAAAAAATAAGACTGGCAAATATTAAAGGCTTAAAAACAATTCAGACTTTATTCGATGATGATCCTTTAGCGAGAGAAATTCCTCAGGAAAAATCTGTTCCGGTTGTGAAAGAAGATTCAGGAAGCATCTTAAAAACCAATATTCCTACAGAATATATGGAAGCTGAAAAACAAAAACCGGAATTCAGACTTGATCTGAATGACAGAATGGCTTTTACAAAGCTTCTTTTCGGAGGAAGCCAGACTGACCTTAACCAAGCCGTTGCTGAGCTGAACAGATGCAGAAATCTGGAAGAGGCGAAAGAATATCTGAGTGACCTGTACTATGACAGAAAATGGGATAAAGTCGATGAGTACGCACAGAGACTTTGGATATTGGTAGAAAACAAATTCTTATAATTTTGAGTGGAATAAGAATTTTAAAGAAAAGGATTGATAAAAAAACAATCGTCTTTTATGGTTTATTTATTCTTCTTTTTTTTATTCTTAATTTTTATTTGCAACCTTTAATTAAGAGAGAATATTTACAGGATGATATTGAGAAATTTAATGATAATGTTTCTTGGAAAATACATTTAATAATTTGGAGCTGTATACTTTTGTTTGTTTTGCTATTTAAAGCTAAAACAATTCAATCCAAAGGTGAAGCAATTCTTGGTTTTTTGTTTTTAATCATTTTTACATTTGTATTTTTTACTAAGATTATTACAAATTTATCATTGTATGTTAATCAATTAACAATTAGAGGAAAAGAAAAAGAAGTGCTTTCTGTTTATGCAGAAAAAATTAAACAAGAAAAATATATACATCTTTCTGGAAATAAAATTTCAATCAATGATTTTGATGAGGAAATTTTAGAAAAAATTGATGAAATCAGAAATTTAAATAGGGTAAGACCCTTAAATGAAATCAGTAATAGAGATACAATAAACGTTGTTTTCAAGCAAGGATTATTTGGTTTCAAATACTTAAAATAAAATGTCAGGAATCCTATATTTCGTTCCCACACCGGTTGGGAATTTAGAAGACATGACTTTCAGAGCGATAAAAGTGCTGAAGGAGGTCGATTATATTTTGTGTGAAGACACGAGAACTTCCGGAGTGCTTTTGAAGCATTACGAAATTTCAAAACCTTTAAAATCATATCATTTACATAACGAACATACTGCGACAGAGAAAGTAATTGCTGATCTTCAGAGCGGTCAGAATATCGCAATTATTACCGACGCAGGAACTCCGGGAATTTCAGATCCGGGTTACCTTTTGGCAAAAGCAGGTTCGGATCACAATATCGAAATGATATGTCTTCCGGGAGCTACCGCTTTGATTCCGGCTTTAGTGGTTTCTGGTTTGCCAAATAATGAGTTTTTATTTGCAGGTTTCCTTCCTCCTAAGAAAGGAAGACAAACGAAGCTGAAACAACTGGCTGAAGAGAAAAAAACCATTGTTTTGTATGAGAGTCCGCATAAGATTAATACGACTTTAGAGCAGATCAAGGAATTCTTTGGTGAAGAAACAAGAGCAAGTCTAAGCCGTGAAATTTCAAAAAAATTCGAAGAAACTAAAAGAGGAACAATCAATGAATTGATTGAATTTTCTAAAAGCAAAACTTTAAAGGGCGAGATTGTACTCATTGTGAATAATTCAGGCAAATAATTGCTGATTAGAAAAGTAAGAAGAAAATTATTTTGAGATAAATAATATCTTTGCACATTCAGACTAAACTATTTTAGATAAAATCATCATATATATGAAACTATTAGAAGGAAAAGTAGCACTAATTACCGGAGCTACAAGAGGAATCGGGAGAGGAATTGCAGAAATCTTTGCTCAACAGGGAGCTAAAGTAGCATTTACCTATGCCGGTTCTGTAGAAAAAGCGAAAGAATTGGAAACTGCTTTGAGTTCTGTAACTCAAATTAAAGGGTATCAGTCTGATGCATCAGATTACGATGCTGCTCAGAAATTGGTAGAAGAAGTAATGGCAGAGTTTGGTAAAATTGATATTTTGGTCAACAATGCAGGAATCACAAAAGATAATCTGTTGATGAGAATGTCAAAAGATGATTGGGACACCATAATCAAGGTAAATTTAGATTCTGTATTCAACCTTACTAAAGCGGTAATTAAGCCAATGATGAAGGCGAAATCGGGCTCTATTATCAATATGACTTCTGTTGTGGGAGTGAAAGGTAATGCAGGACAGGCAAACTATGCAGCTTCAAAAGCAGGAGTTATAGGATTCACAAAGTCTGTCGCATTAGAATTGGGATCAAGAAACATCCGTTGCAACGCAATTGCACCAGGATTTATTGAAACTGAAATGACAGCAGCTTTAGATGAAAAAACAGTTCAGGGATGGAGAGAAGGAATTCCTTTGAAGAGAGGAGGTCAGCCGGAAGATGTAGCAAATGCGTGTGTGTTCTTCGGAAGTGAAATGTCTTCTTACATTTCCGGACAGGTGTTGAATGTAGACGGCGGAATGCTTACTTAAGATCAGTTTAAATCACAATATAAATCCCTTTCATATCTTTATGAAAGGGATTTTGCTATTCGGAATCTATATAATTTCTCAGCCAGATCCGGAGATCCTTCTCAGGAGATATTTCAAGCTTTTTCCGAAGATTATAACGGTTATTTTCTATTGTTTTTACTGCTTTGAAGGTATAGTCTGCTATTTCTTTAGTGTTAAACCCTAAGTAAATATAAGCAGCAAAAGTAAGTTCAGAAACTTTAAATTTCGGATTGACACTGAGCATTTTCAGTGTAAAGTGCGGATAAACTTCCTGAAATTTCGTAAAAAACTCTGAACTGTTTTCTTTAGCGAGCTTCCTTACTTCATTGAAGGCTTCGTTGACCTGTAGTTTTACTATTACTTTTTCCTTTTCCTGTACAGCTTTTTCTGACCGGAGCCGTTTGGCCATTTCTAAAGCTTTATGGTTTCTGATTTTAGATTTTTTCAGAAGATAAATAATAAACGCAGAAATAAAAATAAGCAAGGAGGCAATAATCAGCGTTAATTTCCAGCTTTCTCTCACTTCCTTCTGATGTTTCGCTTTTTCCTCTTTCATGACCTCATTCAGCACAAAATCACGCTCATTTTTTTTGCGTCCGTCTAATTCGGTATGTACTTTCAGATACATATCATGATATTTTTTTGCTTCTGAAGCATTACCTTGCGAAATGTGAAGTTCAGAGGTTTTTTTAAGCAATTCGCTCTTGATATCAGGAAAATTATTCTGCTCAAAACTTTTTAGTGCACAATCATAATATTGATGGGATTTTTCGTAATCTTTTTGATGAATATAAAGATTTCCCAGACCAATAAGAGATTCAATTTTGCAGGGATGTTTTTTATCGTTAAAAAATTCTAATGATTTGTTATAATAATATTGCGCAGAATCTATTTTGTTTTTGCTAAGATGATAATTTCCGAAGCCAAGGCAAGAACAGCCTTTTTGAATATAAGCATCTTTAAATTTGATTTTTTTTAGAATTTTTTTTTCTTTTTTAAGATAATAATACATCGAATCCGGCATATTGATATTTTGAAAAAGGTAACTCAGATTAGAATAGGTGGCGCTTTCTGTAAGCGAATCTGTGATGTTTTTCTGAGATTTGCTTTCAAGAATATCAATGGTTTTTCTATAATTTTCGGAAGATAAAGTATAGAGTTCCAGCAACAGGTAGTTTCCTCCTAATAAAGCCGAAAGCTTTGCAGAATGGGTTTTGTCATTGGCTAAATATTTTGTGTACTGCTGTGCTTTTTTTACATTCTGTACGCTTTCTCTGAATTTTGCATTGTCGTAAAAATAGGCAGCGAGATAATAATAGCCGTAAGAAAGGCCTTTATCATATTTTAATTGTTCAGATAAATTGATTATTTTTTTTGAAGAAGCAAAAACCTGATTTGTTTCTCCATTCAGATACAATTCATTGGTACGGCTGATAAGCTGATCGATTTTCCTTTGTTGAGAATTAGAATTTTGTCCTGATAAAGAAAGGCTTTCTAATATGAAAAGGACCAGGAAAAGATTGCAAAAATCTCTTTTAAAACCCATTTTTATATTCTTTTTCTTTGCAAAGATGAATAAGCTCCGGAAAAAAAACGTAAAATATATTTTAGAGGACTTTATCAAATCCATATTTAAGGCTAATGTTGGTTAAAAAATATTTTCTTTTCATCCATCATCAAATTTTAATTAATCAATGATTTTACTAATATCTTTTTTACATCAATCTGCGGTGTTTTCTGCCAGATAAGTTCTTGATCAGGCGGTAAATTTAGTTTTAAATTTCATAATAATCTTTATTTTCTCCGAACTTTAAAAATCATAAGTTTTAAAACTAACGTCAAAAGAAACTTTTGTTATGTATTGATTTTATATAAAGAATAGTTGCCTCTTTATTATCCTGGCAAAATTGTCAGGAGGGTAAGAATAAGGATGTTGAATAAATTTAAAAAGATATTCAAAAAAATGTGATTGAAGTTCAGAGATGAAATTAAGTGGCAGGAATAATTTTTTTATACCACACAATATCAAACAAGGGAAGACTTAAAAGTAAGATCAATAAAAACTCCGAATACTTTTTCCAGACTGATAAAATATTCGGAGGAAGACTTTCTTCGTCATTCGTATTCTGTGTTTCGTTTGAAGATGCAAATAGAAAGAAAATAAATAAAATAACCAAAAACTCTACCCCTCAACAAACCCTCTATCTGGTGAAACCTTTGTTTGAAAACGTTTTCAACGGTATGTGAAATTCATTGATTAGTTTTGAAGCACTGATAATCAGTCATTAAAAACCTGATTTTCCTGTTCCTGCACCCTTATAAAAGTCGTCCTTTTAGATAATTCTTTCAATGTTGGAGCGCCTACATAGGTACAGGTTGATCGCACCCCGCCCAAAATATCTTTCACTGTTTCTGATACCGGACCTTTGTATTTTATTTTCACTGTTTTGCCTTCAGAAGCTCTATATTCAGCCACGCCTCCGGAATGTTTATCCATTGCTGTTTTTGAACTCATACCATAGAATAGTTTAAACTTCTTTCCATTTTCTTCAATCATTTCGCCTCCGCTTTCATCATGACCGGCAAACATTCCGCCGAGCATCACAAAATCAGCTCCGCCACCAAAAGCTTTGGCAACATCTCCGGGAACTTTACAGCCTCCGTCTGCAATGATGTGACCTTTCAACCCATGAGCTGCATCGGCGCATTCTATAATGGCAGAAAGTTGAGGATACCCTACACCGGTTTTTACTCTCGTTGTACAGACAGAGCCAGGACCGATTCCTACTTTGATAATATCTGCGCCAACTAAAAGAAGTTCTTCTACCATTTCACCTGTCACCACATTTCCTGCAATGATAATTTTATCAGGGAAATTTTCTCTGGCTTTTTTTACAAATTGTACAAAGTGTTCAGAATATCCATTTGCAACGTCAATGCAGAGAAATTCTATTTTTGGATGTTGACCCAGAATCGTTTTTATTTTTTCTTCATCTGCTTTTCCTGTTCCTGTGCTTAAAGCAATGTATTGATGAATGCCAGTGTCTTGATTGTCAAGAAATTCACCCCATTCTTCAACGGTGTAATGTTTGTGAACAGCGGTGATTATTTTGTCTTTTGCGAGCTCTACAGCCATTTCAAAAGTTCCCACCGTGTCCATATTGGCAGCGATGATTGGGGTTCCTTTCCATTTTTTCTGAGTGTGAAGAAATGTAAATTCTCTGTTTAGATCTACTTCTGCCCGTGATTTTAAAGTAGACCGTTTTGGTCTGAACATGACGTCTTTAAAACCCAATTTTATATCATTTTCTATACGCATTTTGTCTGTTGGTTTAGTATTTACAAATTAAAATTAATAATTTATCCTAAATATACTACTTTTGAAATCATGGATTTTCCGGTTACTTTTCAAATATTTGGCAAAACGATTCTCGCACATCCAGTTTTCGAAACATTGGGGATATTTATAGCCATGCGCTATTATTTTTTTCTGAAAAAGAGATCACCTGAAAAAATGTCTTTCAATACTTCAGCAGCAGTTTTGATCGGTGCAACTGCAGGAGCATTATTGGGTTCAAAACTAATAGGAAACTTAGAAAACCCTTATGTTTTATTTGAAGACTTTAATTTTAAAAGATTTTGGACAAATAATACCATTGTCGGCGGTTTGGCTTTTGGATTAATCGGTGTAGAAATAGCAAAGAAAATTGTAAGACACAAAGAAAGCACGGGAGATTTAATTGTTTTTCCTTTAATTCTAGCGATTATTATAGGAAGAATTGGCTGTTTTCTCACGGGAGTGCATGAAGAAACTTATGGAATACCCACAGATTCTATTTTCGGAATGCACTTGGGAGATGAATATCTAAGACATCCTGTTGCATTATACGAAATTGCTTTTTTACTTTTCATGTGGTTTGAACTGAAAATGATTGCCCGAAAAAATAAATATGTTTCAGGATTTCTCTTTCAGTTGTTTATGCTGAGTTATTTTTCATTCAGATTTCTTTTAGATTTTATTAAACCTAAAATTGAGATCATAGGAAATTTAGGAACGATCCAGCTGGTTTGTCTTTCTGTGATTATTTATTACATTTATAAGATTATAAACAGTACCATTTTAATTAAATATCAAGAAATTTAAATATGAAAATGCTTACACTTTTGGAAGTTGGTGGATTGGAAGGTTTTGTCGCCATGATTATTCTGATGATTCTTGGTGTAGCGGCCGTTGTATCATTAGTAATTACAGTTTTTGTAAAGTTGATCTATGAGAGTAAAGACGGACGAAAGTTCTCAAGAAAGCAGTTTTGGATGACGATGCTTATTTCAATGTTGATCTGCGGATTGATAAGCGGATTCGTATGTGGAGGAATGTAACAAATTGAAATTATGCCAGTAAGAAACTATACTTATTACGATTATACGATCAGCCTTTGTCCGGAATGCCTGAAAAGAGTAGGAGCGAAGATCATCATCGAAGACGAGGCCGTTTTTATGACGAAAAGATGTCCCGATCACGGCTTTTTCAAGACGATGATCGCTTCGGATGTGCAATATTATAAAAATATCAGAAACTATAATAAAGCCTCAGAAATGCCTGTTCATTTCGGGACTGATGTGGAATATGGCTGTCCATACGATTGCGGTTTGTGTGTAGATCATGAGCAGCACAGTTGTCTTTCGATTGTTGAGGTTACGGATCGTTGTAATCTGACCTGTCCGACTTGCTATGCAATGTCTTCGCCACATTATGGAAGTCACAGAACTTTGGAACAGATTGAAGCCATGTTTGATACGATCGTTAAAAACGAGGGCGAACCCGATGTTGTACAAATCAGTGGCGGAGAACCAACCATTCATCCTGAGTTTTTCAAAATCATGGATGTTGCGAAATCAAAACCCATCAAACATTTGATGTTGAATACCAATGGAATCCGTATTGCGAATGATCCAGGTTTTGCGGAAAAACTGGCAACTTACGCTCCGGAATTTGAAATTTACCTTCAGTTTGATTCTTTTAAACCTGAAGTTTTAGAAGATTTCCGAGGAAAAGATCTCACAAATGTCCGTATGAAAGCTTTGGAGAAATTAAATGAATTAAATCTTTCTACAACATTGGTTATCGTTCTTCAGAAAGGAAAAAACATTGATGAGATCGGAAAGCTGATTGAGTTTGCTTTAAAACAGAAATGTGTCCGCGGAATTACTTTTCAGCCCGTTGAAGTTGCAGGAAGAAACAGAGAAGATTCTGCGCATGAAAAAATTACGTTAACAGAAGTACGTCAGGAAATTTTAAATCAGTTTCCACTTTTAAATGGAGACGATATTATTCCCGTTCCGTGTAACCCGGATTCTTTGGCGATGGGATATATTTTAAAGCTGGAAGGTGAAACAATTCCTTTAACACGGTATATCAATCCTGCTGATCTGCTGAATAATGAAACGAAAAATACGATCGTCTACGAACAGGATGCCGGTTTACAGATGCAGCTTTTAGATATTTTCAGTACCGGAATTTCGGTAGATCAGGTTCAGCCTAAAGTGAATCAGTTATTATGTTGTCTTCCAGAAGTATCGGCTCCGAATTTGGACTATGATAATCTTTTTAGAATTATCATCATGAATTTTATGGATGCACATGATTTTGATGTTCGTGCTGTGAAAAAATCCTGCGTTCACATTGTTAATAAAGATTTAAAAATGATTCCGTTTGAGACGATGAATTTATTTTACCGGGACGATAAGAGTAAATATCTGGAAGAATTGAGAAAAGAGGATAAAGTTTTGTTTTAAAATTGCCACGAATGCACGAATTTTATACCTTAATTTTATATGAAATAAATGGTCATAAATAATTCGTGGATTCGTGGCAAAAAATAAGAGGGAGTATATTTAATCAAACTTCATCACCTCATTCAGCGTGTTCATGTACTCATAAGCCGTCATATCAAATTTCACGGGAACAATAGAAATATACCCATTTGCTAAAGCCGTTTCATCCGCATCTTCAGACTCATCCATATTGTTAAAGTAACCTGTGAGCCAATAGTATTTTTTTCCGTGCGGGTTGATTCTTTCGTCAAAACTTTCTTCCCATTTTGCATTGGCTTGCTTACAGATTTTAACGCCTTTAATTTCTTCTTTTGAAAGTTTCGGAATATTTACGTTTAAAACAACACCTTTGGGCATTGGGTTTTCCAAAGTTTTTCTTACAATATTCTGAATATATTCTTTAGCCTGTGTGAAATCTGCTTCCCAGCTGAAATCAAGAAGAGAAAATCCAATCGAAGGAAGACCTTCTACGCCGCCTTCTACTGCAGCAGACATCGTTCCTGAATAAATTACGTTGATCGAAGAGTTGGCTCCGTGATTGATTCCTGAAACCACAATATCCGGTCTTCTCGGAAGAATTTTATCTAAAGCCATTTTTACACAGTCAACAGGAGTTCCGCTACATGAAAAATCTTTTTGAGGACCTTCAAGATGCACCTCTTCATAGCTTAAAGTAGAGTTTATAGTGATGGCATGACCTTTTCCGCTTTGTGGTGAGTTGGGAGCTACCACAATTACTTCACCGATTTCGTTCATAAATTCTACAAGATTTCTGATACCCGGAGCAGTAATTCCATCATCATTGGTTACCAGAATAAGTGGCTTTTCCATAAAAAATTTAAATTTTAACAAAAATACTTAAAACTAATTGATAATTATAAATAAGGTATTAAATTTGATAGTTTGTAACAGTCATTTAATAAACGCTACTTATTGAATGATTTAAAAAAATTAATAAAAATATATTACAGATTTATGTGGAAAAATTTTAAACTAAATAAATTTCTACTTTTTATTCCATTGACAAGTCTTATGTTTTGTTTCAACTCGCCGAAGAATGACGATGAGAAAATGCAGACGATAATGGTGAGCGTTAAAAACACTCTTTCATACTTACATTACAGCCCAAAACCCATCAATGATGCTTATTCAAAAGATGTTTACAAACATTATTTTGAGATGATCGATCCCGGAAAAAGATATTTTCTGCAGTCGGACATGACAGAGTTTGGAAAGCATGAAACCAAGCTTGATGATTATTTGAATATGGGTGATCTCGCTTTCTACAAACTGACGGTTGACAGATTGTACCAGAGAGTTGATGAGATCGATATGATGACTCAGGATATTTTCAGCAAGCCGATTAACCTGGAGGAAGATGAAACTTTGACTTTAGAATCAAAGCTTAAAAATGTTCCTGTTGATAAAAAAGAGCAGTACAATGAGTGGAAAAAATTCATCAAATACAATATCCTTCAGGAAATTGAGTCGATGAACAGTAAAGAAGAAGCTCAGAAAGAAAAGAAAGATTCTGTACAGAAGTTTAAGCTGAAAGATACGATAAAGCTCGAAATTCTCTCTCCTCAGCAGAAAATGACAAAAGCAACTGATGAAGTAAAAGATTTAGTAAAAGAAACCTTTACCAGATTCAAAAAAAGAAAAAAAATGGACTGGTTTACAGTCTACATGAATGCTTACACAGAAGTTTTTGATCCGCACACGAATTATTATTCTCCGAAAGATAAAGAAGATTTTGATACGCAATTCAAAGGAAAGGTCATCGGAATCGGGGCCATTATTCAGGAGAAAAAAGGAAATCTTTTCCTTGGAGCATTGACGATTGGTGCACCCGCTTGGAAATCGAAAAAGCTTTCAGAAGGAGATAAAATTCTTAAAGTACGGTCTAAACCTAACGAAGATGCTGTAAATGTCGTTGGAATGCTTTCCGATGAAGCGGTAAGATTGATCAGAGGTGAAAAAGGAACTCCGGTTACATTGACCGTTCAGAAAAAAGATAAAACGATTGTAGAAGTAACAATGCTTCGTGAAGAAGTGGCGATTGAAGATACTTTTGCAAGAAGTATCATTGTAAATTCTCCAAAAGGGAAAAAATATGGTTTCATCAATTTACCAAGTTTCAACGCAGATTTTGAAGATGAAAAAGGAAGAAACGCTTCTGATGACATCAAAAACGAAATCGTAAAACTGAAGGCTCAGGGAATTGAAGGAATCGTTTTAGACCTTAGAAATAACGGTGGTGGCTCATTGACGGAAGTTGGTGACATCATGGGACTTTTTATGAATGCAGGACCTTATGTGCAGGTGAAAGACGGAAACGGAAAAATTCAGACTTTGAAAAATAAGCAGGAAACGCCGATCTGGACAGGACCTTTGGTCATTATGCAAAACGAACTTTCTGCTTCAGCTTCGGAAATTTTAGCCGGTGCAATGCAGGATTACGGAAGAGCAATCATTGTTGGTTCACCACAATCTTTCGGAAAAGGAACAGTACAGACGTTTGTTGATTTAAACAGATTCTTAAATACAGAAGATGATTTCGGATCATTAAAGCTCACCATTCAGAAATTCTACAGAATCAGCGGTGAGTCAAACCAAAGAAAAGGAATTGTTTCAGACATCAGAATGGAAGATTTCTTTACTTATGCAGAAGTAGGTGAGAGATATGATGATTTTGCTTTAGCCTGGGACAAAATTCCTAGTTCAAATTATCAGAAATTAAGTTATTTTGATGTGAAAGCTTTAGAAAAATCGAGCAACGACAGAATGGCAAAAAACACCAATTATCAGCTATTGTTGGAGTCTGCAAAATGGAGAGAGCAATTGGATAAAGAAGAAACCATCACTTTGAATATCAATAAATTCAATAATTTGATGAAGCAGAGAAAAGCTCAGATCGAGAAATTCAAAGCGTTGACAAAGTTTGAAAACGGACTGAAATTCTCAATGTATCCTGCAGAAATCGAAAGAGAGAAAAAAGATGAAGCATTCAAGAAAAAATCTGAAATGTGGATCAAAAATCTTAAGAAAGATACTTATCTTCAGGAAGCGATGAATATTATCGCAGAAATGAAAGCTAAAGTTTAAAACTTAATTTTAAAAACAGAAGCGGCGCTAATCGAAGATTAGCGCCGCTCTTTGTATAGTATATGAAAGTAAATTATTTAATTTCCACACACCCGACTCTGCCTCCTGCGTTTCCCGTTGGCTGAGTCATAAAATCGTCTTTTCCTGCATGAATGATGATTCCCTTACCCATAATGTTTTTCGACTCTTCTACGCAGTCTAAACACCATTTATCGGTTTTAAAGGTCAGTTTAGCCTTTCCGTCTTTATCTGCTTCAAGATTTCCGATATCTCCCATATGAAAGCTTCCGTCACCCCATTTACCGTGATCGTGTTTTCCCGGATTCCAGTGTCCTCCTGCAGATTCGCCATCGGGAGAAGAGCAGTCACCTTTCTCATGAATATGAACGGCATGAGTTCCCGGAGTCAGATTAGTTACCTCAAGATCCATGACAACGTCATTTCCTTCCTGAGTAAATTTAGCAGTTCCACCAGTCTGTGTTCCGCTTTTAGCTAAAATGTTGTAAGTTTTACCTGTACCGCAAGATGCAGCAAATAAGGCACAACCTGCCAATAAAGTTAATGTCTGAAATTTCATATGATAATATTTTAGTGATATACTTCCATTCAGTACAAAAATATGACCATTCGGTATAAAAGATTCAGAGATTTAAAATATCCTGTATAATTTTACCCAAGAATTACAGACATGAGATCGCCATAATTTTGAAATACAAAATGAATGAAGATTCAGCAATTGCATTGCTTGTCCAAAGTATTAGGGTTGACTAAAAAAAAATAAAAACTACACATGAAAACAAAATTTTATAAAATCACGTTCCTCTTATTCTTTTTTTCATTTATTCTGAATTTTGCCCAGGTGAAAATTTCAGGAAAAGTGACTTTCAAAAACAAAGGAATTGCTGAGGTGAATGTGACTTTAAAAGATACTTACGATGGCGCAACAACCGATGCAGAGGGAAATTTCTCTTTTGAAACTTCGGAAAAAGGTGTACAAAAGTTAACATTTACCCATGTAAAGTATTATGAAATTGAAAAACAGATTATCATTGATGATCAAGATCAAACAATTAATGCAGAATTAAAAGAACAGATCAATGAAATTGATGCTGTTGTAGTTTCCGCAGGATCGATCGAAGCAAGTGACAAAAAAAGAGCTACAGCTTTGTTGACACCCATTGATATTTACACAACAGCAGGAGCAGATGGACAGATTTCTTCGGCCTTAAATTATCTTCCCGGAGTTCAGAAAGTCGGTGAAACAGAAGGTTTGTTTGTACGTGGAGGAACCGGAACCGAGTCTAAAATTTTCATGGATGGAAGTTTGATCAACAATTATTTCTCCAGTTCAGTTCCCGGAATTGCTGGGAGAGATCGATTTAATACTTCACTTTTCAAAGGAAATGTTTTTTCAAGTGGAGGATATTCTGCTTTGTACGGACAGGCTCTGTCGGGCGCGTTGATGTTGGAAAGTGTAGATCTTCCGGATCAGAGTTCATACGATTTCGGAGTTTCTCCGATATTTTTAAGCGGAGGTTTTCAAAAATTGGGTGACAACAAAAACTATTCTTACGGAGCTACAGCAGGATATTCTAACCTGAATCTGATGCAGAAAATTTTCAATTTTAATACAGATTTTATGGATGCTCCACAAGGTTTCAACGGAGATATGAATTTTAGAATCAAAACAAAATCAGGCGGATTTATTAAATATTACGGAATGTTTGACACCAATACAATGGGCGTAAAAACGGAAAGTCTAGAATCTGATTACGATTTTGCCTTGGTGAAATTAAAAGGAAAAAATACCTATCATAACCTTTCTTTCAAACAAAAATTCGGGAAATATCTTTTGAATGCGGGAACTTCTTATTCTTACAATCAGTCAGATCTCAAATTTTCAACAGAGACCAATAATGTAGAAAGCAGCGAATCTCAAGTATTGAATGACGGAAACTACATTAATTTCAAAGCAGTTATCGACCGAAAGATCAACAAAATAAGCGCCTTGCGTGGAGGAGTTGAATTAAATTATGCCAATGAAAAACTGAATTTTGGTGAAATCAATAAAAATTATCGTGATCTTATCTCTTCCGCTTTTATGGAAACAGATTTGGGTTTCAGCAATCATTTATCGGCAAAAATTGGAGTAAGAGCAGAAAATTCGTCTTATTTAAATAAAACCAACATCGCTCCGCGTTTTGCATTGGCTTATCGTTTAGCAAAAGACTGGACAACATCTTTCGCCTATGGATTGTTCTTTCAAAATCCTGAAAGTAAATACATTAATTCTTCTGCGAAATTAGATTTTCAGCAATCGCAGCATTTTATTTTTCAGGTTCAAAGATCTACTGAAGGTAGAAGCTTAAGGTTTGAAGCATTTTATAAAAAATATGATGAACTGATAAAAACCAAGAACATTGTTCCGAATGCAGATCAGAATCAACAGGTACAAACTGCCTTTAACAACAACGGAAATGGTTTTGCAAAAGGACTGGAATTGTTCTGGAGAGACAAAAAAACATTTGAAAATATAGATTACTGGATCAGCTACTCATTTCTGGATTCCAAAAGAGATTTCCTGAATTATCCTTTCAGCTTAAAACCAAATTTTGCTTCCGAACACACCATTTCTGTAGTCGCAAAAAGATTTATCCCAAAATGGAAAACCGGAATCAATCTTTCTTACACCTATGCAAAAGGCCGCCCTTATTATGATATTATCACCCAAAATGATATAAACATCATCCGCAACGAAGGAAAGCTGAAGGATTACAATGCACTGAATTTAAGTTTTAATTATCTTCCGAATTTAGGTAAAAAAGATGCAAAAGCGTTTACGATATTTGTGTTGAGTGTTTCGAATGTTTTAGGAAATAAAAACATTTACGGATATAATTTTTCACAAAACGGAAACAGAAGTTCAGCAGTTGTTCCGCCTGTCAATACCTTTGTTTTTGTTGGAATGTTTATCAGTTTCGGGGTAGATAAAACTCAGGATGCAATCAATAATAATCTTTAAATTTATCAAAATAATATAAACCTTTAATATTAAAACAATGAGAAAACAAATTTTAAGTTTTACTTTAGTTCTGTTCAGTTTACTGTCTTTTGCTCAGAGCACTTACGAAAAAGTAATGAAAGAAAAGATCGCCAAAATCGAAACGTGTAAAACACCGGAAGATTTTCAGGTTTTAGCCAACGACTTTCAGAGAATTGCTGACAAAGAAAAAGGAAAATGGCAACCAAATTATTATGCAGCATTTTCTTACATTCAAAAAGGAAGAGTTTTGATGAGAGAAAACAAAGTACAGGAGTTGGATGAGGTTGCAGATCAGGCGCAGAAATATCTTGATGATGCCCAGAATGTAGACAAAAATGCGGAAACTCAGTTATTGCAGAAAATGATCTATTCTCTGAAAATGATGGTCAATCCTATGGAAAGATACATGACGTACGGAACAAAAGCTACGGAGCAATTTGCTATGGCAGAAAAACTTGATCCCAATAACCCGAGAATTGCATTGATCAAAGCTGAAGATGTATATTTCACGCCTGAACAATATGGAGGAAGTCAGAAAAAAGGAATCGAACTTTTCAAACAATCTTTAGAAAAGTTTAATTCTTACAAGCCGAAAACAGATCTTGATCCGAATTGGGGAAAATCTGAAGCAGAATATTTTGTGAATCAGGCTCCAAAATAAAATAATTTGAGAAACCTTCTCCGGAAGGTTTGTCTTTTTGCGAATGAATATGAAAATAACCTTTCGCTGAAGATAATTTCATCTGCTTTCGAATCATTAAATTTTGATGAAAACCGTTATGATTTGTAATTACAGCATCTGAAGATTCACTAAATAAAGGATTAAAAAAAACAATAATTATCTAGTATGAAACGTAAAAACTTAATCGTCCTGCTGTGGATCTCTATGGGAACCTCGCTGTTCTTCTTTTTTGCTTTTACCGACGAAAAAACGATTGAGAACTTTATGCTTTCTCTGCTTGTTTCACTGATGTATTCATTTATTTTGGGTGCAGGAAACGGTATTCTCAATGAATTTCTAAATAGACGATTTCCATGGTCTGAAGCAACGACAAAAAGGGCGATCATCAGCATTGTTTCGATTCTTATTGCCAATATCATCCTGGTTTATTTCTGCAACTATATGAATTTTGTGGTTTTTCAGAAGGCGGCCTCTACAGAAGAATATTTTTCGGGAAAATATAATTTCATCAATTGGTTTACCATCAACATTGCGTTGCTGATCTCTACTTTCCTCCATGCAAAAGGGTTTATGGAAGAACTTAAAAAGACTTCCAGAAAAGAGGTGGTGGAGCAGAAGTTGATTGCAAAATCTGCCAATGCACAGTTTGAAAGTCTTAAAAATCAACTCGATCCGCATTTTCTTTTTAATTCTTTAAATGTTCTGAGTTCGTTAATTGATGAAAATCCTAACCAGGCTCAGAAGTTTACTGCCTCAATGTCAAAGATTTACAGGTACGTTTTGGAACAGAAGGATAAAGAACTCGTTACCGTAGAAGACGAGATAGAATTTGCTAAAACCTATTGTCAATTGCTGAAAACCAGATTTGAAGACAGTGTAGATTTTGAATTTAATGTCAAAAAAGACGATATGCGAAGATTTGTAGTGCCGCTTTCGCTTCAACTGCTTTTGGAAAACTGCATTAAACACAATTTTGCAACATCATCAAAACCTTTATTGATCAAAGTTTTTTCTGAAAATGATACTTTGTGCATTGAAAATAACCTGCAAATCAGAGAACAGATGAAAGAAAGCGCAGGAATAGGTCTTGCGAATATCGTTCAGAGGTATTCTCTGCTGACGAAAAAGAATGTTTTTATTGAAAAGTCTGAAGATTACTTTAAAGTAAAATTGCCTGTTCTGTCTGAAAAACCAAATATCGTCAATACAGTTGTAGATACAGAAGATAAAGCTTACGAGAGGGCCCAGAAGCGTGTAAAAGAAATCAAAGGTTTCTATGGAAATTTGATTTCTTACTGTATTGTCATTCCGTTTCTGGTGGTTTTAAACTTAATTACAAATCCACATAGTTATTGGTTTTACTGGCCAATGTTGGGTTGGGGAATGGGCGTTGCAGCACATGGAATGAGTGTTTTTACCATCGGGAAAGGTTGGGAAGAAAAGAAAATAAGAGAAATTTTAGAAAAAGATAACTATGGAAAATAAAAATGAACAAGATATCCGGTACAGAGAAGCGGAGAAAAGAATGAAAAAAATCAAGGGTTTTTACGTTCACGTAATTGTTTTTGTCTTCGTCAATGTTTTTATCGTTGCCTCAAAAGCAATTGGCTTAGATCCGGGAGAAGTTTTATGGGAGTGGGATCTTCTCAAGCTTCCCTTATTTTGGGGAATAGGTTTGGCAGCGCACGGACTGAGTGTTTTTCTACCAGCTTTCATTCTCGGGAAAGATTGGGAAGAGAAGAAAATCAAAGAGTTGATGGATAAAGATAAGTAAATCATTTAAATTCATAAAAAAACCAGATCCCGCTTCAGTTGAGTCGGGATTTTTGCTGTTCAGTCATCAAAACTGACGGTTCGGTTATATAAAGTTGAAATGAGGCTGTTTTCTGACATACATTTGACACAAGAAAAATAACAAAATCAAATTTTAAAAATCAAAATCATGGAAAATTTATCATTCAACAAAGAAAATTTAGCGTACGAAAAAGCTGTAAAAAGAGTAAAAGATCTGAAAGGATTTTATGGAAATCTTACTTCATACTGTCTTGTCATTCCTTTTTTACTGGTGATCAACTTATTGACCTCTCCAAGAGAATTATGGTTTTACTGGCCGATGTTGGGTTGGGGAATCGGAATTGCTGCTCATGCTGTCAATGTTTTCGGGATTGGAAAAGATTGGGAAGAGAAAAAAATTCAGCAATTGATGGAGGAGGAAAGAAGAAACAAAAAATAACTTTAATAAATAACCATTAAAAAACATCAAAATGAACTATAATAGCGCACAACAAAGAGTAAAAGATCTAAAATCATTTTATACAAACTGTTTTTGGTTCGGAATCGTAGCAATTATAATACTTTGCAGAAGAATAGTAAAGCACGGAAGTTTTGCCGAAGCAATTTCCACCGGGTCGATCATTCTTACTGTATGGGGAATCATTCTCGCAGTAAAAGCTGTAAAGCTGTTTATATTAAATTCAGACTGGGAAAACAGAATCTTGGAAGATGAGGTTAGAAAAACAAAAAAACCGATTAATTTTTAAAAACTGAAAAGATTTAATTATTTTTATTTCAGATTAAACTAATAAAACCACATGATCAGAACGCTCATTATCGAAGACGAAAAACCGGCAGCAAGAAAGCTTGAAAGAATGTTAAGCTTATTTCCTGAAATTGAGCTTGTTGCCAAGATAGAATCTGTGGAAGAAGGTGTGGAATGGTTTGCCAATAATGATCATCCGCAATTGATATTTTCAGACATTGTTTTGGGAGACGGTTTGTCGTTTGATATTTTTGAGAAAATTCCGACAAAGGCTTTTATTATTTATACAACTGCTTTTGATCAGTATACTTTGAAGGCTTTTAAACTGAATAGTATCGATTATTTATTAAAACCCATTTTAGATGAAGATCTTTCAGGAGCGATTGAAAAATACAAATCGTTTTTACCTTCCGATCAGTCTGTTAGTTCACAGGAAATTAAGCAGTTGATCAAAAAAGATAAAACCACACTTTCAAGAATTTTGGTTAAAATCGGGTACAATTTAAAAATAATTCAGACTCATGAAGTGAGCTGCTTTTTTAGTGAAAATAAAATTGTTTATCTGCAAACCAGCGAACGAACTTATCCGTCAGACTTTACCTTGGATGAGCTGGAAGAAGTATTGGAAGAAAAGAAATTTTTTCGCGTCAACAGGCAGTTTATCATCAATTCAGATTATATTAAAAACATTCATACTTCGCCAAATTATAAGGTTGAATTAAATTTTCAGCCTTCTGAAGAAATTACAGTAAGTCGTGATCGCGTGAAAGATTTTAAAGACTGGTTGATAAGTTAATTTTGAGAAGAAACAACGATCAATCAACAACTATTTGTAATCTATTCTATTGGCTTCAGTATCTTCAAGTTGTTTTATAATTGAAGCAGGAATTTCGCTGCTGTCAATCGGGAAACTGATAGAATCTGGGTAGAATTTTTTTCGGTCACTCACTTTCTGGAAGATCTCAAACAATGCAATTGGTTCCTGATTAAAACTAATACAAGTACTTATAAAATGCAATTCATAGAGTTTATATTCTGGATTTTTGATCTTCTCATTGATGTCTTTTATTCTTGAAATAAAATGTCTCTGGCGGATAAATGTGTTGCTGTTCATGATGATAAAAATGTAATCTGAATACGCAGTCACTTTTCCGAAATATTTATGGTGATCTCCGCCGCTTCTTTCGATAAAATATTCTCCAGAGGTTTCAGATTTGTAAATTTCCATGGCAGAACGCCAGATCCGGTCATCCTTTGCCTGAAGAGGATTATCAGGTAAATTTCTGTTGTAAGAATACCAACATCCAACTAAACGATCCAAAAGCAAAGTGTTTTGCTTGGTATTGTTCATGTCAATTTTCAGGTCATTAAAGTTAAAGGCTTCAGTATTTGAATTTATAAAATCAATATAATTCGAGTACCCCAAAACTTTCACAATAAGACTCAGTTTGGCAAGATTTGGTTTGCTCAGAATCGAATTTTCGTTTTGGTAAAACTTCTTTAGTTTATTGATAATCAAATGCTCATAAAGATAATTTGATCCTAAGATATCAGCTCTTTTCTTAATATTTTTTTCTTCGTTGTCATTCACAATCAATTCATTAAGTTCATCAACGATCTAAGACCATTCAGTTTTGGTAACATTTTCCCAATGATTTTTCTTCAAAAAATGAAGGCTCAGAAAATTCATTAGTTTTTCAAGATGTAAAATATCTTCTTTTTTCATTCTTCCAAAATTTATAAGACTAATTTAAGATTTTTTTAATTCTAAAAAAGATTTTTGCAGGACTTTTATATTTTCAAATCAATTGAAATTTGAGTAGAAAAAATAAAAGACAAAAGAAAATGAAAACAAAAATTGTATTAAGAAACGAAAGTCTTTGGCAAAGAATTCAGGGATTTTCATTGGATGCTCAAAATGCATCATTTCCTTTCTCTAAAAAATTAGCAAAGGAAGAAAACTGGACAGCAGATTTTACAAAAAAAGCAATTGATGAGTATAAAAAATTCGTTTATCTCTGCTGTATCTCACCAAACGGAGCTTCACCAAGCGAAATTGTAGATAAAGTGTGGCATATGCATTTGATCTACACTCAGAATTACTGGGAAGATTTTTGTCCGAATGTTTTGAAAATGAATTTGCATCATCATCCTTCAAAGGGAGGTTTTGAAGAGAACAGCAAATATCAAAACTGGTTTTCGGAAACTTTGGAAAAATATAAAGAAATTTTCCAGCAGGAAGCCCCTGATGAAATTTGGAAATGTCAGAATAAAAAATCTTCATTTTGGAACTTCGGGTTTAAATTTCTTCTCTTAATTCTGGCTTTTTTCCTGCTCAATTCCTGTTCAGATGAAACAGGTTCTGCGATGATTACCATCGTAATAGTTGCAGTAATAGTATTTTTTGTATTTGGAATTGCCGGAGCATTGTTTGGAGAAAATAATTCTACAAATCCAGAGAAGAAAAATAAAAATGATGGTAATTCAGACGGTGGAAGTTGTGACGGCGGCGGAAGCAGCTGCAGTGGCGGAAGTTGTGGAGGAGGTGGATGTGGCGGAGGTTGTGGTGGATGTGGAGGAAGCTAAAGAAGGAAATTATGAAAAAGATAATCATTCATTCAATTCCGGTTTTTATAAGCTTAATTTGGCTTTTGACAGAACACCAAACTTACAACCCGATCTTATTGAAAGGTCCTGATTTTTTAAGATATTATCTGATTCTTTTATCGGGAATTTATCTTTCAATTTTTATCCTGAAATTCTTCAAAGAATCTGTTTCTAAAACAACAGTTTATTTCCTTATTTCAATATTTATTTTGGGTTCAATCAAATTGATCAGAGGTTTGTATTTAGGAAAACCTGTCGGATATTTACTAATGATTTTAATTATACAAATTGCTGTAATTATAATTGTTAAATCATTTCAATTCAATAAAAAGTTTAATTAAATCATTTTAGTCTTAACAAAACAAAACCCGAAACAAAATGCTTCGGGATTATTTTTAATTAATTGTTTTCTTCTTTCTCATGTTTTGTTTTATAACTATATTTTTTACAGGTATAGATCGTAATTGCCAGTAAAATAAAACTTAGGAAAAGATGAGATTTTTCTGGATGTACAATTGCATTATACATATTATATCCAAAAACAAAAGACACTAAGAAGATCAAAACCTGATTGGTTTGAGCATACTGATTTTTTAACGTAGTTTTCATAATAAATAATTTTGTTGTTATTTATTGAGTAAGTATGACAAACCAAAATATGTTACAGGAAAACAAAAAGCCCGGAAAAATATATTTCCAGACTTTGAATTTTGAATGATGAAATTAAACTAATTCATTAAACTTATATTTGTAAGACCACCGTCAGACAGAATTTCTGTACCGACGATAAAAGAAGATTCATCAGATGCCAAAAATACAGCAGCATTACCAATATCAGAAGGAAGTCCTTGTCTTCCGACAGGGGTAATATCTATCCACATTTGTTTTACCTGATCCAATTGTTCTTGTGGCACAAGTTTTCCGAAAACCGGTGTATCAATTGATCCTGGTGAAAGTGCATTTACCCTAATTTTTCTTGATAATAAATCTAACGACAAGCCTTTTGCTAAAGAGATGATCGCTGCTTTTGCAGCTCCGTAAATTGCCATTCCCGGTGCGGCACGATGCGCAGCACTCGATCCGATAAGGATGATTGAAGCTCCGTCGTTTAGATACGGAAGTGATTTTTGTACCGAAAAATAAGCACTTTTCAGATTGAGATCCATGTATTTGTCATAGCTTTCTTCCGTTGTATTATCTACTGTACCCATCGCAACACCATCGACAATGCCACCTGCATTCACGACTAATACATCAATCTTTCCAAATTTATCAGCCGTTTTCTTAAAGATATTTTCCAGATCATCAAGATTTGTCACATCCCCCTTAACGGCAATAAAATCTTTTCCCAATTCGTTCAAAGAATCATTCAAGGTTGCTTCGTTTCTTCCTGTAATGGTACCGACGGCGCCTTCGTTTTTAAACGCTTCTGCAATACCAAATCCGATACCGCTGTTTCCGCCTGTAATGACGGCAACTTTATTTTTTAGCTTGCTCATTTTTAGTTTAAATTTTTAAAATCCATAAATTCCTCCGGAAACGGCAATTTGCTCACCATTAACCCAAGCTGCGTCATCTGAGGCAAGAAATACAGCCGCTTTGGCAATATCTTCCGGTTGTCCGGTTCTTCCAAGTGGTGTGGTTGAAATTAATTTTGCTTCAAACTCACTACCGATGAATCCTGCTGCATGAGAACCTTCTGTTTCTACAACACCCGGTAAAATTGAATTGATACGGATATTTCTACCAGAGAACTCTTTAGACAGAGCTACGGTAATTGCATCCAAAGCTGTTTTTGTTGCAGAATATACAGAACCTGTTGGTAATGGAGATCTGCTCGCTCCTGAACTGATGTTGATAATATTTCCGCCTTTCTCACCGAAAACTTTTAATGCCGACTGAATCGAAAAAATTGATCCTAAAACATTGATGTTGAATTGCTGATGAAATGTTTCTGCCGATACCTGTTCGATAGGTTCGTAATTGTAAATTCCTGCATTGTTGACCAGAATATCCAATGTTCCGAAAGCATTTTTGGTTTCATCAAACAGCCTGATTACATCTTCCTGTTTTGAAACATCTCCCTGCACAGCGATTGCTGTTCCACCATTATCGGTAATAGTTTTTACAACTTTATCTGCATCTTCTTTACTTGATGCATAATTGACCACAACTTTAGCACCTTCTGCTGCAAAAAACTTTGCAATTGATGCTCCTATTCCTTTTGAAGCGCCTGTAATGACGGCAACTTTATTTTCTAATTTACTCATTGTTTTATTGTTTTAAAAACTTGAGCAAAATTATTACATTAAAATTTATTTTGGTAACTTTGTAACGAAAAGTAACCGTTACTACGGAGTAACACGGTAACCAAAAAGTAACCTATATGAATTGTAAACCCCTTGAAAAAGAAGAACATAGAAAAGAAATGATGGCTGTTCAGGACTCAATGGATGTACTGAGCGGTAAATGGAAAATAGCGATTATCTCATCAGTTTGTTATTATAATAAAAGAAGGTTTTCTGATATTCTGAATGATGTAGTCGGAATTTCCAACAAAATGTTGAGTAAAGAATTAAAAGAATTAGAAATCAATAAGCTGATTAAACGAACAGTTTTGGACACTCAACCAATAACCGTTCAGTACGAACTTACACAACACGGAAAATCCCTCAAAACAATTATCAATAATCTGACAGATTGGGGAATCAAACACAGAAAAGAAATTATCGGAAATTCTTCTATAGCGCACAGTAATACCGAATCGCAAGAAACGGTAACAGCAGATATAATTTAATATGAACGTCTGTAATTAGTAGCAACTAAGTTTTTAACAGTATGTTTGTCATTTCGTAGGAATCAAAACACGCTGATAACAAGGTAGTTTAGATTCCTACGGAATGACAAAATGACTGCTGATTTTAGCGGTATGATTAAAAACGGACATTCCTTAATTTAATGAAATTCTGAAAGAAAAAAGACCTTCAGAAAAGGTCTTTTAATATATTTACGAAATCACTCCACTTCCAATCAATTCATCATCAATATACCAGGCTGCAAACTGCCCTTCAGCAATCGCAGATTGAGGTTCTTCAAATTCAACAAAAAAAGCATTTTCAAACTGATAAATCGTTGCTTTCTGAAGTTCCTGTCTGTAACGGAACCTCGCCAAAACATCCATAGATTCACCATTTTTTAGTCTTAGATCTTCACGTACCCAGTGAAGTTCAGCATTATTAATTTTGAGAGCTTTCTTATGCAATCCCGGAAAACTGTGACTTTCACCAACAAAAATGATATTGTTTTCCATATCTCTTGAGACGATAAAACAACTTTCTTTGTGACCGCCGATTCCTAAGCCTTTACTTTGTCCGATTGTGAAAAATTGAGCGCCTTGGTGTTTTCCGATTACTTTTCCGTCAGCTTTTTTATAATTGATTTTTTTGGCTAAATATTCTAATTCTTCTTCTTTGGATGAAAAAATTGGCGTTTCCTGAGAAAACAAAGGCGAATCTTTAAAAATTTCTACAATTTCACCTTCTTTTGCGACCAATTGCTGTTGTAAAAACTGCGGTAAACTTACTTTTCCGATAAAACATAATCCCTGAGAATCTTTTTTATCAGCGGTAACCAAACCGATTTCTTTTGCAATTTCTCTTACTTCAGGTTTTGTCAGTTCTCCGATAGGAAATAATGCTTTAGACAATTGATCCTGATTCAGCTGACACAGAAAATAAGACTGATCTTTATTGTTGTCTTTTCCTGCCAAAAGGTGGAAGATTTCCTTTCCGTTTTCATCAAAGGTTGAATTCACTCTTGCGTAATGTCCGGTTGCTACTTTATCAGCTCCCAAAGACATTGCAGTCTTCATAAAAACATCAAACTTTACCTCCCTGTTACACAAAACATCAGGATTTGGGGTTCTTCCTCTTTGATATTCATCAAACATGTAATCAACGATTCTTTCCTTGTAAAGATCACTCATATCGATTACCTGGAAAGGAATTCCCAGTTTCTGAGCAACCATTAATGCGTCATTGCTGTCCTCGATCCACGGACATTCATCTTCTAAAGTTACCGAAGCATCGTTCCAGTTTCTCATAAAAAGAGCTACGACTTCGTGCCCTTGTTGTTGCAGCAAATACGCTGTAACACTCGAATCTACCCCTCCGGAGAGGCCTACTACTACTTTCATTTATTCAATTTTACGAAACTCTTAACGGGAGTTCTTAGTTGAGCGGCAAAAATACAATAATCCTATTCACAAAAAAAATGATAATTTTAGACATCGATAAAAACGATAGTATTATAAATCGAAATGTACATTTCAAAAATATTTAATATGAAAAAACTATTTATTTCTTCACTCATTCTGATTTCCGGGTTGTCATTTTCTCAGGTTTCTGTAGGAACGCCAACTTCTGAAACAAACAAATGGACTTTCGGAGGAGGAATTGGTCTTGGTTTCGGAAGTAATTCTTATTTTAATCTTCAGGTTTCACCTAGGGTAGGTTATCGGCTGACAAATGATCTGGAAGCTGGTTTGATGGGAAGTGTTTCGTGGCAGACTTCTGATTTTTATAAATCGACGATGTTTGGTTTTGGTCCGTTTGTTAATTACTACTTTGCAAGATCTTTCTTTGTAAGTGGAAATCTGCAACATTATTTTGTCAATTATGAAGATAAATTTTATGATTTTAAAAATAATCAGCAGGAAACCGCTCTGTATTTAGGAGGAGGTTATATGCAACAAATCGGGAATAATTCATTTATGCAGATCGGTTTGATGTACAATGTTTTATATAAAGAAAACAGCAGTATTTTTTCCGGCGGATTGATTCCTAGTGTTGGTTTTGTTGTGGGTCTTTAATTTTTTGATCCTACAGATTTCACAGATGATTGAGAATGAAAATTGTTAAGGATTTTATTAAAAAGTTGACTTATTTTTAAAAAAACATTTTCTTCTCGCAGATTTTGCTGATTACGCAGATTTTTAAAAATATCATTCGTGAAAATCCGTGTCATCTGTGGGAGTTATATAAGCAAAAAGCATCGGGGATTTCCGATGCTTTTATTTATTTTAATAATTGATATTCTTAAGATTTCTCAACAGCCGATTTTTTCGTCTTCTGAGTTTTTCCTTCTAATCCGTCTTTAGCTTCATTTAAATCTAAAGTAACTGTTTCGCCTTCAGTTAATTGTTTGTTGACCAACATTTCTGCCAATAAATCTTCAATATACTTCTGGATGGCTCTCTTCAATGGTCTTGCACCGAAATCTTTATCCCAACCTTTTTCAGAAATGAAATCTTTGGCTTCAGTAGTTAATTCTACTTTGTAACCTAATTTTTCAAGTCTAGAATACAATTTGCTTAATTCGATATCGATAATTCTTGAAATATCGTTTCTCTCAAGAGAGTTGAAGATCACAATATCATCAATTCTGTTTAAGAATTCCGGAGCAAATGCTTTTTTAAGAGCGTTTTCAATCGTACTTCTTGTTCTGGAATCTGTATTGGTTTTCTTCGCATTAGTTCCGAATCCTACACCATCTCCAAAGTCTTTAATGTCTCTCGTTCCGATGTTTGAAGTAAGAATGATAATTGTATTTCTAAAGTCAATTTTTCTTCCTAAACTGTCAGTAACGTGACCTTCATCCAAGATCTGTAGCAAAATATTGAATACATCAGGATGCGCTTTTTCGATCTCATCTAAAAGAACAACTGCATACGGTTTTCTTCTTACAGCTTCAGTCAATTGTCCACCTTCTTCATATCCAACATATCCCGGAGGCGCACCAACCAATCTTGAAACAGCGAATTTCTCCATGTATTCACTCATGTCAATTCTGATCAATGCTTCGTCAGAATCGAAGAGTTCTCTCGCCATAACTTTTGCAAGTTCAGTTTTACCAACACCTGTTGTTCCTAAGAAAATGAATGTTCCAATCGGTCTGTTCGGATCTTTCAAACCTGCTCTGTTTCTTTGGATCGCTTTCACTACCTTTTTCACAGCATCTTCCTGACCGATTACTTTTCCGTTCAGATTATTATCCATTCCGGCAAGTTTATCTAATTCATTTTTACCAACCTTCGTTACAGGAACACCACTCATCATCGAAACTACTTCGGCAACACTTTCTTCAGAAACCGTTTCTTTTTTCTCTTTGACATCTTTATCCCATTGATCCTGAGCAGAATTCAATTCCATCTGCAAACGTTCTTCCTCGTCCTTAAGCTTTCTGGCTTCAAGATAATCCTGGGCTTTTACAGCTTTCTGCTTTAGTTCTTTGATGTCTTCTATTTTCTTTTCAAAATCAATGATTTCGGTAGGAACTTTCATGTTTTTAATATAAACACGAGATCCGGCTTCATCCATGGCATCAATTGCTTTGTCTGGTAAGAAGCGGTCTGTAATATATCTTGATGTCAAATTGACACAGGCAAGAATCGCTTCTTCAGTATAGACAACATTATGATGCTCTTCGTATTTATCTTTGATCTGGTTCAGAATCTGAATCGTTTCATCAATAGAAGTAGGCTCTACCATTACTTTCTGGAAACGTCTTTCTAAAGCACCATCTTTCTCGATGTATTGACGGTATTCGTCTAAAGTAGTAGCTCCGATGCATTGAATTTCTCCTCTTGCCAAAGCTGGCTTAAACATATTGGAGGCGTCCAAACTTCCTGTAGAACTTCCTGCACCAACAATGGTGTGCAGCTCATCGATGAATAAAATCACATCACGGTTCTTTTCAAGTTCCGTCATGATCGCTTTCATTCTTTCTTCAAACTGACCACGGTATTTTGTTCCCGCAACCAAACTCGCCAAATCAAGGGTGATGACTCTTTTACCAAAAAGAACTCTTGAAACTTTCTTTTGTTGAATTCTTAGAGCTAAACCTTCAGCGATGGCAGATTTACCAACTCCGGGCTCACCAATCAACAAAGGATTGTTTTTCTTTCTTCTTGATAAAATTTGCGAAACTCTTTCAATCTCTTTCTCACGACCGATTACAGGGTCTAATTTCCCGTCTCTTGCCAAAGAAGTAAGATCTCTACCAAAGTTATCCAAAGTAGGAGTTTTACTTTTTGCAGAGCCTAAATTTCCTGTCGGCTTTCTCATTTGCTCAAATTCTTCTCTGTCATCGTCGTCATCGTAAGCCGAGTTTTGAGGTGACTGACCGGAATTTTTAAGCATCGTCTGATATTCTCTTGAAACTCCTTCGTAATCAATATCATAAGCGCCTAAAATACTTGAAGTAGGATCCTCATATTTGTATAAAATGCCCAAAAGCAAGTGAACGGTATTGATCTCATTGCTTTTATATTGTCTGCATTCTAGTTCTGCACGCTTAATGGAATGATCTGCCATCTTGGTGAAAGAAATATTGGTAACCTCCTCAGAAATAGGATTAAGACTTGATGTGTTTAAAGTTTCAATTTTTCTTCTGATTTGTGTTAAATCAGCATTGAGCCCTTGAAGGATTTCTTTTGCAGAGTTTTCTGTTTTTATTATACCTAAAAGTAGATGTTCTGTATTAAGAAATTCACTTTTCAGCCGCTTAGCTTCATTTTTGCTTTGTTTGAACACCTGGCTCAAACCTTGTGAAAACTTATAATCCATAATATTGTATCTCAAATTGGAATAACGACAACATTTATCGTTTATTCTTAATCTAAATTACAAATATTTTACCAAATATCAATTAATGACTTTATGGCAGAAAAAAGTTTTTTATCTTATTGAAAATGACTAAGTTTGTTATCCTCAAATTTTCGTAATGAGTTCCGAAATTACAAATTATATCGGTTATGCCGCTTCAGTTTTCATTGTTTTGAGTTTTATACTTAAAGATTTAACCAAAATCAGGATTGTCAATTTGATTGGCTGTATCTGTTTTGTCATCTATGGAATTTTCAGCGGAATGCTTTTGCCGGTCATTATTCCGAACGCAATTATCTGTTTTGTACAGGTTTATCATTTATTGACTGCAAAGAAAAAGTAATGAAGCGAAAAAAAGTCCTGACTTCCGCATTCAGCAACCTTTACACCGATCAGAGAATCGAAAAAGTATGCAGAACATTATATGAAAACGGCTACGAAATCGAATTGATTGGGAACAATTGGGGCGGCGAAGAACAAATGCAGCGTCCCTACCAATTTTCAAGGATAAATCTTATTTCTAAAACTTTAAAGACTGCTTATTTTGAGTTTAATTGGAAGCTGTATCATCAGCTCAGGAAAAAAGCTGACGAAAATACCATTCTTCATGCCAATGATCTCGATGCTTTACTGCCAAATTATCTTTTATCTCAAAAACTAAATATTCCTCTTGTATTTGACAGTCACGAAATTTTCTCAGAAATGCCCGCAGTTCAGGGTAAAATGTCTCAGAAATTATGGCGTTATCTTCAAAATAAAATTGTTCCGGATCTGAAATTCATGATTACTGCAAGCGGAAGTTATGCAAAATGGTTTCAGAATAAATACGGAATAAAACCTGTCGTCGTTCAAAACGCACCAAGAAATATTAATTTTTCTTTGGAAATTCCAGAAAACAATCCACAAATCATTTTATATCAGGGCGCAATTAATCCTTTCCGTGGAATTGACAAAGCCATTTTGGCAATGCATCACCTTGAAAATGTTGTTTTTAAAATTGCAGGAGACGGACCGAGAAAAAAGGATTATGAAGATTTAGTTTTAAAAGAAAATCTTCAGGATAAAGTTCTTTTTTTAGGCAAATTGCTTCCGGAAGATTTAAGAAAAATCACTTTAACTGCAGATTTGGGAATGAGCATCGAGGAAAACGGCGGTGAAAGTTATGAATTTTCACTTCCGAATAAAGTTTTAGACTGCATTCAGGCACGGGTTCCGCTTATTTTATCTCCGCTTCCTGAAATGATTAATATAAAAAATCAATTTAATGTTGGTGAAATTATTGAAAATCATCAACCTGCAAACATTGCTAAAGCTGTAAATTTAATTTTAAATAAAGGAAGGAAAAACTATCAATTTGAATTGGAGAAAGCTTCCGAAATTCTTTGTTGGGAGAATGAAGAAGTGAAATTGCTGGATGTCTTTGAAAGAGCATCGAATTGATTTTTGTTATTTCTTTTTTTCTTAAAAATTATTCCACGAAGTTTGTTATCCTGGAGGAATCTAGGCAGAGTATAAGAAAATAGAATGGAGAGATTCGTGTCTAGATCCCTACGGCATGACAAACTTTATATTCTTCTAAATATTTAAAATAAAAGATAAATCTTTTAGAGATAATTAAAATGGTTTTTATGTTAACTCTGTTTTAAATTATCTTTTTCAAATTGGTTATCTTTGCATAAAGAAAGTATAGAAATGACCATTAAAGAAAATCAACAGGAAATAATTGACGAATTTGCATTTCTTGAAGACTGGGAGCAAAAATATGAATATATCATTGATCTTGGGAAAGAATTGAAAGGTCTTCCTGAAGACAGGAAAACAGATGAAAATCTGATCAAAGGTTGTCAGAGCAAAGTGTGGATTGACGCTGAATTCAAAAATGGAAAACTATTTTTCAATGCAGATTCTGACGGAATTCTACCGAAAGGAATCGTCTCTTTGTTGGTAAGTATCTACAGCGGTCATTCTACTCAGGAAATTCTGGATTCTGATTTTGAATTTATCTCAGAAATCGGACTACAGGAGTTTTTGTCACCATCCAGAGCAAACGGATTGATGGCAATGACCAAGCAGATCAAATTTTATGCTGTGGCATATCAATTGAAATCATAAACGTGATCAGGATTTTAGTATACCGTTTTTCCGCTTTTGGTGATGTTGCTATGACAACGCCAGTTTTCCGTGAGTTTCTGGAACAGAATCCCAATGCCGAAATTGTGATGGTTACCCGTAATAATTTTGAGGATTTATTTGCGGATCTCCCGAGAGTTATTTTTAAAGGAATCGATCTTGATGACTACAAAGGCTTCTTAGGAATCCGAAAACTGGCTAAAGAACTTCTTAATGAATTTAAGCCTGATTACATTGCTGATCTTCATGACGTTATCCGTTCAAAAATTTTAGATAAAATTTATGTCAGAAAAGGACTAAAGGTTTTTAAAATCAATAAAGGCAAAGAGGAAAAAGAAGACCTCACTGATGTATGGAATTTAGAAAAAGTACAACTGAAACGAACGGTAGAACGTTATGCGGACGTTTTTCGTGAAATGGGCTTTAAAGTTGAGCTTTCACACAAATTGCGACCAGCCTGTAATGAAAAATCAGGAATCGGTTTTGCTCCTTTTGCACAGCACAAAGGAAAAATGCTTCCTTTGGAAAAGTCTTTTGAGCTCGTAAAAGTTTTAGCAAAAAAACACACCGTCTACTTTTTCGGAGGTGGTAAAAATGAAACTGAAACCCTTGAAAATTGGGAAAAACAAATTCCGAATACCAAAAGTTTAGCCGGAAAACTCAATCTCTCGGAAGAATTAAATAAAATTGCTCAGCTTGAAGTCATGATTTCGATGGATTCTGCTAATATGCATTTGGCCAGTATTGTAGGAACTCGTTGTGTTTCCATTTGGGGGTCTACTCATCCCTATGCAGGATTTTTAGGATTTGGGCAAAGTGAAAATGATGTTGTTCAGATCAATGATCTTACCTGCAGACCTTGTTCTGTTTTTGGGGACAAAGAATGTTATCGAGGTGACTGGGCTTGTCTGGAGGAGATCAATGTACAGCAAATCATCAGTAAAATTTGAATGAATGAAGCTTTCTATATGCATTCCTGTTTTTAATTTTGATGTTCGGGAACTTGTTGACGCTCTTAAAAAAGAAATAGAGAAGAACGATATAGATGCAGAAATTATTTTGATTGATGATGCTTCAAATGATCAGTTTAAAGCAATTAATAGCGAATTGCAAAGCAGAGTAAAAGATTTTATTTTACTCGGAAAAAATATCGGAAGATCTAAGATCCGGAATTTGTTTTTGCAATACGCAAAAGGAGATTATCTGCTTTTCTTGGATTGTGACGGTAAAATTATCAATCAGAATTTTCTTGGAATTTATACTGAAACGCTACAAAAGGACACAAAAATTGGTGTTTTATATGGAGGACGAACTGTTGTAAGAAATCTTGTTGATAAAAAATACATCTTGAGATGGAAATTTGCTGTAGAACGCGAGAATCTGGCCGTTGCGATGCGCAATAAAAAACCTTATCTCTCTTTTCAAACGAATAATTTTATTATCAAAAAAGAGACTCTGGATAAGATAAAATTTAATCCTGAATTTGAAAATTACGGCTATGAAGACCTGCTTTTTGCAATGGATTTAAAATCTGAGCATATTCAAATTCATCACATCGATAATCCTATTTTTAATAATGATCTGGAAAACAATGAGATTTATTTAGCCAAAGTAGAAGAGTCTGTAGAAAGTCTAGCTAAAATGCTTAAAATGGATTCTTTAAGACATAAAATTTCTGAGATTAAATTAGTGAAGGCTTACAATTTATTACAAAAGATACATTTGAAATTTATTTTTCTGTCTTTTTTTAATTTTCTTGAGAAAGGAATAAAAAGAAATCTTCTTTCAGGTTATCCCAATCTAAGAAATCTTGATTTATATAAACTTGGCTTGCTTCTTAGAAAAATGAAATAGTATTGAAGTAGTTTGAAAATATACCTTAAAGCGAGTTAAAACCACCTTTTCAAAAAAACAAAAAATTCAAAACCTCTGTAAACTCCCATGAATAGGCATGAAATAAAAAACTCTCAGAATAATCTGAGAGTTTTTGTGGGCCCTGAGGGATTCGAACCCCCGACCCTCTGGGTGTAAACCAGATGCTCTGAACCAACTGAGCTAAGAGCCCTGAATTTTTTTGAAAGGTTTCAGTAAACCTTTGTGGGCCCTGAGGGATTCGAACCCCCGACCCTCTGGGTGTAAACCAGATGCTCTGAACCAACTGAGCTAAGAGC
>NZ_JBZEEQ010000002.1:0-243209 GCF_058310155.1 Chryseobacterium sp. DT-167 | reverse complement strand
TTTGTGGGCCCTGAGGGATTCGAACCCCCGACCCTCTGGGTGTAAACCAGATGCTCTGAACCAACTGAGCTAAGAGCCCTAGACGATTTCTCGTTTTGAGTGGTGCAAATATACACACTTATTCTTTATCAGTCAAGTTTTTTGCTAAAAATTCTCCGACCACAAAGTTGCTTCCACCGATAAAAATCATTTCTTCCGGCGTAGCATGTTGTTTAGCAGAAAGATAGGCTTCTTGTACAGAATCGAAAATTTTATAAATTATTTTTTCATCGAGCAGTAGATCTTCATATTCTTCTGGGTGACGACCTCTGTTTATAGAAGGCTTTGCAAAATAAAACTCAGAATTTTCAGGGAGTAGAGCCATTACGTCGTCAATTTTTTTGTCATTCACGAAACCTAATACGATATGCTTGTGCTTTGGAATTGAATTTAATTGTGAAAAAACATATTCTAATCCGGCTTGGTTGTGGGCAGTATCACAAATTACCTGTGGGTTTTGTGAAAATTCAAACCAACGACCAATAAATCCGGTATTCTGATGGACATGCAATAACCCTTTTTTTAAATCTCTATCAGAAATTTTCAGATCTAATTTTTTTAATTCTTCAACTAAACCCACGACAACACGAATATTCTTTTCCTGATAGTTTCCTTTTAAATCTGATTCTAAATCTGATTTTATTTGAGTTGCATCAATGAATAAGGTGTTTTCTTTTTCAGCTTTAGCTTTAATAATATTTTTCACAGCTACGTTATCATCTCCTGAAATGACAGGAACATTACCTTTAATGATTCCTGCTTTCTCAAAAGCAATTTCTTCAATCGTATTTCCTAAAATATTCTGATGATCAAGCTGAGCATTGGTGATTGCAGAAACCAATGGTTTAATGATATTCGTAGAGTCTAGCCTTCCTCCCAAGCCGACTTCTATAATGGCAAAGTCTACTTTTTTCTGATAAAAATATTCAAACGCCATAATCGTTGTAAATTCAAAGAAAGATGGCAAAATGTCTTCCGGAAGTGTTTTAAGCTTTTGAATAAAATGAAAAACAAATTTTTTATCGCAATTTTCACCATTAATTTTGATTCGTTCCGTAAAATCAATCAAATGCGGAGAGTTGTACAAACCAATCTTATAACCTGCTTCCTGAAGAACAGAAGCCAGCATATTGCTTGTAGAGCCTTTTCCGTTGGTTCCGCCGATATGGATACATTTTATTTTTTCCTGCGGATTGCCAAAGAATTCACAGAGCTTTATTATGTTATCAAGACCTGGCTTGTAGGCTTTCTCGCCGTCAATCTGATAATTCGGAGCCTGAACGAAAAGCCAATCGACAGCTTCCTGATATTCTTCGTTTGTCATGATGCAAAATTCCCAAAACTTTCATTAAAATGAAACAATAATTTTTCAAAATTGTAACTTTTTTGAAATCTCAACGTCTAATGGAGAAAAAGCTATAATGAAAAAAGTTTTGATAATTATTTTAGGATTATCTGGTCTCGGTTTAAGTGCTCAGAAGAAGTGGTCTTTGAGAGAATGTGTAGACTACGCAGTAGAACATAATCTTCAGGTGATTCAAAATCAATATTCAAAACAAATTCAGGATGTCAATCTGAAAATTGCTCAAAAAAATTATCTTCCCTCTGTATCTGCAAATATAGGAAACAGTGTAAGCTTCGGGCAGGCTTCTTTAGGAACGGGAAGTATCAGAAACGACAGATTCAGCAATAACGCAAATGTTTCGGCAGATATTTTAATTTACAACAACGGAAGACTAGAGAAAACGGTCAGAAAAACACAGTTTGATGTAGAAGCAAGTCAGTATGATATTGAAACCATAAAAAATGATATTTCTCTTCAGATTGCTCAGCAATATCTGACAACTTTACTTAATAAAGAGATCGTAAAAATTTCTCAAAGTGCCACTGAGAATGCAAAAAAACAGTTTGACAGAGCAAAAATCACTACAGAGGTTGGAACTACAGCTCAGACCATTGTTGCAGAAGCCGAAGCAGCCTGGGCAAGAGAAAAACAAAACCTGAAAACTGCCGAAATCAATGTTGGCAGAAGCCTTTTTGCACTGGCGCAACTTTTACAATTACAGGATTACAAAGATTTTGATGTAGAAAATGTAGAAATTGGTGAGCAACTGAGTCCGCAACTGATTTCTGTTGATGAGGTTTTAAACACCGCTTACGATAGTCAGCCACAAATAAAAGCAGCAGAAAGCAGAATAAAATCTGCTGTAGCACAAACAGAAGTTACCCGCACCGCATTTTGGCCAACGATCACAGCAAGTTTAGGTATCGGAAGTTTTTATAATAACTTATTGAATACAAGCTTTTCAGGATATGATCAGTTTGGAAATGCAACAACAGAACCCAATTTTTTCCGTCAGTACAAAGATAATTTTGGTCAGCAAGGTGGTGTTTCAGTAAACATTCCGATTTTTAACAAAGGAATTACCAAACTTCAGGTGGAACAGTCAAAAATCAATGAGAGTATTGCTAAAAACACGTTAGACCAACAAAAACAGGCGGTGAAACAAAATGTTCAGAAGGCGCAGTTTGATGTTGATGCCAATTATGAAGTTTATTTAGCGGCAGTTGAAGCCGAAAAAAGCACAAAACTGGCAATGGAATTTGCAGATAAAAGCTACGCCGCAGGAAGAGGAACAATTTATGATCTGAATATTGCCCGAAATAACTATGCGAATGCACAAGGTTCGGTAGAACAGGCAAAATATAATTATCTTTTCAGTCTGAAATTATTGAATTTCTATGCAGGAATTCCACTAAGTTTGTAAAATGTCTATTCAGTCTTTAGAAAAATATTTACCCAAAAATACACTAGATCATTTAAGAAATTGGTTTTCGGATCATTCTATTCATATTAAAATTACAAGAAACCGAAATTCTAAGCTTGGAGATTACAGAAAACTTCGGGATCTTTCGCATGAAATAACAATAAACTCGACATTACAGCCGCAACTTTTTTTCTTTGTCCTTACGCATGAGCTGGCGCATTTGATTGCTTTTGAAAAATTCGGAAGAAGAATTTTACCTCACGGAATCGAGTGGAAAGAAACTTTCAGAAGAATGCTTTTGGAAAGTATCGGAGTATACGAAGATGATTTGAAGCCGATTATCATTAAATTTTCAAAGTCTCCAAAAGCCAATTTCATGGCTTCTCCGGATTTGGTAAAATATTTTCATATTGAAAATCATGAAGATGATGAAATCTATGTAGAAAATCTGGTTAAAGGCGACCGCTTCATCTACAGGAATGAAAAGTATTTGTTGGAAGGTCTGATTAAAAAAAACTATCTTTGTCTGAATCTGGCTACAGGAAGAAAGTATTCTTTCAAACCTTTGGCGAGAGTGAAAAAATGCAGTTAAATATGTCAAAATCAGATAAATACTGTGTGATTATGGCGGGAGGAATCGGTAGCAGATTCTGGCCTTTGAGCACACAGAAATTCCCAAAACAGTTTCAGGATATATTAGGAACAGGCAGAACGATGATTCAGCAGACTTATGACAGAATAAGTAAAATGATTCCTGACGAAAATATATTTGTAATCACCAACACAGAATATGTAAGCCTTTCTCATCAGCAGTTGCCCGAGATTCCGCAAGAAAATATTGTTGGGGAACCTATGATGAAAAATACTGCTGCCTGTAATCTCTATATGGCAAACAAAATTGCAGAGATCAATCCTGATGCTACAATGGTCGTTTTGCCGGCAGATCATTTGATTTTAAAAGAAGATGTCTTTCTGGAAAAATTAGAATTGGCGTACGAGCAGGCTTCAGCTCACGATTATCTGGTTACACTGGGCATTACGCCGACAAGACCAGATACGGGGTATGGATACATTCAGTTTGTTGACAAAAAAGATTCAGACTACTTCAAAGTTAAAACCTTCACGGAAAAACCAATTCTTGAAATTGCCAAGAGCTTTCTTGAGAGTGGAGATTTTTTGTGGAATGCAGGTATTTTTATATGGAATGTAAAATCTATCCACAATGCATTTGAAATGTATCTTCCTGAGATGACCCAGCATTTTAAAGCGTGTGAATATAATGCCGATAGCGAAAAAAGCTGTATCGAGCTTATTTATCCTAAAGTTCAGAAAATATCAATCGATAACGGGATTTTAGAAAAAGCTAAAAATGTTTATGTGATTCCTGCAGATTTAGGCTGGAGTGATCTCGGGACATGGACTTCAGTTTTCGAAAACAGCGAAAAAGACGAAAATGATAATTCAATCAATATAAAGAATGTTCTTACCTATCAATCGGAAGGAAATATCATTCATGTCAAAAATAATAATAAAGCGATTGTTATAGACGGTTTAAAAGATTACATCGTGGTAGATACCGAAAAAGTGCTTCTGATCTGTCCGAGAGAGCATGATCAGCTGATCAAAGATTACGTTCTGGATCTCAAAAGCCTTAAAAAAGGAGATAAATTCATGTAAAAACTGGCATAGTTTCTGCCGCATTTTGTTTATGATAAAAAGTACAAAAAAGTTCAGCTTTATTTTATTCTTTTTAGTAGGTGCTTTTGTTTTTTCGCAAGAAAAAAAGAAGTTCTTTAATACTCAAAATGTTCTGACCAGAATTATTCCTAACGACAGAATTGATTTTTGGGTTCTCGTTCAGAATAATTATGGTAAAAATGAAGAAATAAGAACTTCGGGAGCAAAAAAAGATTATGTCCCGCAGTCTTCCGGCTTCAATATTACTCCGACAGAAGACAGCTTTTATTATATCGTATATTCTAAAGGAGGGAATGTGAGTTACATTACTGAAATTGCCGGGCTTAAAGATTTTATAGGAAAAGTTGACAATGCAGAAGAAGCGGCACTTTCTGCTGTTTTAGAAGGGTATCTTATTGATGAGCAGTTCGTAAATGTTGCCGGAAACTATTATGAAGATAAAACCAATTACTATTTAGATTTAGGCAAAGTCACTTCAAAAGAATGTCCGTACGAAAAAAAACATTTTACCCTTACCGTAAATAAAGCTTCATCGCAGATTTCTAATGTGAAAGAAAATGGAACTTACATCGAATTGTACACCAAAAAATGCCCGAATAATCCACGTCTTTTAAAAATCGAAAAGAAAGAAGAACCGAAAGATGAGCCAAAGAAAAAACCTGTCAAAAAAAGAAGATAAGCGTTACGAAACTGAAAGACTGATTATCCGTCCGATGTCTTTAGATGATGCAGATCTTATTCTGGAGCTTTACAATATGCCAAAATTCATCAGATTTATTGGCAACCGAAACATCAATTCTCTTTCTGATGCAGAAAATTACATCAAATCTAAATTTCTTCCGCAGTTTGAAAAATCAGGTTTTGGAAATTATCTTATTGTTTTAAAAGAAGGAAATCAGAAAATCGGCGGAGTCGGAATCTTTGAAAGAGAAGGCTTGGATATCGCTGACATTGGTTTTTCTGTTCTGGAAAGATTTGAAGGAAAAGGATTAATGTTTGAAGCCGCTCAAAAAGTAAAATCAATCGGGATGGATGATTTTGGGTTGACTAAAATCTCAGCAATTACTACAAAAGATAATTTTTCTTCTCAAAAATTAATCGAAAAAATAGGTTTAAAATTCCAAAAATACGTCACGCTTCCCAATGAAACTGAAGAGTTGATGTATTATGAAACTGAATGATTTTTTAGGCTGTCTTTATAGGTTCTAATTCTTTTAAGCATTAAGTTTGTCATGCTGGAAGGAGCTCAATCTCGCATTTTTAAGCAATATCGTAAATGTAAAATTCTTCGTGCAGATTCCTCCGGAATGACAAACAAAGTGTAGCTTAGTTCATTCTGAAAGGATCTCAAGACACTGTATGTAATTCTTCTATTTAAATTAACCCTCCAAAATCTGTTCAGCCGCTGTTTTTGAAGTTACTTTCTCAATCACTCTTGTACAGATTCCTTTTTCATCAAAAATAAATGTTGTTCTTACAATTCCCATATAGGTTTTTCCGAACGTTTTTTTCTCCTGCCAAACCCCGAATTTCTCGATAATATCATGGTTTTCATCAGCAATCAGGTCGTAAGGAAATGAAAATTTATTATGAAAATTCTTCTGTTTCTTTACAGAATCTCCGCTGATTCCCAAAAGCTGAAAGCCTGCTTTTTCCAGTTGAGAATAATTATCGCTGAGATTACAGGCTTCAACCGTACAAGTCGGAGTATTGGCTTGTGGATAAAAGAAAATAACCAGTTTATTTCCAATTAGTTTTTCCGAATTTACGGTTTCTCCATCCTGATTGATTCCTTCAAAATTGGGTAATTTGTCTCCTACTTTCAGCATAATGATTTATTTTTGTTCAAATTTAATGGTTACATGACAAAAAAGCAAAGAGCAGAGCTTATTCAGAACGAATTAGAGAGATTATATCCTACTGTTCCTATTCCTTTAGAACATACAGATCCGTTTACTTTGATGGTTGCAGTGGCACTTTCTGCACAAACGACTGATAAAAAAGTGAATCAGGTGACGCCAGAATTGTTCGCTGTAGCAGGAACACCGCAAAGAATGGCAAAACTTGAAGAGTTTCAGATTAAGGAACTCATCAAAGAAATCGGACTATCCAATACCAAAGCCAAAAACCTGAAGAGAATGGCAGAACTTCTTTTGGAAAGACACGATGGAGTAGTACCTCAAACTTATGAAGAACTGGAAGCTTTGCCCGGAGTTGGTCATAAGACGGCTTCTGTAGTCATGAGTCAGGGTTTTGGATTTCCTGCTTTTCCGGTCGATACACACATTCACAGACTGATGACGCAATGGAAGTTAACTTCCGGAAAAAACGTTGTAGAAACGGAGAAAGACGCCAAAAATATTTGGAAAGAAGAGGTCTGGAATAAACTACACCTTCAGATTATTTTCTACGGACGAGAATATTCTCCCGCAAGAGGAAAGGGTGAGAAAGATTTTATAACGAAAATGTTGTTTGAGAAATAAAAAGATTTTGGGCAGCCGTAAAATTCCCCTCCTTTGGAGGGGTGGCGAAAATTCGAAGAATTTTTGACCGGGAGGTTAAAGAATAAACTTTAAAAGTTATCCAACAATCTGCGATGATAATTAATCTGCCCTAAATGATAACTCAAGTGCCCAAATAAATGAATTAGAAAATATTCCGTTGTCATTGTATATCCTAATGGTTCAACGGGATATTCTTTTCCTAAATCTTCTTCAGAAAGTTGGTTAAGTGTTGCAATAACCACATTTAAAGTTTCTTCAATTTGTTGAATCAGTTCAGTTCTTGGAATGTTTTTTAATGAAAACTCCTCTTCACGATTTCTTATATATCCTGAATTTCCGAGGATTGCTCCAAAAAAATGTTTAAGATTTCCCACCAGATGAAGGCAAAGATTTCCTCCGGAATTTAAAATGTTTTTATCAACTTTCCACAGAGATTCTTCATTTTGGTAAGATTCTATTTCTGTTTTTAACTTGTTTAAATCTCTTGTGTAAAGGGATTGTAGACTTTCTGTTATCATCATTTTTTTAATTTAAACTAAAGCTTTAATATTAAGGTCTATTACTTCAATAATTTTATCAAAAGGAATACAAACTGAAAAACCAGAATTTGATACCTCAGTATTTTTTATTCTTTCACGATTATTGTACCATATGGTCTCATAAGGAATATACTTTGATACCAAACCAATTACTCTAAAATAACCGTCTTCTCCTTGTTCAACGATAGGTCCACCAGAATTCCCCTGATAAGAAGGACAATCAATAATAAATGTCTCTTCATTGAGATTTATTCCTGAAACAATTCCTTTTCTGATAAGAGGTTTAGTAATGTCAAAATATTTACTATTAGTTAAGCCTAATGAAGTTGGATATCCCATTAAATAAACTTCATTTGCAATTCCTATTTCGTTTAATCTTCTAGTAGCTTCTATGTCTACAGAAGTTATGTGTTCTGTTGTCTCTTGTGTGATAATAACTGCATTATCTAATTCTAGAGTTGTGGGACGTTTATGTTCCCCTTTTTCCTCTTTTAAATGTTGTGTAATTTTGTTTAAATTGTTATACTTAGCTAAAAAAATTATACAAACATCAGAGTTTAAAGATGTAAAAATTTTTGCTTTTTTTAAATCAACCTCAAACATAACAATTCCATTTCCTAATGGGGATGATGGGCAATTAATAATAAGGGTTTCTCCATGTAATTTATTATCTCCATCATAAAAGACATGTTTTGCTGAGACTAAAAAATTATAACCATTATATTTGAGTCTAAAGCCAGATCCTCTGGACTTAGTGTTATCAATAGAAAGTAATACGGAGTATGAAAAATTATCATTATGAATAATTGGTATTGTTCTTTATTTAAATTGGTTTTACTTCTGCTTCTTCGCCCAAAGCTCCATCTTCCTATTCAAAACATCCAGCGGAAGACAACCCTGACTTAAAAGCTCATCATGAAATTTTGCAAGATTAAATTTATTTCCAAGCTGTTTTTGATATTGTTCTCTCAATTCACGAATTCTCAATGAACCGATTTTGTAGCCCAAAGCCTGTCCAGGCATTGCCATGTATCTTTCCACTTCTGCAGTTGCGCCAGCTTCGTCGTACGCGATGTTGCTCAAGAAATATTTAATAGCTTCTTCACGTGTCATTTGTCCGGTGTGAATTCCGGTGTCGACAACCAAACGAACGGCTCTCAACATTTGATCGCTTAAATATCCCATCTTTTGGTAAGGATCTGTGTATAATCCAAATTCAGGTCCCAAAGTTTCACAGTAATGAGCCCAACCTTCACCATAAGCACCAAACCAGCCAAATCTCATAAACTTTGGAAGCTTTGTGTTTTCCTGCTGTAGAGAAACCTGATAATGGTGTCCCGGAATGGCTTCATGTAAGAAAAGTGATTCCATGCCTGAAGTGACGTTGAATTTTGTGGGGTCAGGAATTGGCATATAGAAAATTCCCGGTCTTTTTCCGTCAGGAGTTCCCTGGATGTATTCTGCACTTGCACTTGCCTCTCTGAATTTTTCGGTTTGTCTGATCTCAAATTTGGTTTTCGGCGTGACACTGAACATGGTTTTTAACTTCGGCGTTATTTTAGCTAAAATTCCGTTAAAGCCATCTAAAACTTCTTTTGAAGTCTTATAAGGCATCGCTTTTTGATTTGTTGTTACAGAAGTTATGAATTCTTCAAGAGTTCCGTTAAAACCAACCTGCTGTTTTACTTTCTCCATTTCAGAACGTAGCATGGCAACTTGTTGCAGCCCGATTTTGTTGATTTCTTCAGGTGTTTTGTTGGTGGTTGTCCAGCTTTTTGCGTAAAACTTGTAGATTTTGTCTCCTTTTGGGAGATGGTTGTAACCGTCTGTTTCTCTGGATTTAGGCAAGTATTCTTTCTCCAGAAAATCTCCCATTTTGGTGTAAGCCGGAATGATGTTTTTGGCAACCGCATCTTTGTAAAGATTGGTGAATTTTTCTTTTTGTTCAGTAGTGAAATTTTTAGGGAATTTTTTTACCGGACCTGAGAAAATATTTTTTTCAAAATCTGGAGTAATGATTTCTTCGGCTCTCATCTGAGGAATCATTTTCAGAACGAGTTTCTTGGGAAGAACCATTTTACCGGTTATCCCTTCACGGAAATTTTCTGTCGCAGCATTCATCCATTCTGGAAATTTCTCCATTCTTTTCAACCAGTCATTATAGTCTTTTTCGGTATTAAACGGCTGGCTTCCTTCTCCGCTTCCATATAATGGAAAACTTAGCGGAAGTCCACCAAACTGTGTGAATGGAATATATTCCGGATGATATTCGTAGGCTTCTATTTTATCTTTTAAAGTATAATCCAAAACATCAAAGATCACTTTATCTTCATCCGAAAGACTTTTATAATCAACATTTTCAAGCTGATTCTGTACAGAATGATAAAACGCGACTTCACCGGAAATAAAATCTTTATCAATATTGACCGGTAATTGATCGTTATATCTTAAATCTCCCTGCGAAGTGGCTTCCAGAGGATAAAGCTTTAAATATTGCTCGTAATAATTCGCAGCTATAGAATCAAGATTGGTGGGAGTGATTTTGGTTAAAGGGGAGTCAGTTTTTCGGCATGAAGCCAGACTTACTGCTAAACCTAATCCTAATAAGGCCTTTGATATGATGTTTTTCATTTTGAAATCTTTAAAACACAAAAATAGAGAATATTAGCACATGATCGATTTGAAGAATTGCTATTTATAAAAAAATAATTTTGAAAATATTTTAAACATTCATACAATTTTTTATCTTTGCGTGAAGCGTTTAACAATCATAGTATTACAGTTCTTTTTTAAGAAATAATGAAAGGGATTTTAAAAATTTACCATCCGGACGAAACATTGAAGTACAATATAAAAAGCACTTACTGCAAGGCTGTTTATAGTAATCAAAAGCATTTTCTAGAAGTAGAGATCATTACGGATGACGGTTTAGATCATGTAGATGATGATTCATTGCAATACAATTTTCCACAGCTTTCGCTGGAGATCATTGAATTTCCGATAGATTCTTCTGAAATCGAGGGAAAAACATTTGAAATCAATGATTCTGATGACGAAGTGTATACAGAGGTAAACCTGTTTGATGATGAAGATGCTTTTATATATGATAACGAGCTTTGCTTTGAGAAAAATGAACAAGACGAGCTTCAGGTTGTCTGGAAAGGAAATATCGACGACTTCTATACAGGATCAGATGATCCGCTTCCTTTCAGATTGAAGTGTGAGTTTACGCCGGACGAAATTATTGTAGACGAAGACTAATTGTCAGCCAAATAGTAACCAAATTTCTTTTCAAATATATTTTTTGGAAAGAAATTTGCTGTTTTATGCGGAATGTTTGTTTTGAAATCATACTTTTAAGCTTATTTTAAGATAAGTATTGATAATATTCCTTTATTTTTGTCGTTTAAAACCATTATAAATAAACAAATTAATGCTGCTAACGGAACTTACTCAGATTTTATTTGCACAAGTTGCTGCGCCAACTGTGGTTGCTGACAAACTTGAATTTTCATTTTGGGATATCCTCTTTCATGGAGGTGCTTTTGCTAAAATAGTAATGGTAACTGTTCTGACTTTAGGAGTCTTCTCAGTATATCTTTTCTTTGAAAGATTTTTCTACATCAGAAGAATGACGACAAAGACCGATTCGAACTTCATGAATAATATCGAAGACTTCATCAGAGACGGGAAAATTGAAGCAGCAGCAGATTATTGCAAAACTCAGAATTCTCCGGAATCAAGAATTTTAGAAAAAGGAATTTCAAGATTGGGAAGACCGGTTTCAGATATTGTAAGCGCAATGGAGTCTCAGGCTCAGATTGAGGTTGCCAACATGGAAAAAAACCTGAATCTTTTGGCGGTTGTTCCAAGTATTGCGCCGATGTTAGGACTTTTGGGAACCGTTATCGGGATGATCATTGCTTTCTTTGATTTATCACATGCTGAAGGTGCTTTTTCTCCAAAAACTTTATCTGAAGGTATTTATACCGCATTAGGACAAACGGCAGTTGGTTTGGCAGTAGCAATTCCGGCGAACTTTTTCTACAATATTTTGCTGACAAGAATTGATAAGTTCGTTTTGAGAACACAGAATGTTTCGGGAGAATTTTTAGATTTAATTAATAAACCTTTGTAATATTCACAGATGAAAATTCAAAGAAGAAATAAAGCACATCCGGAATTTAGCTTAGCAGCGATGACAGACGTTATTTTGCTGATGCTGATCTTTTTTATGATCACCTCTTCGGCAGCTAACCAAAGTGCGATTGATGTGAAACTTCCTCAGACGGGAAGCGTGGAAGATAATATCCCGAATCCGATGACGGTAAGTGTAAAACCGGACGGTTCATATTATGTTGATGATAAACCGGTTGCAAGAGAATTGGTAGAGCAGACGATTGTAAGTGATCTTAACAGCAAATCTGCAAAGTCATTTACCATCAGAGCAGACGAAAATACAATGCACAAAGATGTGGTTTTCTTAATGGAGATTGCAGAAAAGCATAAACTGAATATTGCCATTGCAACAGTAAAAGAATAAAAAAATGAGAGGCTACGCAATAAATAGGGGTGATGAAAATAAAGATAAGGTAAAAAGTGCTGTGCTTTCTATCTTGATCTGGTCTGCTATTTTATTATTTGTTTTCATCTACAAAATGAAACCTACAGAGCGTCCTAAAGATACAGAAGTAATAACGACAATGCTCGTCAATTTTGGAGATAACAGAAACGGCGCAGGAATAGAAGAACCCGCAAATCAGGAAGGAAGTTTGGCTGCAAAAGCTGAAGAGAACGCGCCGGAGCCTGTAGAAAATATTGTTTCTGAACCAAAAACAGTCATTACTCCGGAACCAAAACCTGAAACCAAAAAAACGGAGGTAAAAGATAAAATTATTACCGGAACTAATTCTAAGGTTACGGCTCCAAAAAAGGAAGATTCAAAAACGAATAAAAAATCAACAGCAAGTTCCACTACAAAAACTAAAGCTAAAAGTTCTGCCACAACCGCCAATTCAAAAACAGGAAATGGTGACGGAAAAGGAACTGCCGCAATCGGAAATTTAATTAAAGGTCGTGGAACAAAAGCCGGAAGCCAGGGAACAGGTGACGGAATTGGAAATGATGGTGATCCTTTAGGCGGCGATGGAAACGGTGACAGCAAAGTAGGAATCGACAGAAGATTGGTAGGCTACATTCCAGGAACGATGGGAAGAGGCGGAGCGCAACCAAGTCACAACTGTACCGCAGGAGGATCAATTACGATTTCCTATACTGTGGATAAAGCCGGAAATGTGGTTTCTGCAAGACGATCAGGAGGAGTTTCAGATCCTTGTGTGGTTTCTACCTCGGTTTCTTGGGTTAAGAAATATGTAAAGGCGGAGAAAGCGAGTGTTTCTTCCACCGGAAGTTATAAAATTTCATTCTAAAAATACAAAAGCACTTTATTTTATTCAAGTGCTTTTTTTATTTCATTGATTCTATTGATAATGGGAAGTGCGAAAATTCCGCTGGTTTGAAGGTATAATTGATAAAAAACGATGGCTTTTTCTGAAAAATCTTTGTTTTCAGTTTCCTTTGCTTTCGCATAAAAAAGATGACCTAAAAGTTCAAAATACGGAACATGATGATTGCTTTCTTTTTCATGAATTGATTGTGTAATTTCTTCAGCAGATTTTGAAGAAAGTTCATCAAAACTCATCTTAAAAGTGTCGTTCATATTGGTGTCGAAAATTCTTTGCTGATCGGAAATTTTTTCTTCATTTTCACCTAAAATTCTTTTAGTAAGAAATTCAGAAAATTGTTTTACAATACGAAGAATGTAGTCTTTATCGTGTATCATATTTTTTTATTTTTAAATTTAAGCAAAAAACAAATATGCCAATCCAATTGCAGTAATCACACCCACCAAATCAGCCAAAAGCATGGCAATTACCGTGTATCTCGTATTCTTCACGGCTACAGCTCCGAAATAGATAGCAATCACGTAAAACGTCGTATCTGAGCTTCCCTGAAGAACGGCTGCCAATTTCCCTTGAAAACTATCTGCGCCGAAAGTCGCCATGGTATCAACCATCATTCCTCTTGCTCCTGAACCGGATAAAGGTTTGATTAAAGCGGTTGGAAGTCCGTCTACAAAACGTGCATCGAGATTTGCGGAATAAGCTACCCACTTCATCCCGTCAATTATCACATCAAAAACTCCTGAAGTTCTTAGTAAAGAGATTGCGATCAGCATTCCAACCAAATATGGAATAATTTTTACACACGTCCAGAAACCTTCTTTTGCACCTTCGATAAACGCATCGAAAACATTGATTTTTTTATAAACCGCTCCAAGAACAATCGCTACGAAAATGAATAAAATCAACCCGTTACTTAAAACCTTACTGAAATCATCGAGTTCATTTTTACTCAATTGAACCAAATAAACAACCAGAAGTGCAATCAATGCTGAAATTCCGCCTACATATGCAAGAACAATTGGTTTTAAAAGATTGATTTTTTGATATAACGAAACGATAATCATGGCTGCTAAAGTTGCCGCAAATGTCGCAATCATACACGGAAGGAAAATGTCGGTCGGTGTTTTTGATCCCATTGAAGCTCTGATTGCAATAATAGAAACGGGAATCAAAGTCATACCACCTGCATGAAGACAGAGAAACATAATCTGAGAATTACTCGCAGTATCTTTATTCGGATTTAAGGTCTGTAAGCTCTCCATTGCTTTTAAACCAAACGGAGTTGCCGCATTATCTAATCCCAAAAGATTGGCACTGAAATTCATCAGCATATGTCCGAAAGCAGGATGATTCTTAGGAATTTCAGGAAATAGCTTGGAGAAAAAAGGCTGAATAAATCGACTGAGTAAATTTATTCCGCCAGCTTTCTCTGCAATACTCATGAATCCCATGAAGAGCGTCATGATCCCGATCAAACCGATACATATTTTTACGGCAGTTTCTGAGGTACCAATTACGCCGTCTGCTTCCTGAACACGATAAACCGTTACATTCTGTTTTAAAGAATCGGTTTTGTAATGAATTCTACTGTCTGCAAAATCATTTTTTTTCATCAAACTGTCTCGGATAATAGGAGAGAGGGCGCTTGTTTTTTGTGTTGCAATCTGCACAGTATCACCACCTTTTCCAACAACCATATCATTGAAAATAGTTTTGTAGTGGCTTGACGAAATGTATTTTATACTTGCAATGGCAATGGCGATGATAATGAAAGCCGACCAAATTCTGCTGAGAACCATTTGATTAAATTAATTGTTTAAACTTAGTTAAAAAATACTATAAACTGCAAAAATTTAGAAAGGAAGAGTGAATAAGCAATCATGTTGTCATTCCGTAGGAATCTAGACTGTTTACTTTAAAAGAAAATTGTGCTGAGATTCCTGCAGAATGACAAACTATGCGAATAAAAAAGTTACTTTTCATCCAGATAAACCAACTCTCCTTCAAAATCATCCTCCAAGTTCTTCAAAATCTTTGCATTGGCTGTTTTCTTTTTCAATTCTTCAATAAAGAAGTTTTTTTCAAAAAACTGACGATGAATTCCCGGTAAAAGTTCCATGAAATAATCCATCCCGATTTTATTGTTGTGAAGATCCATTTTGGTTTCCAAAGGCTCATTGGGAAACAATTCTTCATGAAGGTCTGTGATTTTTTTGCAGAAATCTAATGCTTTTTCGGGCGAGGAAATTTTACAGCAATACATCATGATCAGACAACACCAAAGCGAATGTCTGAAAGCATTACCTTCACCGTTTTTGGATGCCGTTTTCGGATATAATTTCTGTGCGATAGAAAAAGCTTTTACTGTCGCATAGAAACTTAATACCGAAAACAGAGGATGAGGTAAAACAGCAGATAAGAGTTTAAGAATTTTCTTAAAACTCATGCTTCTGATGGTATTAAAAATTACTTTGAAAGTCCTCATAAAATAAAAATCTCTCCCGAAATAGAGAGAGATTGTATGCTTTTAGTTTAGATTTTACGCTTTTACGGTCAATAGATTCACTGTTTTAGAAACAATCTCTTTGATCTCAGTTCTTTTCACAATAAAATCTACGAAACCTTTTTCCTGAAGGAATTCTGATGTCTGGAAACCTTCCGGCAAATCTCTACCGATGGTTTCACGGATCACTCTTGGTCCTGCAAATCCGATCAAAGCTTTTGGTTCAGCCATGATGATGTCTGCAGTCATCGCAAAAGATGCAGTAATTCCGCCAAAAGTTGGGTCACAAAGATAAGCGATATATAAAAGCCCCGCTTCTGAAAGCTGAGCCAGTTTTGCCTGAACTTTTGCCAACTGCATCAGAGAATAGGTTGCTTCCTGCATTCTTGCGCCTCCGGATTGACAAATAATCATGTATGGAAGTCTTTTTTCAATACAGTAATCAATCGCTCTTCTGATTTTTTCACCCATCACAGAACCCAAAGATCCTCCGATGAAAGCAAAATCCATACAGGAAACTACCATTTCGGTTCCGTTTACGGTTCCTACTGCGTTTCTGATAGAGTCAGTCAGTTTTGTTTTAGCTTTTACCTCTTTCAGACGGTCTGTGTACGATTTTGTATCTTTAAAACTAAGGATGTCAATACTTTCAACATTCGCATCCAGCTCTTTGAATTTTCCTTCGTCAAAAAGGATGTCAAAAAATTCGGCACTTCCAATCCTTACATGAAATCCGTCTTCAGGAGAAACATAATTGTTTTTCTTAAGTTCTTCGTGTTCCACAACTTTTCCTGACGGAGTCTGATGCCAAAGTCCTTTTGGTACATCTTTTTTCTCGTCAGTAGAAGTGGTAATATTTTGTGCTTTTCTTTTAAACCAGTCGAATGCCATTTATGAAATTTTAGATTTTAGATTTCGGATTTTAGATTAAAACAATTTAAAATCTATAACCCGAAATTTATAATTTATTTAAGCGTATTTACGTTATTTAAATCCTCAAATGCTCTTACCAATCTTTTAGAGAAAGTTTCTTCACCTTTTCTTACCCAAACTCTTGGGTCATAGAATTTTTTGTTAGGCTTTTCTTCTCCTTCAGGATTTCCGATCTGAGTTCTCAGATATTCTACGTTATCTACCATGTAATCTCTGATTCCCTCTGTATAAGCGAACTGAAGATCGGTATCAATATTCATCTTAATTACCCCATAATCAATCGCTTCTCTGATTTCTTCTAAAGTAGAACCTGAACCACCGTGGAATACGAAATTGATCGGCTTATCAGCAGTCCCGAATTTCTCCTGAACAAATTTCTGAGAATTATCCAGAATTTTTGGAGTCAAAACTACGTTTCCTGATTTGTAAACTCCGTGTACATTTCCGAAAGCTGCTGCGATAGTGAAATTGTCAGAAATTGCTTTCAGTTTTTCGTAAGTGTAAGCTACGTCTTCAGGTTGAGTATATAATTTAGAATTGTCGATATCAGAGTTGTCAACACCATCTTCTTCTCCTCCTGTTACCCCGATCTCAACTTCTAAAGTCATCTGCATTTTTGCCATTCTTTCAAAATATTCAGCGGAAATCTCAAGGTTTTCTTCCAAAGATTCTTCAGAAAGGTCAAGCATATGAGAAGAATAAAGAGATTTTCCTGTCTGCTTGAAGAATTCTTCGTTAGCTTCCATCAAGCCGTCGATCCAAGGCAACAATTTTTTTGCAGCATGATCGGTATGTAAAATTACTGTTGCTCCATAAGCTTCAGCAAGGGTATGAATATGTCTTGCTCCTGAGATACCACCTAAAATAGCTGATTTCTGAGCGTCATTGCTTAGTCCTTTTCCAGCGTTGAAAGATGCTCTACCGTTAGAAAACTGAATGATGACAGGTGAGTTTAATTTTGCTGCAGTTTCCATTACTGCGTTGACGTTGCTCGAACCAATTACGTTCACTGCAGGCAATGCAAATTTATTTTCTTTTGCATACTGAAAAATATCTGTAACTAACTGACCTGTGGCAACTCCTGCCGGGAAAATTCTGCTCATGTTTTACTTTATTATTATATTAGGATGTTTTTTGAAAATTCTTGTAAAGATAATCAATTTTGAGAAATTACTAATTTCTTTTATCTCGTCCCCAAAGTAGCTTTTGGCGGATGGTTTCGTAGAAACTTAAATTATTTGGCTGTACCAACAGCAGCTGGAAACTTGCTCTTCTGATCACAATTTCTTTATCCGTTTCGATATGAATTAATCTTGAATCCAGTGAAAGGGAATACTGTGGAACTCGGCTTTCTACTTTAAATTTAATTTCTACTTTATCGTTGACAACCAAAGGTCTTACATTCAGGTTGTGCGGTGCAATCGGTGTGATGACAAAGTTTTCGTTGTTCGGAGAAATGATGGGTCCTCCACAGCTTAAAGAATAAGCCGTAGAACCTGTGGGTGTAGAAACAATCACGCCGTCACCCCAGAAAACATTCAGAAATTCATTATTGATATAAGAATCTACCGTCACCATTGAGGTGGTTTCTTTTCTTGAAATCGTCACATCATTTAAAGCGTACGGGAAAAATTCGTCAGATTTTGGTGAAACAACTTCGATCACTGATCTCCGGCTGGTCTTCACATCCCCTTTCAAAATAGAATCAAGTTCTTTAAAGGCTTCTTCTTTGGTAAAACTTGCCAAAAAACCAAGTCTTCCGGTGTTGACGCCTACAACGGGAATTTCAAGATCTTCAATGAAAGTCAATGAGTTGACAATCGTTCCGTCGCCTCCAAATGTGAAAAAAAGATCAACTTCTTTGTCGATGAGATCCTGTTTATTGCTAAAAGTCTCAAATATTTTTGAAAATTGAAGAGCTTCAGCCATTTCGCCAAACAAAACAGATTTTACGCCTCTGCTTTCCAGTTCAGAAATAAATTTGCTTAAATATAAAAAAGTATCAAGATCTTTTTTCTGAGAATATATGGCTGCCTTCATATTATATTTCGATAAATTTTTGTAAAAAACCTAAACGGTCTTTGAAAAGGTCTGTTTTCTCATCAGAATAATATTTTTCTACGATTCTGTAATCATAACGGTCAAAAGTAGCATCAATGGAAGCTAAGTTTTCGTTGCTGATTTTAATAGTGATGTGGATAAACTCATCTGACATGAAACTGATAAATCCTCCATAAAACTTAGAATTATTGCTCTCAACGATGTTGGCAATTTCGGTCATAGAATATTTTCTTGCCGGAGTTTCTATCGTAAGGATTGCGCCGGTTTCCGAAAACAGAGGGTATTTTGAAAAGGTCTGAAAAACATCATCACAACAGATATATCCCAGATATTTTTCACTTTTATTGATTACCGGGATCACATTGGCATTGAATGTATAAAACAATCGGATGCTGTCCATGATATTATTATCTTCAAGAATGGCAAAACGCTCGATCTGATGTTCGAGATTCTTCAGGGTTCCTTCTTCCTCGTAAAGAAATTCTTTGGCGATGGCTCCGTAAAAGTGGTGAGATTTTTTGATGAAAATATGCGTATATCCAAATGCTTCTAGGGTTTCTCTAGCTGATTCGATAGAGTCAGTCAGATGAAAACACGGAAAATCTTTCGAGATATAGTCCTTGATAAACATTGTGCTAATTTATAAAATTTTAAACGAAACCTTTCTCTAAAAATCAAGTTATTTTCATGAAAAACGAAAAAAAAGATTTAAAAATTTGTTTGTATAAAAATTTAAAGTATCTTTGTCGCCTTTCATTTTTACTTTTTATTAGATTTATTTCAAACTGCACTGTCTTTTGACAGACGCAGTTTTTTTATTTCAGGGCTTTTGCAAACTCCCACATTACAATTCCACCGCATACACTTACATTTAAAGAATGCTTCGTTCCAAGCTGCGGAATTTCAATAAAAGAATCAATATTCTGCAAAGCTTCATCGCTGATTCCTTCTACTTCGTTTCCTAAAATCACAGCATATTTTTTTGAGCTGTCAATCTTAAAATCAGTAATCATTATGCTGTTGGTGGTCTGTTCGATTCCCACGATATCAAATCCCTGACTTTTTAGATCATTGATGGTGATATTAATATCTGCTTCGTGCGACCAGTCTACACTTTCTGTTGCGCCTAAAGCCGCTTTGTGAATTTCGCGGTGTGGCGGTTGCGGCGTGATTCCGCATAGAATAATTTTCTGAACCAAAAATGCATCTGCCGTTCTGAAAGTCGCACCCACATTGTGCATACTTCTGATATTATCTAAAACAACCACCAACGGAATTTTCTCAACTTTTTTAAAAGTTTCTACATCAATTCTGTTGAGTTCTTCCAGTTTTAATTTATTTACCAAAATTTATTTATTTCTTATTACAATTTACGAATTCTTCTTTATGAACGGATTTAAAACATAGTCATTTATTTTTACCCCATGATCTGATATACATTTTTCTCAATATTCTGAGCAATTGTTTCCATCGGAATGTCATTTTCATCATTATTAAAAGGGTCTTCAATTTCTTCAGCAATCAATTCCAGACTCATCAAAACGTAATATACAAAAACCGTAAGCGGAATCATGAACAATCCTAAGTTGATGACATAGGCTATTGGTAGAGCCACCACATAAAGAATGATGAATTTCTTGATAAATGACGAATATGAATAAGGAATAGGAGTGTTTTTTATTCTTTCACACCCTCCGCAAACATCCAGAAAACCGGAAATCTGTGTATCTAAATACAGCATTTCGGTATCAGAAATTTTTCCTTCTTTTTTTAATTGATATAATTTATGAGTGAGAAGAATCACCAAGTCTGTCGGACCGTGATCTTTCAGAGATTTTTCGATTTCAGAATAATCTTCATCTAAGGCAAGTCTTGTTGATTCCTGCGAAAGATGTTTGGCTAAAAAATGCGGGAAATATTTCAAATAGCGGGCAATCTGGTTTGCAGATTGTCTGTCATCTGTAAGAATTGTATTGATTTTTACTGCGAAATTTCTCGTATCATTCACCAGTTTTCCCCAAAGTTTTCTTCCTTCCCACCATCTGTCATAAGCGGTATTTGTCCTGAAGACCAGTAGTAAAGACAAAACAAATCCTAATAAAGAATGGATAAGTCCGACATTACTGACTTTAGATTTTGCGGTTAAATGAAGATATTCAACTTCCAGATACAGGATTCCGTAAGAATAAACTGCCATCAAGACCATCGTTGGAAAAAGAATTTTCAGCGTATCACTTTTGTGTAAGCTGACCAATATTTTCAGGAAATTTTTGGTGTTGTAAACCCTCATGGCTGATTCGCTTTTTGCAAAGATAAAATATTCAGATTATTATTGTTCTTAGAAAGTTTTAATAAAACTTAATTGAGGGCTTTAAGCGGGCATTGCTTGTTTTTTTAAGTTTAAGAAAGATCTATGTGAATTAATTCATTCATAAAATTTCAGTAAAATTCAAAAAAACACTATTTTTATTTCGCATTAAATTACAAACTTATGATTCTCGAAAACGTAGATGTTGTCAATGATATCAGTAAAGAAGATTTTCAGGAAAATTATTTCAAAAAACAGAAGCCGCTCCTGATCAAAAACTACGCAAGCCGATGGGAAGCATTTGGAAAATGGAATTTTGATTTCATTAAAGAAAAAGCCGGCGAACAGGAAGTTCCTTTGTACGATAATAAGCCTGCGGATGCTAAAAAAAGTTCAGATGCACCGGTTACCAAAATGAAAATGAAGGATTATATTGACACGATAAGATCTAAACCTTCTGATCTGCGTATTTTCTTTTATATCATTACCGACCGGCTTCCGGAGTTACTCAAGAATTTCACCTATCCCGATTTGGGAATAAAGTTTTTTAAAAGACTTCCTACTTTATTTTTTGGCGGAAGTGATGCGCATGTCCTGATGCATTACGATGTGGATCTGGGAGATTTTATGCATTTTCATTTTGAAGGAAAGAAAAGAATTCTTTTGTTTGATCAGAAACAGTCGAAGTTTTTATATAAAGTTCCGTTGTCGGTTCATACGGTTTATGATATTGACTACGAAAACCCTGATTATGAAAAATTTCCGGCTTTAAAATATGCAAAAGGGATCGAGATTTTCATGGAACATGGTGATGCGCTTTTCATTCCCGGAGCATTCTGGCATTTCAACAGATATCTGGAACCCGGTTTTTCAATGTCGCTCAGAGCTTTACCGAATAAGCCAAAAGTTTTTGCCAATATGCTGTATCACGTTTTTATTATGAGATATACGGATAAGATTTTACGCAAATTATTTAAAGCTGAATGGGTTGATTATAAACAAAAGTGGGCGTATGAAAAAGCAACTGAAGCTTTGGAAAAGCACAATAAAAAGAAGAATTGAATCAGGGAATATTTGAATTTGCAATTTCCTGTTTCAGTTCACGACTATTTTGCAGAAATCAGTTTCCCATTTCTGTATATTTCTATTTTGTCCAGCGTTCCGTCTTGTTTGTAGGTTTTTCTTTCTCCTTCACGTTTTCCTTCTACAATATTTACCTCGGCAAATAATTTTCCGTTTTTATGAAAACCCTGCCATCTTCCGGTTGCAGCACCGTTTTTATAAAATCCTTTTTCTTCTACTTGTCCTGTGGGGTAGTAGAAAATATTTTCTCCTTCTAGCTTGCTCAAATTATTTTTATATAAAAAAGTTTCCATAGAGCTCATACTGCCGTCTTCTCTATAATAAGTCCATTTTTTATTTTTAAAACCTCTTTTGTATTCTCCTTCTGCTTTTTTCACTTCATTGGGATAGTAGTATGTGGTATGTCCTTCAAGTTTCCCATTATCCCAGTTAGATATTTCTTTGAGCTTTCCGTCGTTATAAAAAAACTTACAGGTACCCTCTTGCAAACCATTTTTAAATCCGCAAGGCTTGTTTTGGCAGGCGTAAAATGACGATATTAAAATAAAGGCGAATGTTATTTTTTTCATCAGAGTATTTTTTAATCTTCAAATTTACTATTTTAGTGGATAAAATATAAATAAAGCACAATGAGAACAAGTTTTTTTTTAATCATCTTCCTATTCACGGGAATTTTTTCTTTTGCACAAAAAGACACTTACTATCCACAGACTTTCTTCGACAAAAAACAGGCTCAGGAAATGATTTCTTACGGAAAAGCCACTATTGAAGGGGTAGCTTCTACCAAGCAGAAAAACGTATACGGTTTTAAAGCACCATTAGCCAAAAAGCAATATGCACGAGAAGGTACTGTGGTTATGCTTTTTCCGTGCACAGAGTATTTTAATGAATGGTACAAATTGAGAAGTAAAAAGGAAAACAGAAAAACACAGGTTTTAATGTCTGAAGATGCTTTCAAATATAGAATAGAAGCAACAACTGACGCTTATGGAAGATTCAAATTTGAAAAAATGAAACCCGGAAAATATTATTTAGAAGCAATTGTAAATTTTACAGCAACATGTTCTTACAGGCAGCAAACAGCAACTGAAACAGGCTATAATGCTTATGGACAGGCACTTTATTCTACGCCTGTGTACAGCACATTTTTCTATAATTATGATTCTGCAAACAGAGAAAGTAAATTTGTAGAAATCAAGGAAGACGGGCAACTTTTAGAAATAAAACTTTAAGAGATTCCACAAAACTTTGAAAGCCTAAATTTAATACATAAATTTGGGCTTTAATTTTTATATGGCAAAAGCGACGAAGAAAGAGACCCCGTTAATGACGCAGTACAACACCATCAAGGCGAAATATCCTGATGCGCTTTTACTTTTCAGAGTTGGGGATTTCTACGAAACTTTCGGGCAGGATGCCGTGAGAACTTCCCAGATTTTGGGCATTGTCTTGACGAAAAGAGCCAATGGTGACGGACATATCGAATTGGCGGGTTTTCCGCATCATTCGGTGGATTCTTATTTACCTAAATTGGTAAGAGCCGGAATTCGCGTTGCCATTTGCGATCAGTTGGAAGATCCGAAAACCGTCAAAGGAATTGTAAAACGTGGAGTAACTGAATTGGTAACGCCCGGAGTTACATTCAGCGATCAGGTTTTGACTTCCAAAAAGAACAACTTCCTGCTTTCTCTCCATAAAGAAAAAGAAAAATACGGAATTGCTTTGGTTGATGTTTCCACAGGAGAATTTTTGGTAAGTGAAGGAAATTTAGACAAAATCTTACACATCATCAATACATTTGATCCAAGTGAAATTATTTACCAGAGAAGTGTACAAATTCCGGATCAGCTGAAAAACAGGAATGTTTTTAAACTCGAAGACTGGGCATATCAATACAATTTTGCTTACGAAAAATTAACGAATCAATTCAGAACCAATTCATTAAAAGGTTTTGGTGTTGAAAATTTACCTTTGGCAATTACGGCTGCAGGAGCCATTTTCGCTTATCTTGTTGAAGATACCCATCACAAATTACTGGCGCACATCACCAAAATTCAGATTATCCCGCAGGAAGATTATCTGATGATGGATCATTTTACGCTGAGAAATCTTGAAATAGTATATCCAAGCAATCCAAAAGGAAAATCTTTGCTTGATATTATCGATAAAACTTCCACACCAATGGGCGGAAGATTATTGAGAAGAAGAATTATTCTTCCTTTAAAATCTGTTGAAGAAATCGGAAGACGACTTTCTTTAATTGACTTCTTAAACGAAAATGATCAGCTTAAATATGAAATTTCCCAATTACTGAGAGCGATTTCAGATTTAGACCGACTGATGGGAAAACTGGCGGCAGAAAAGATCTCACCAAAAGAATTGGGATATTTGCGTCAAAGTTTGATCAATATTCAGAAAATTAAAGGCTTGCTTCATCCACATGCCGATGTTTTAGCCTGGTTGGAACCATTAAATTCTCTAGATGAATTAATTGAATTGCTTGAAAATCATTTGAATGAAGAACTCCCGGTAAATCTTGCGAAAGGAAATGTCATCAAACAAAATATTTCTGAAGAACTCGACTATCTGAGAGGTTTACAAAATAAAGGTCGTGGCTTTCTTGACGAAATGTGTCAGCGTGAAGTTGAACGCACAGGAATTACCAGTCTGAAAATTGATTTTAATAATGTTTTCGGATATTTTATTGAAGTAAGAAACACTCATAAAGATAAAGTTCCGAGTGATTGGATCAGAAAGCAAACACTTGTGAATGCTGAAAGATACATCACGGAAGAATTAAAAGAATATGAAAGTCAGATTCTTGGTGCTGAAGAAAAAATCAGTGTTCTGGAAAATCAATTGTATCGAAAAGTCTGTTCGGATACGATGATTTATATGGACAGAATTCAGGAAAATTCGAATATCATTGCGCAGCTTGATGTTGCGGTTGGATTATCTGAGCTTGCGGTTTCTGAGAGTTACACAAAACCTGTTTTGAATGATGGTTTCGCCATCGATTTAAAAGAAGCAAGACACCCGATTATAGAAAATGCACTTCCTTTAGGTGAAAAATACATTCCGAATGACATTTTTTTAGATAAAGATTCTCAGCAGATCATTATGGTTACCGGACCCAACATGGCGGGTAAATCGGCGATTCTCCGTCAGACGGCAATTGTTTGCCTGATGGCGCAAATCGGAAGCTTTGTTCCTGCAAAACATGCCGAGATCGGAGTTTTAGATAAAATTTTTACAAGAGTTGGGGCAAGTGATAATATTTCAGCCGGAGAATCTACTTTTATGGTGGAAATGAACGAAGCTGCTTATATTTTAAATAATATTTCAGATCGCAGTTTAATTCTCTTAGACGAAATTGGTCGTGGAACTTCTACCTACGATGGTGTTTCTATAGCTTGGGCAATTGCTGAATACCTTCATCAACACCCAACGCAGGCAAAAACATTATTTGCAACGCATTATCACGAACTGAATGAAATGACCGTCAATTTTGATCGAATTAAAAATTTCCATGTTTCTATTCAGGAAAATAAAGGAAATATTATTTTTCTAAGAAAACTGATTCCTGGTGGAAGTGAGCACAGTTTCGGTATTCACGTTGCAAAGTTAGCCGGAATGCCGTCAAAAGTGGTCAACAGAGCCAATGATATTCTGAAAACGTTGGAAGCCAGTCGCTCACAAAGCGGTTCTTCTGAAAGCATCAAAAAAGTTACTGAAGAAAATATGCAGCTCTCATTTTTTCAGCTGGATGATCCTGTTTTAGAAAATATAAGAGAAGAACTGACTAAAATAGACATCAATACGTTGACGCCGATTGAAGCTTTAATGAAACTGAATTCGATTAAAAAAATGATTGGGAAGTAATTAAAACTTATTAGTCAAAGGAAAATACATCAGATAACGTACCGGTTCGCCATTGACGGTTGCGGGTTTCCAGCGGGCAAAAATTCTTTTTAAACCAAGTTCGGCGGCTTCTGCATGTTTTTTATTGGTTCCGACTGCTGCTACATTTCTTACATAACCATTTTTCTCAACGATGAAATAGAGCCGTGTATCTACTTTTTCTTTTATTTTCACATCCAAAGTTTCTATGCTTTCAAAATATTTTCTTTTAAAGGCTTTAATTCCACCTGGAAATTCCGGAACGGTATCTGCATTTGTGACTACGTCTTTCAGGCTCATCCTGGTCTGTACGACAGAATAATCAGGATAAGTTGTATTTTTCTGAATCACGGTTTTGGTTCCTGAAACCTGACAAAAAAGGGGATTGGTTAAAAACAATCCAAGCAATAAACAAGCTCTTTTCATTAATTTAATTCTTTATAATACTGATTCTGAAAAAGTTTCAGATATATAGCTATTCAGAAAATCAGCAAACATAATACCACAAATTACTATTATTTTGCGAAGTTTTGATGATGAAAAATTAAAACGATATATTTATTAACAAAGTTTAACAGATTGTCTTTCATGAAGTTGTTAATGCTTTTGCTAAATTTGAGAATGAAGAACTTTTTAGGATTTTTAATTTTACTGTTCGGATTGTCTTTCTACAATGCGCAGACACAGAATGATGTGATATTGGTAAATTATGAACAATTAGAAACGATGATTCAAAATAATAAAGATGAGCTTTTGGTAGTGAATTTCTGGTCAACAACCTGCGCTCCGTGTGTAAGAGAGCTTCCGGATTTTATGATCGTCAATGAAAAGTTTAAAAATAATCCGAAATTTAAAATGCTCTTGGTTTCATTAGATCGTGCAAAGGATAAAGAGAAAGTGATTCAGTTTATTAAAAAGAAAAACCTTACTGCTGAAGTGATTTTGCTGGATGACATCAAGCGGATGAATACCTGGATTCCGAGATTTGATAAAAATTGGGATGGAAATATTCCGGTAACAATATTCTATAAAAAGGGTGAAAAAATACATTTCAATGATGGCGAAATGAGTAAAGATGAACTTGAAAATACAATCAACAAAAATTTATAAAATAATATGAAAAGATTTAAAACATTATTGACCGCTTTTGTGATAGGCTTCAGCATAATGAGTTTTGCTCAAGCGGGAAAAGCTGCTTCAGAAGAAAAGGAAAATACCGATAAGAAAGGTTATGAGGTGGGAGACAGGGCAACTGATTTTCAGCTTAAAAATATTGATGGTAAAATGGTTTCGCTGAAGGATTTTAATGATGCAAAAGGTTTTATCGTTGTTTTTACGTGTAACCATTGCCCATACGCAAAGAGTTATGAAGAGAGAATCGTAGAACTAGACAAGACATATAAGCAGTATGGATATCCTGTGATTGCCATCAATCCGAATGATCCTAAAGTGCAGCCACAGGACGGTTTTAAGGAAATGATCACCAGAGCAAAAGAGAAAGGTTTTACTTTTCCTTATTTGGTAGATGAAGGACAAAAAATCTATCCTCAGTATGGGGCTACCAAAACCCCTCATGTATTTGTTTTGCAGAAGGAAGCTGATAAAAATGTTGTGAAATATATTGGTGCAATCGACAATAATTACGAAAATGCAGCTGAGGCAACTGAGCATTATGTGAAAGATGCAGTAGATGCTTTGATCAAAGGAGAACCCATAAAAACAACGAAAACTGTGGCAATCGGCTGTACAATCAAAAAGAAATAATATATTTGTAATAACACAATTCTCAATCGGGCAGGCTTTAGTCTGCTCTTTTTTTAGGCACAAAAAACAATGGCTTTAGCCAAAACTGAATAACATGAAATTTAAATTTAACCTAAAATATTTTCTTTTAACAATACTTCTTTTCTTAGTTGAGGTTTTAATTGCAACAGTTCTAAAGGATCAGTTTTTTATACGAGCTTATCTGGGAGACGTGATTGTGGTGATCTTGCTGTATACGTTTGTAAGAAGTTTTTTGATCATCAATGACGCCAAACTTATTCTTGGAATTTTTGTTTTTTCATGTCTGATAGAATTTGCCCAGTTTTTCAACATTGCAGAAAAATTAGGCTTCCAACCGGGAAGCCTGATGTATATCGTAATCGGAAATTCTTTCTCTTGGGTCGATATTTTATGTTATGCAGCTGGATGTTTGTTAGTATATCTTTTTGTGAAAATTAAATTTAATCAAAAAAATATGCGAGGTTCTACTAATCTGCAATAATGACTACCTTCCAAACTGGTCATATTTATCCTCTGCGTATTTGATAAAACGGTTCAGCAGAGCCACATTTTCTTTTTCCATCGGTGAAAGCTCACTGTCAACATTATTTGAAACCGGAATATACCAATCTGTCTGTTCAAAAAAGTGTCTGTAAGTTGCTTTTTTGAATGAATACCCATGTCTTGCAAAAACTGAATTCTTAATGATTTCCATATCCAGTTTTCGAAGATTCTTAAGATCTTTTTCTGTTAATCTCTGTTTAGAAGCATTAATTCTGAAAACGGCATCAGAAGCCACTCTGTTTTTAGAAGTAGTGTAAGTTTCTGTCTTTCCGGTTTCCTCATCGGTGTATTTTTCAACAAAATCTTTAGGATTTTCCCAGTCGATCAGATCATTATTTTCATTAAGCATGAAGTTTGGGTTGTACACAAACTCTTTTTTAATTAGTTTTAAAGTCTTATTGGGAGCTTTTACCGCTGATTTGTTGAATGCACTCCAGTTTCCGGTAAGGCTGTCATTGCTTAATCTGACTTCAAATCTCCCGTCTGTCTTATCATTTCCAGGTTCATCAAGAATAAATGATTTTGAAGATTCATTAAAGATTCCGCGAAATGGTCTTTGGTTTCCATCTACAATACTTTGTCCGTAGACGCTATCTCTTGTAATTCTATTGATTTTCAGGGCTATTCTTTTGTAAATGTCACCTTCATATTCTTCACCATCTTCGAATGTTATCATACCTTTCCCGGCAAAATCTCCCATATAAATTCCGTAAAATTCTTTATGAACTTCCGGCACAGTCACAGAATCATTTTTAGTGATCAGAGAATCTTCTGATGCTTTGGCAGTTGTTCCATCTTTTTTACAACCGGAAAGAATAAGGGTCAGCAGAGAAACAAAAGTAAATTTTAAAATTTTCATACGTTTTATAAGTGTTTTTTTGTGATTAAATATTCAATTAAAAGGATATTCGGAATCCAACCAAGCCATGCAATGATCTGATAAACATCCATCGGATTCGGTTGGAATAAATATACAATAAAAACTTTCCAAATTCTCAAAGTGATGGCAGAAACTGTAAATGCAAAACTCCTCCACATCCATTGCTTGTGTTGTTTAAATTTTGTCTGTCGGGCAAGTTGATATGCTTTATAAGTAGAAAACCACCACAAACAGCCTAAAATAACAAATGAAAGCTTAGATAAAAATCCACCATTTGCAAAAATCGCCATGTAAATTCCTGATGGTGCTGCGAGAAATAGAATCAGAAAAATATAAATTTTTCCAGCCGTTCGATGAAAATTTTTGAGTCCGAAATCTTTTCTGATTATTGCTAAAAACCCTGTAAATAAAACAAAAATGCTTGTGTAAACATGTGTATAGAAAAAATAAAGATATTCCGGTCTTTCAACAACTTCAGTTTGTTTGATCATTAAAAAACTGATATTGTTATCTGGAGGGATGTATTCTAAAGTGATTTTCAGCATGAGCCAAAAGAAATACCCGAATCCGATGATTAAAAGGATTTTAATTGTGTTCGAAATATTTTTTTTGACAGAAATCATTTATAAGATATATTTCTAATAATAAGAAATTACATAAAGTTTGTCATTCCGCAGGAATCTAAATTTAGTTTTTGAAAATGCGTTGTTGAGATTCCTGCGGAATGACAAACAGTGTATAATATTATTTCAAATTCAAATCCTGCGCAATCAACCACGCCTCGCTCCAGCAAGCCTGAAAATTAAATCCGCCGGTCACCGCATCAATATTTAATACTTCTCCGGCAACGTAAAAATTTGACAACAATTTCGAAGACATATTTTTAAAATTAATTTCCTTTAAATCTACGCCACCTGCTGTTACAAACTCATCTTTAAAAGTTGATTTTCCGGTTACCTGAAATTTCTTTTTACATAAATTTTCCAAAATCGTTTGCATTTCTTTTCCAGATATATTTGCGATCTGTTTATTTAAATCGACTTTTGAAACTTCCAAAATCCTTTGCCAAAAACGGTTCGTGACGTCAAAGATTTTCGATGATCCAATTAACTTTTTAGGATTTGAAATTTTAAAATTCTGGAATAATTCCTCGGCTTCGTCAATATCTTTTGAAATAAAATTTACCTGAATTTCAAAATTGTATTTCACTTTCGCCAAATTAATGGCTTCCCAGGCCGAAATTTTCAAAATAGCTGGTCCCGAAAGTCCCCAGTGCGTGATCAATAACGGTCCGCTTTCTTCGGTTTTCAATTTTGGAATCGAAGTTTCTGCCATTTCAAAACTTGTTCCCAAAAGATCTTTCAGCAAATCATCTTTGATATTAAAGGTAAAAAGAGAAGGAACCAGATCTATGATTTTATGCCCCAAACTTTCAATTAAATTTAAAGATTTTGGAGAACTTCCGGTTGTGTAGATGATATAATCTGCCAAAAAATCTCCCAGGCTTGTTTTTACCAGATATTTTTCATCCTGCTTATTGATTTCTTTTACCGAGCATTTGGTTTTTACATCAACATTTTTCTGCTGAATCTCATTTTGAAAAGTATTGATAATCGTCTGCGAAGAATTGCTTTCCGGAAAAACCCTGTTGTCATTTTCTGTCTTTAACGAAACTTTTCGTTTTTCAAACCAGTCCATCATGTCACCTGGCTGAAATTTAGTAAAAACACTCAGTAATTCCTTGTTTCCACGGGGATAAAACTGAACCAGTTCTTTAGGATCGAAACATGCATGGGTGACATTGCAACGTCCGCCTCCGGAAATTTTCACTTTCTGAAGGACATCAGAATTCTGTTCAAGAATGGTAATTTTATATTTCTTTTCGTCAAGATTTGCAGCGCAGAAAAATCCTGCTGCTCCACCTCCGATAATGATAATTTGCTTCATAAATATTTAATCTTATGCTGAAGATTATTTTTACAAAACTACAATTTTTATAAACCATCTTATTTGAGTAATTTTGAGGATTATAATTTTTGAACTTCAAAGCTCAAAATAACCATAAAAAATAACTTACTTTTTAATCCTTAACATCAATATTCAGTTAGTTTGTCATTCCGTAGGAATCTCAGCTGAGTTTTGATAACACTGTTTACATTCCTACGGAATGACAAACACGAGGTTAGATTTTTTAATTTTTTTGGTTAAAAAAAGAGTTCAAATTAAAACTATTATTAAAATGATTTTTTACCATACATTTGAAGTACGTTGGAGCGATCTTGACGCCAATAAACATCTTGCCAATTCGTCTTACGTGCAATATTGTGCACAAACCAGAATGGCTTTCATGAAAAAAGAAAAAATGGGAGTTACGCAAATGAGCCGATGGGGAATTGGCCCTGTAATCATGCATGAAAGATTTTCTTTTTTCAAAGAAATATTCGCAGACCAAAAAGTTATTGTGAGCCTTGAAATTGATGGATGTGCAGAAGATGCTTCAATCTACCGTTTTTTGCATAAATTTTATCTACCGGACGGTTCACACTGTGCTACTTCAGAAGCAACCGGAGTTTGGATCGATACGATGTTGAGAAAAATGACTTCGCCACCGGATGATGTCGTTGAAGCAATGAATAAATATAAAACTGCGGAAACAATCTTGATGACGAGAGAAGATTTCAAAAAACTCCCTTTCCGTCCGGAAAATATTGATCCGGCAATATTGAATGTCTAAAGTTTTTGAGTTCAAGTCTAAGATTACTCATTACCAATTACCCATTACTTATAATTAAAATATGTTTGAAGATAAAGAACCAGAATTGACACCCATTTCCAAATTAGGAGAATTTGGACTGATAAAACACTTAACGGAATTTTTTCCATTATCCAATGAATCTTCGGAGCTTGGAGTGGGAGATGATGCAGCCGTAATCAATCCGGGAAATAGAAAAGTAGTTTTAACGACTGATGTTTTGGCAGAGGGAGTTCATTTTAATTTGGGATATGTTCCATTGAAACACTTAGGTTACAAAGCAGTGGTGGTGAATCTTAGCGATATTGCAGCGATGAATGCAACACCAACACAGATTTTGGTTTCTCTTGCAGTTTCAAATCGTTTTCCGGTAGAAGCTTTAGAAGAATTATATTCAGGAATTCAGGCGGCTTGCGGAAGATATAAAGTCGATTTGATTGGTGGAGATACTACAAGTTCAAACGCTGGTTTGGTCATGAGTATTACCGCAGTCGGAATTGAAGATGAAGAAAATATTGTCAAAAGAAGTGGTGCAAAACCAAACGATTTGCTTGTTGTTTCAGGAGATTTGGGCGGTGCTTATATGGGACTTCAGATTTTGGAAAGAGAGCACGCTGTTTTCTTGGCAAACCCAAATATGCAACCCGAAATGGAAGGTTTTGATTATATTTTAGAAAGACAATTGAAACCGGAAGCAAGAACGGATGTAAAAGGGATTTTGGCACAGTTGGATATCAAACCAACGTCTATGATTGATATTTCAGATGGTTTGGCTTCAGAAATCCTGCATCTTTCTGACCAGTCAAAAGTAGGTTTCAGATTGTATGAAGAGAAAATTCCGATGGATAATCTGACGATTACAACTGCGGATGATTTGAATTTAAATCCTGTCATGACGGCATTAAGCGGGGGTGAAGATTATGAATTGTTATTTACAATTTCACCAAATGACTTTGATAAAATGATAAACCATCCTGATTTTACGATTATCGGTCACGCCGTTGAAAAAGAAGAAGGTAATTATATGGTGGCAAGAGGTTCTAACCAATTGGTTGCGTTGACCGCACAAGGTTGGGATGCTTTTTTAAGCAATCAGCAAAATGATTAAAATTTAATTTTAAATATTGTGAAGCCACTGCATTTTTTGTGGTGGTTTTTTGATTAAAAAAATGATTAAATTAGGACTGTGAAATTTTATAATTATTTAGCGTTTTCGATTTATCAAATTTTCCATAGAACCATAAAAAAAGATGGTCAATTCGCATTAATCATTAAGACATCATTTGTTTTAACTTTGATAATCACATATGTATTTTATTGTATATTATTCTATTTAGATTTAAAAGGATATCACCATAAGTTATTACCTAAACTGTATTTGTTTCTCATCATGTTAATAATTTGGTTGCCAAATTATTTCTATTTAAAAAAAGCAAAATTTTTAAATAGTGATTTTCTTTTTAGCTATAAAAATGTCCTTTGTTTTTTATTAATAATCTTCAGTTTAGGAAGTGTTTTTATATCTATATCAAACAAAAATAGGGAACGGATTTTCAGAGAGAGAGGTTATTCCCAGGAGATAATTGATAACGGAGGTGCAGAACCTTTTGATCCAAACAAAAAGTCAGAATCTCTAGAAGGGGATATCCGACTTTGGTATTATAATAATTTTAAAAAATAGAAACCCACTACAATCGCAGTGGGTTTCTATTTTTTAAAATCTTATGCTTTCACAATATTCACAATCACCTCCAGCGCCTTCTCCATACTTTCCAAAGCAACATATTCGTAAGGTCCGTGAAAGTTCATACCGCCCGCAAAAATATTCGGACAAGGCAATCCCATATACGATAACTGCGCTCCGTCTGTTCCGCCTCTGATCGCTTTGATTTTCGGCTCGATTCCTGCTTCTTTCATGGCTTTTGCTGCAAGATCAACAATGTGCATTTTGCCTTCAAACTGCTGCTTCATATTGCGGTATTGTTCTTTAATCTCCACTTCAGCGGTTTTTTCGCCGTGTTTCTGATTAAATTCAGCTACTTTTTCTTCCATGAATTTCTTTCTTGCTTCAAATTTTTCTTCGTCATGATCACGGATGATATATTGAAGTTTACACTCTGAAACATCAGAAGTTACATCCATCAAATGATAAAACCCATCAAAACCTTTTGTAGTAGAAGGAGTTTCATTCGCTGGCAAAGACTGAATAAATTCTGCTGCCAAAAGACTTGCATTCACCATTTTTCCAAAAGCATAACCGGGATGCACGCTCAATCCGTGGATTTTCACCACAGCTCCTGCTGCGTTGAAGTTTTCGTATTCCAATTCTCCAACTTCACTTCCATCCATTGTGTATGCAAATTCAGCCCCGAATTTAGCAACGTCAAATTTATGCGCCCCTCTTCCGATTTCCTCATCTGGAGTGAAACCGAGCGCCATTCTTCCGTGCTTGATTTCAGGATGAGCGATTAAGTATTCTGCTGCGGTTACAATTTCTGCACAACCGGCTTTATCATCAGCTCCGAGAAGCGTATTTCCGTCAGTTGTAATTAAAGTCTGACCGATGTGTTTTTTTAAACTTTCAAATTTTGAAGGAGAAAGAGTGAAGTTGCTTTCTTTGTTTAAAATTAAATCTTCGCCCTGATAATTTTCCCAGACCTGTGGTTTTACATTTTCACCACTGAAATCAGGTGAAGTATCGTAATGAGAAATAAATCCTATCGTTGGCTGACTGTCATTTTCCAAGTTAGAAGGAACATAAGCCATGATATAACCGTGATCATCAATCGAAACGTCTTCCAAACCAATCGTTTTCAGTTCTTCCACGATGTAATTGGCGATATCCCATTGTCTTTCTGTAGATGGTGTAGATTCGCTTTCTGCGTCACTTGTTGAATATATCTTTACATAGCTGAGAAAACGGTTCAGTAATTTTTCTCTCCACATTTCGTTGAATTCAATTGTACTCATTAGATGTCTAAAATTTTAACAAAGTTAGCAAATTTGATGCTGAGAATAGGTTTTTTGTATTTGAATATGAGGTATTGAAATTATAAATCAAATATAAATTATTGGTTATCAAAAGAATCTTAGCTTTGTTTTGTACAAAGAACTAATTGTTTTAGTTTTATTATATTTGAGAAAATCAAAAGTAAAAAATGTTTCTTACAGAATGTCCTAGAGATGCCATGCAGGGTTGGGGAGAATTTATCCCAACTGCCAAAAAAATCGATTATATCAACTCGCTGATGGAAGTGGGTTTTGATGTTCTGGATTGTCTGAGTTTTGTATCTCCGAAAGCAATCCCGCAAATGGCTGATTCTGCTGAGGTTGCCGAAAATATTGACAAATCTTTATCCAACACCAAAGTTTCTGCCATCATCGGAAATTACAGAGGAGCCGAGAAAGCTTTGATGCACCCGTCTGTAGATATTTTAGGCTTTCCGTTTTCTATTTCTGAAACTTTTCAGCACAGAAATACCAACAAAAATCAGGAAGAAGCTTTTAATGATGTGGTTAAAATGCTTGAACTGACGAGAAGTGAAGGCAAAGAATTAAATCTTTATTTCTCAATGGCATTCGGAAATCCTTATGGAGAAATGTGGAAATGGGAAGATGTAGATTTCTGGGCAAAACGTTTTTCTGAAATTGGTATTAAAAATATTTTATTATCTGATACTACGGGAGTTGCAACGGCTGAAACGATCTCTGTTTTATTCGAAAAAATTCCTTCAAAATATCCGAATATTGATTTCGGAGCGCATTTTCATAACCGCTACGAAGATTCTTATTCTAAATTAAAAGTTGCTTACGATAAAGGTTGCAGAAGATTTGATTCCGCGATTAAAGGAATTGGAGGTTGCCCTATGGCAAAAGATGACTTGGTAGGAAATATGCCGACCGAACAGGTAATCAATTTTATGAGCGTGGAAAAGGCGAAACATAAATTGAACTTACTCAATTTCGAAAGTTCTTATAACAAGGCTAAAGATATTTTTCATTTCTGAGACATTGTCTCTTAATTTTATTTTAACTAATATGACATCAAAAATTACATATATTGGCGGACTCAGATGCTCAGCAGAACATTTACAGTCAGGAACCATCATCGAAAGTGATGCACCAACAGACAATCACGGGAAAGGAGAGAAATTTTCTCCTACAGATATGTGTGCAACATCTTTGGCAGAATGTGCGTTGACAACCATCGCTATTTTAGGCAAAGATAAAGAGATCAATATTGACGGAGCGTATTGTACGCTTCAGAAGATTATGAAAACCGAGCCAAGAAGAATTGGTGAAATCGTTTGTAATTTTGTTTTTTCTGATATCTATACAGATAAAGAAAAGGCATTTATCGAAGAAACCGCTCACAATTGTCCGGTAGCAAGAAGTCTTCATCCGGAATTGGTACAGACGATGATTTTCATTTATCAATAAAAAAAACCGCAGAGATTTTGCGGTATTTTTTATTAATTTATTTTAATTTTAAATCATAAAAATAAGCAGGGTTTTTGTCATTCTGCAGGATCTAGGTTAGGTTTTAATATCATCGTAGAGATTTTCCGGAATGACAAACATTGTTTGACTCTTAAATTTTCAAAGTATTAAAGTTATCAATTAAATCCTTCAAAATGGCACCAATAATTTCACCTTCCGAATTTCAAAACATTCTTTCTGAAAGTTTGGTCATTCTTGATGCAAGAGCAGGGAAAGGTGCTTATCAAAAATATCTCGACAGGCATATTAAAAATGCAAGGTTCATCGATTTAGATAAAGATTTGGCTGAGATTGGTGATAACCCCGCTTTTGGAGGAAGACATCCACTTCCGACAGTTGAAAAGTTTGGTGAAACTGTTGCCCGATTAGGAATATCAGAAGTCTCTTATATTGTAATTTATGATGATAAGAATGGAGCAAATGCTGCAGCAAGAGCTTGGTGGATGTTAAAATCTTTTGGATTTGAAAGGGTGCAGGTTTTGGATGGAGGATTTGAGAATGCTGAAAAAAATAATTTTGAATTTTCATCAGGTGAGGAAAATTTTGAAAAAGCAGATTTGATTAAAAAAAAGAGTTGGCTTCTTCCTGTTTCTTCTCTGGAAGATGTTGAAATTGAAATCATACACAATTACTCAACGGTAATTGATGTGCGGGATTCTTACCGATACAAAGGAGAATCTGAACCTATTGATTCCGTTGCAGGTCATATTCCGGGAGCAATCAATATTCCTTTTTCTGAAAATCTAAATGAGAATGGAGATTTTCTGAACCCTGAGATTCTAAGAGAAAAATATTTAAAACTCTTAGAAAATAAAACTGAAAAATTAATCATTCATTGCGGTTCCGGAGTTACAGCGTGTCATACAATTTTAGCTTTGGTTTATGCTGGCTTCGAAATTCCCAATCTTTACGTCGGTTCATGGAGCGAGTGGAGCAGAAGAGAAGGAAAAGGAATCGCGAAGGATTTAAGATAATTCAGATTTTAGTTTTTTCTTAGCATAGAATCTGAATGTTTTTTTGATTTCTAATAAACAAAATGACCGATATTTTTTAGGTTTTATCAATTTTCAAAGTTTGAGCTTAGAAGCCTCGTAGTTTCAGAACCTGGTATGTTCCTTTCCTGAGCAGTTACGCTATAACAGTTTTCAATGTATTTTTCTGACAATTTGTTCATCATCAAAGATGCTAATTTGCATTAAATTAGGTCAATTTTGGAGATGACTTCTATCCACAATTATAGTTTCACACATAAATTACACTTTTAGGTAGGAGATAAATTCTAATAAATAAGAATAAAAACAAGAAAAATTATAAAAAAGCAGGAAAAACAAAAAATATCACTATTTTTGTAGTTATAAAAATGAATTTAACCTTTGTTTGAAAATTACATCTCTATAAAGTGTAACAAAAAAGCAATCCTAATAACTAATTACTCAAATAATAAATTCTGAAATCGCCGTGATCGGTAAAGTACCATCTTGAATTAAGGTTCTGCGATTTCATATGACCTTTTAAAAAAATAAATATAAACATATGAAAAGAAAAATCTCCTTATTTCTCATGGTGTTTTTTTCAGTTATTGCTTTCGCTCAGAAAACAGTTTCCGGAAAAATTACAGATGAAGACGGTGTTGCGATCCCAAGCGCAAGTGTAACGGTGGAAGAACCAGGAAAAGATGCTATTCTGGCTTATGGAATCACAAATTCTAAAGGGGAATATAAGGTGACCTTTACTTCTGCAGAATCAAATGTAGATTTAAAAGTAAAAGCTTTTAACCAGAAACCTTTAACAAAACAAATCAGCAATAGTGATCAGACATTGACTTTCAAAATGCAGTCTGAAGCAACGGAAATCAAAGAAGTTCAGCTGAAAACCAAAATGATTACCTCAAGAGGTGACACCATTGCATATGATCTGAAAGCTTTTGACAGTAAAAACGACCGTACTTTGGCAGACGTCATGAAAAAAATTCCCGGAATCGAAGTAAATGCAGACGGATCTATTCTTTACCAAGGAAATGCAATCAACAAATTCTACGTCAACGGAAAAGATTTAATGGAAGGTGGTTACGGAACGATCAACAATTCACTTCCAAAAGATGCTGTGCAGAAAGTTGAGGTTCTCGAAAATCACCAACCCGTAAAAATGCTTCAGGGAAAAATTCCTTCTGACGCCGCAGCAATCAATATTAAGCTTAAAAATGCCGTGACGATGACAGGTCGTGGGGAAGTGGGAACCGGTTTCGGAGATCCGTGGCTTTGGAATGTGAAGTTAACGCCCATGTTTTTTGGTCAGAAAAGCCAATGGGTGGTTAACTATAAGGCAAACAATGTCGGTGAGCAGGTAGAAAACGAAGGGAATATCATCGGTTTCGGAAGCAGCTGGGAAGGCAGAAGAGGAAATGCTTCGCAGAATAATTGGCTGAGTGTAGAAAATGCAAGTGTACCTAATCTTCCCGTAAGAAGGTATTTATTTAATAATGTTCATTACTTATCAGCAAATTATTTAACGAATATCGATAAGAAAAAAGAATGGGAATTGAAGGTAAATGCCAATTATACCAATAACTCAGTTGAAAGAGAATCAAATAGTGTTACAACAGATATCCAGCAGGGAACTGAGTATAGTACAAAGTTTCTGAACAATTTTTATACAGATAAATTAAAAGGAGAATTCATTTTCACTAAGAATGCTAAAAAAGGATTTTTTAAAAATACAACAACATTTTCTCAGTTTTGGAATGCAGACCGAGCTTTCGCAGAAAGAAATGACCAAACAGGGTACAGACAAGGAAATGAGAGTCTACAATCTCCAACTTCATCATTTCAAAACTCTTTAAGCACCATTATTCCTTGGAAAGAAAAAATGGTAAATCTGAAATCTTACATCAATTATCAGGACGATAGTCAGACTTTAGAAATCTCTCCTGCGAATTATTTACAATTCCCTTATAAAGAGCCGGGAAGTACAGCGATTTCTACAATTAATTTCGCACCTGGGACTTCAGCATTGCAAAGCTTCAGAATAAAAACATTAGATACATCGCATTCTGCAAACATCAGTTTTACAACCAAAGGATGGACATTTACTCCGCAAGTGGGAATTGATTTCTCAACAGATCAATTAAATACCAATTTTGACGGAAGTACGCTTACAAATTCTCCTGATTTTGCCAGCTTAGCGTATGAGAATGATTTGAAATTTACAGAAATTACACCTTCGGCTTCAGTAGGCATCAACTACAAATCTGACGCTTGGAGTGTATTTGCCAATGTTCCGGTTAATTTTAACAATATTAAAGCTGAGGATGCTTTCAGAACCGTATCTAAATCTTTAAATAAAACGACTTTTACACCGAATGCATTTGTCCAATATAGTTTTGCTTCATTTTTTAAAGCAAGTGTAAATGGAAACATCAGTAATAATTTTGGAGATATTCAAACCGCTTACGCAGGATATATTTTAACAAGTCCGGGAGGATTTAATGTGATGGATCCTAAAAACCCTATTCCACAGACAAACTCTAAGAGTGGAAACGCAAGATTGGAATACAGAAACCCATTAAACAATCTTTTCTTTAATGTAAACTATAGACTAAGTGATACTAAGAATAATTTATTGGCTTCGAGCGCAGTAAACGAATTAGGCTTTAGTGTAGTTGAATATATCGAAAGTGAAAACAAAAGATCAAGCAACGGTTACTATGTAGAAGTAGGAAAATATTTTCCGAAATTTAAGACGAACGCTTCAGTAACTTTTAATGATACAACATCGAAGTCTCAATCTAGAAGAAATGAGCAGGATATCAACACAAAAACAGATGCTAATTCTTTAGGATTTAAATTTAACAATACTTATTTCTCTTGGATGAGTGTAGATTTTAATTTCACAAAAACCTGGAATAAGCAATCAAACGGCATTATCAGCAGCGACCTTGGTAAAACAGAAAACTATACCCATAATCTAAATATATTTTTCTATCCTTTAGAAAATCATACGGTTGGTTTCTATTGGGATCAGATTAACTCAAATTTAGGTGATACCAAACTGAGTAATGGTTTCTTTGATTTGTCTTATCAATACACTTGGGCTGCAAAAAAAGTAGATTTCGAATTGAAATGGATGAATATTGCAGACAAAAAAGTATTTGAAAGAATCAGCGTTGGTGATGCTACGATTAGCAGAACAACAATGCAGTTGAGACCAAGCCAGGTTATGCTGGCAGTAAAGTTCAACTTTAAATAAAAACAAAAAACCAATCTCATGAAGATTGGTTTTTTTATTAAAATCACATATTTAAAAATTTTCCAGATCTGCAGTCGGGCCATAACTTCCGGGAAGCTGAATATCATTTAACCTATAATATACTCCCAATTGCGCTCGGTGATGGGTAATTTGGCTTAAACTATGACGTATTGCGCCATATTTCGTCCACGAAGAAAGCACATGACCATCGTTTTTTAAAGACCATGTTGGCTCAAGATCTTCTTCAGTTGCATTTTCCAAAGCTTCTTTGCTGACTTTGTAATTATCTTCAAATGTTTTGAGCAAATCTTCTTTTGTGGTGAGAAGTTTGGGTTGCATTCCTCCTTGAGCTAAGTCTATTTCAGAACTGTTGAGCATAAACCCAGCCCAGCCAAAAATTTCTGCAATATGAGTGACCAAATGTGCCATTTTCATGCTTTTTGGATGTGGCGCATAATCGTTTTTATCTTCAGGATAAATTTCAAAAAACTTTTTTGTCGTTTGATATTCGGCTTCTAGCTCGTCTCTGAATTGTTTTAATGTGTCCATACAATATTTGTTTTAGGTTACTTTAAATTTAAAAAAAATTGATAAAATAGATGTGAACAAAATTTTAATAAAAAAACTGTAACAAAAATGCACAACTGCTAACTAATTATGTAAACGTTATTAAAATGAAAAATTTATTTTCAATAGTATTGATTGCAGCTTTTGCAATTGCTAATGCACAGGAAACGGCAAACAGATTTTTTTATGAATTGACTTATGCGCCGAATAAAGATTCTTTAGAAAAAAAGAACAAGGAAATGACAATTCTTGATATTACGAAAGATAAATCCATTTATAGAGATTATCTTGCGGTTTCTCAAGACTCAATTTTAAAAGTTGAAGTTGAGGCAATGCAAAAAGCTGGAACATTTAAAGATCTTTCAAAGTCTGTAAAGCAGCCAAAATTCTCTCATATTATTACCAAGACTTACCCATCAATGAATGTTTCTTATGCAGATTACATTCTTCAGGATAAAGTAAGTTATAAAGACGACAAACCTCTGGATTGGAAAATTTCTAGTGATAAAGCTAAAATTGGAGAATACAATACACAAAAAGCAACAGCTTCATTTGGTGGTAGAAATTGGATCGCTTGGTTTACTACAGATATTCCTTTTCAGGATGGACCATATAAATTTAAAGGTTTGCCTGGTTTAATTATAAAAGTGGAAGACGATGCTAAAAATTATTCTTGGGAATTAAAAGGGAATAAAAAAATTGCAGATTACAATCCTGAAAGTTATTCAGAGAAATTGATGAAACAATTCGGTCAAGGAAGAAACAATCTCGAAGTAAACAGAGAAAAGTTTGAGCAAATGTATGCAGCATATAAAAAAGATCCTTTCGGAAGTATCAGATCTCAATTGTCACAAATTCCGGCAGACGCAAAAATGCCCGATGGAACTTCAATGTCTCAAATGATGAGAGACGCAGAAGATAGAATAAAAAAGCAGTTAAGTGAAAATAGCAATTCTATTGAAGTAAGTGCAACAACAGAAAAAACAAAAAGTAAAAAATAACATTCATATTTAACTCAGCTATATTGAAATAAACCCAAATGCAGGAATGTATTTGGGTTTATTGTTTTTCATGATAGTTTCTTTGAATATTTAAAATCACTCTTATTTAGATTAAATTTAAATAGAGTATATTTGCACGTACAAAAATATAGGTATTGAAAGATAACTATTCATATAAATTAAACCGCTTTCCTAAGAATAAGCTTGGGAAAATTTTGGGCTATGATAACGATCAGCTAAAAATGCCCAACAAAATCATAGAGATGGGGCTTTTGCCTGAAACTGTTTTCAGAATTCTGTATCAGGCTCCTTTCAATGGTCCTCTTTATGTAGAATTTGGCGAAGAAAAAAGCCGGATTGCATTACGTAAAGAAGAAGGAGAGTTTATTATTGTAGAAGACTGGAATTGATGCAGGAAAAAAATAAAAAACAGATACTTTTAGTAGGCAACCCAAACGTAGGAAAATCGACACTTTTTAACGCTTTATGCAACAAAAAGCAGAAGACAGGAAATTACGCGGGGGTTACCGTTGCAAGTCATTCAGGATCGTATATTTATAAAAATGAAGAGATTGAGGTTATAGATCTTCCCGGATCGTATAGCATTTATCCGAGTTCGGAAGATGAAGCTATTTTTTCTAAATTTCTTCTGGAAGCTCAAAAAGATTTTGCCGGAGTTGTTTATATTTTAGAGGCTTTAAGCTTAAAAAGAGGATTGCTTTTATTTCAGCAGATTCAGGATTTGGGTGTTCCGATGATTTTGGTCGTTAACCAAATGGATCAGGCTGAAAGAAGAGGAATCAACATCGATATCGAAAAGTTTTCCGAAGCTTTGAATATCAAAATTATTCAGACTAATGCGAAGGAACAGTTAGGAATTGAAGCGATTCAGGAAGCTGTTTTGAGTAATGATTTTGCTAAAACAGAGAAACCATCATTTGAAATTCCTGCCGAACATAAAGATTTTTTAGACAAAGTTGCTGCTCACAAACCGTTTGATAATCAGTATAAAGCATGGATGAGTCTTTCGATTGGCGCAGATCTAAATAAATTAGACTCCGCAACAGAATTAATTAACGATCCTGAATCTAAAAGTCTGGTTCCGAAAAGATTGCAGGTGCAGGAAGTTGTTAGGAGATACCAAAATATTGATAAAATTTTATCAAATGTTATTTCTAAAAAACCGCAGTTTAAAGAATTATTGACTGAGGAATTAGACAAAGTTCTTGTTCATCCGATTTTTGGTTATGTTGTTTTTATTGGGATTTTACTGATTATTTTCAACAGCGTTTTCTTCCTTGCAGAATATCCGATGAATTGGATTGATGAGTTTTTTGCGTGGCTTTCGGCGTTTAGTAAAGAGCATTTACCGGAAGGTCCAATCAATTCATTAATCTCAGACGGAATTGTTCCCGGGTTAGGGGGAATCATCATTTTCGCACCCCAAATCGGGATTTTATTATACTTCCTTTATCTTTTGGAAGATTCAGGATATATGGCAAGAGTTATTTTTCTGATGGATAGATTTTTGCGACCATTTGGGTTAAACGGGAAAAGTATCGTTCCGTTGGTTTCAGGAACGGCTTGTGCAATTCCTGCTGTGATTTCCACAAGAAATATTGAGAATTTCAGAGAACGATTACTTACGATTTTGGTGACACCTTTTATGACCTGTTCAGCGAGGCTGCCTGTTTACAGTATTATCATTGGACTGATCATTTCAGATAAAACTTTTTTTGGAATTCAATATAGAGCTTTGGTGCTTTTGGCAATGTATCTTTTAGGCTTTTTTGTAGCACTTCTTTCAGCAGCGATCTTGAAAGGTTTTATTAAAAATAAAGGAAAAACCTATTTGGTAATGGATTTGCCGACTTATAAAAAACCTCTTTTCGGATATGATCTGAAAATGGTCTTAGGGAAAGTCTGGGATTTTATTACCGGAGCGGGGAAAATTATATTTATCGTAAGTATCATTATTTGGTGTCTGAGTTATTTCGGACCGAAGCAAAATCCGGATCAGATGGTTGCTACAGATGTACATCTCGATCATTCATATTTAGCTAAAATGGGAAAAGCAATAGAACCCGCAATTGCACCTCTTGGATACGACTGGAAAATGGGAGTCGGAATTTTAACAAGTTTTGTGGCAAGAGAAGTTTTCGTGGGCACGATGTCTACTTTATATAGTTTAGATGATGACGCTCCGGAAGGTAAAGTAATCGATAAAATGCGAATGGATGTAAAACCAAATGGCGAAAAAGTCTTTAGTTTTGCGACTGGCATTTCGGTTTTACTGTTTTATGCGTTTGCAATGCAATGTGTTTCTACCATTGCAGTAGTTTACAGAGAAACCAAAAGCTGGAAATGGACTGGCTTTCAGGTGATAATGATGACTGGTTTGGCATATTTTGTGTCATTAATAGCTTATCAAATCTTAAAATAATGGATTCTTCCTTAATTTTTCAATACATAATTATCGTTCTTGTGGTACTTTTTGCCTGCTATTCTTTATTTAGATTAATCAGGAAAAGCTTTGCACCAAAGAAATTTGATTCTAAAAGATCGGGTTGCGATAAAGATTGCGGATGTTCTTAATACTTTTCCAAACCAAAAATTTAACAAAGAAAATGATGCCTTTACAGAAATAACAACTTACTAACGTTAAGCATATTTCATCAATCGATCTTTGTTTTATTCGTATTTTTGCAAAAACATTTTTAATAGTATGTCATTAATAAAAAGTATCTCCGGAATCAGAGGAACGATTGGCGGAAAAGTAAATGATAACCTGACGCCGCTTGATGTTGTGAAATTTGCTTCTGCATTCGGAACTTGGCTTCAAAATAATAAAAACAAAAAAGATTTAACATTAGTTATCGGTCGTGATGCAAGAATTTCAGGTTCAATGGTTAATTCTTTAGTTTGCGCAACTTTGCAAGGGTTGGGAATCCATGTTGTAGATTTAGGACTTTCTACGACACCAACTGTAGAAATAATGGTTCCTGAGCTGAATGCTGATGGCGGAATTATTCTTACAGCTTCTCACAATCCAAAACAATGGAATGCACTGAAGTTATTAAATGAAAAAGGGGAATTCATCAACGGAGAAAATGGTGCTGAGGTTTTAGCATTGGCAGAGGCTGAAGATTTCAATTATGCTGAAGTTGACGATTTAGGAAAATACGAAACAAGAAATGATGCTTTTGATATTCATATTCAGCAGATTCTTGATTTGCCGATGGTAGATGTGGAAGCCATTAAAGCTAAAAAATATAAAATTGTTTTAGATGCAGTAAATTCTACAGGTGGAATTGCAATTCCGATGCTTTTAGATAAATTGGGCTGCGAAACGGTAAAATTATATTGCGAACCAAACGGACAATTCCCGCACAATCCTGAGCCTCTGAAAGAACATTTAGGAGATATTTGCGAATTGGTGATTAAAGAAAAAGCAGATTTTGGCGTTGTAGTAGATCCGGATGTTGACAGATTGGCTTTAGTTGATGAAAATGGAGAAATGTTCGGTGAAGAATATACTTTGGTTGCGGTTGCAGATTATCTGTTGAAAAACAAAAACGGAGTTGCCATTTCAAATCTTTCTTCAAGCCGTGCTTTGAGAGATGTTGCAAAGACTCACAATTCAGAATACTTCGCAAGTGCTGTAGGAGAAGTGAATGTGGTGAATTTAATGAAAGAAAAAAAGGCCGTAATCGGTGGTGAAGGAAACGGTGGAATTATCTATCCTGAACTTCATTACGGAAGAGATTCTTTGGTAGGGGTTGCTTTGTTTTTGACGCATTTAGCAAAAGAAAACAAAACGGTTTCCGAGTTGAGAGCAGGCTACCCAAGTTACTTCATGGGAAAAAAGAAAATAGAACTGACTCCTGAAATAAATGTTGATGATCTTTTAACTAAAATGGAAAAAGAGTATCAAAATGAAGAGGTTTCTACGGTAGACGGAGTAAAAATAGATTTTGAAAACAAATGGGTTCACCTGAGAAAGTCAAATACAGAACCGATTATCAGAATTTATACAGAGGCTTTCTCACAAGAAGAAGCCGACAAATTAGGCGATGATATGATTGAAAAGATAAAAAGTTTGATTTAAATTCAGAATTTTTGTACATTTAATATAGAAAAATAGTACGATGACAATTACCATTAACCCTAAAAACAAGCAAGAACTCGCCAAAATTAAAGAAATTTTGAAAGCGGAGGACATTGATTTTGTAGAAGAAAATTCAGAGGAAGATTGGTATGATGAACTTTCGGATGCTGAAAAAAAATCAATAGAATTGGGATTAGAAGATATTGAAGAAGGTAGAGTAGTTGCCCATTCTGAAGTAAAAAAGCTTTATGAAAAGTGGTTATGAAATCGTTTGGTCTGATCAAAAATTAGATATTCGTAAAGTGGTGATAGCAAAGTTTAATACTTTGTACTATAAAATAGAAAATGAAAAGATTGAAATTATTTCATTTTTTTCAAATCGACAAAATCCTAACAATAGGAAATTTTAATTAAAAAAAGTTTTTTCGAAGTTTATAAAATAATTTTGAACTTTGAAAATAACGCTGAGATACTATATTGGAAGAATATTTTGGAAATGAACTGGTGAAAAAGTTCGAGGAAATGATGGAAAATAATGATGAATTCTACTTCGACACCGAAGAATTAGATGATATTATTGTTTATTATCTGGAGTTGGGAGATTTTAATTATGCCGATATGGCAGTCAATTACGGTCTCAAACTTCATCCCAATTCTTTGGATATCAAGATCAAAAAACTTGAAGTGCTCTTAGAATGGGAAGATTATAATACGGCGAAGGAAATGATCGACGAGTTAAAAGGTTCTTCTATGGAGAATACAGACTTTTTGGTATGCTACGCAAAGTATTATTCGAATTTAGGAAATCCTAGAAAATCTATTGAAATCTGCAAAAAAGCTTTAGAATTAAACGAAGAAGAAAACTTCCTGAATAATTTTATTGCAGACGAATATGTGAATTTGGGAGATCCTTTTAACGCTCTTAAACATTATCAGCAGGCATTGAAAGACGATCCTACGGATGAATATTCTCTGGAGAACGCAATGATCTGTTTCAATGAGCTGAATAAGAGTGAGGAAGCAATCGCTTTCCTGAATGACTATCTAGACAATTTTGCGTACTCAGAAGTAGCGTGGAGCGAGTATGGACAGTATTATTTCAACAGAAAAAACTATGAAGAAGCCATTAAAGGTTTCGACTATATGTTGGCAATCAATTCCGGCGCTGTTGGGGTGTATGCAAGTAAAGCAGCTTGTTATGAAGCTTTAAATCAATACAAAAAAGCAATTGAGGTTTATGAAGAAATGCTTGAGCTGGAATATACAAAAGCGTTTACATTTTATAAAATAGGATTGTGTTATAAGGCTTTAAAACAGCCGACAGTGGCTTTAAATTATTTTCAGAAATCATTGAGAGAAGATCCTCAGTTTTATCTGGCAATGATGGAGCAGTCTTATCTTTATGAAGAAATGGGCGGAATGCCGGAAGCTCTGCACTTCGCAAGGGAAGCTACTTTGCTGAATGACGGAAACCTTGAGTATCAGAAAAGACTGGCGTTCTTGTTTATCGATTCAGGTAAGTTTGAAGAAAGTCTTTCTTGTCTGAAGAAATTGGTAGATGCAGAACCTTCGAGATTTTATAATTGGTATGCCTATACTGAAGTTTTGATGTTGGTTGGTGAATATGAAGAAGCAGTCACTGTTTTGATTGCAGCCTTGGAACATCATGACCGTGCAGAATTGTATTACCAGCTGAGCAATTGCTATTTCAATCTAAAAAATAATAGCAAAGGTACTGAAACACTACTGAAAGCCTTAGAGCTAGATCCTTCGCTGATTACAGATATGCAGAAAAAATATCCATACATCAAAGACGAGGTGAAAAAAGTGAAAGCTAAAGTGAAGAAAAAAAATTAAGGTAGGAGCCTGAGAGCGAAGTTTTAATCTTTGCTTAAAATAGAAAAACCTTAATAGTTCTAATATTTTTTTGAATATCCGTTTTAATCTAAATTAATTGCAAGAATTAAAGTAGATAATCAAAATCAATTAAATAAAATAATCCTGCAGCAATGCGGGATTTATTTTTGAACAATAGTTTTAGCCCTTAAAAAGATCAGACCTGCAATAATGATACTAGCTCCCACAAATTGTAAAATCGTCAGTTTTTCACCGTCTAAAATCCCCCAAATGATCGCAACGATCGGCATCAGCAAAGTAACTGTTGACGCAAACAAGGGAGTTGAAACTTTCAATAAACGATAATTCATCATCATTGCCAATCCGGTTCCGAAAACAGAAAGTAAGCTTACAAACATCAATCCGATCATATTTTCTTTTGAAAAAGTAAATGTTGAAACAAAACCTGTAGATATTAATGCGATAAGTGAAGGTAAAAATAGAATGAAAGAAAACACAAATGCCGACAACACAGTCGAAGAAACCTCCATCAGCTTAGATTTGACCGTCGTTGTGCTGATTGCATAACATAATGTTGCCAAAAGCAAAAGCAAAATAGGAAATATTTTAAATTTGGAATCATCTCCGCCACCGAATGCGAGCAGACAAACTCCGGTGAAACTTATAAAAATTCCGGTCATCTGTCTTTTGGTTGTTTCGAATTTCCAGAATAATGTTCCTACAATAATTACAAAAATGGGCATCATTGAATTGATAATTCCTGCAATACTGCTGCTGATTTCGGTTTCAGCAATTGGAAATAAGAACATCGGGATAAAATTTCCTGTAAAAGCTGCTAAAATAAGCCATTTCAAATGTTTCTTCGGGAAAAGTTTATATTTTGATATTGCGATGGGCATTAGAATAATTCCTGCAATCAAAACCCTCAATGCTCCGACCTGATAAGGAGTGAAATGGTCTAATGATTTTTTGATTAAAATAAATGATGACCCCCAAATAATACTGAGGACGATCAGAAGAATCCATTTTTCTTTATCTGCGTTCATTGTTTTTATGTAGATTTTTTAAAAATTCCTTTTTGGGAATCATTCTTGCTCCTAAACTTTCAAGATGTTCGGTGTGAGATTGGCAATCGATTAAAGCAAGTTTGTTTTTATGAGCTTCCAAGAAATGAATGAATCCTGCTTTTGAAGCATTACTTACTTTGGCAAACATGCTTTCTCCGCAAAAGACATTTCCTATTTGTAAACCGTAAAATCCGCCAACCAGGTCACTGTTTTGCCAGACTTCGATGCTTTTCGCAAAGCCGAGCTCATGAAGTGTAATGAAAGATTCCATCAGTTCATCCGAAAGCCAGGTTCCGTCTTGCCCTTTTCTGTTGATTTCCTGACAGTTTTTAATGACGTCTTTAAAGTTTTTATTTTCGGTGAATGTAAAAACGTTGTTTTTCAAAATTTTCTTCATCGATTTTGAAATCTTCAGTTCGGCAGGAAAAAGAACAAATCGCGGGTCAGGACACCACCATAAAATCTCTTCATCAGGATTAAACCATGGGAAGATGCCATTCTGATAAGCAAACCAGATTCTTTCCACAGATAAATCTCCGCCAAAAGCGATGATGCCTTCATGGCCGTCATAATGAAGCGGATTAGGAAATGAAATTTCGTTTGGGTCCAGTCGGATCATAAGGTGAAAAAAATCCCACTTAAAAAGCGGGATTGTGTTTGATTGTATGCTTTAATTAAAAAGGTAAATCGTCATCGTCGTCTCCGGCAAAAGGATTTTCGTTAGAAACCGGCGCAGCAGATTGTTGAGAAGATGCCTGAGTTGGCTCTGAGCCTGTACCGCCATCCATCACTTTTTCTATTCTCCATCCTGTAATAGAGTTGAAATATTTCGTTTCCCCTTGTGGCGAAACCCATTCTCTACCTCTGATATTGATTCCTACCTTCACATTTTCTCCTTCTTTCAAAGCATCTAATAAATTTATTTTATCCTGTAAAAATTCGATGTTGATTGGCTGTGGATATTGCTCTTGTGTAAGAATAACCATTTCTCTTTTTTGGAAACCACTCGCAAATGTTTGAACATCAGTGATTTTCTTTACCGTTCCTTGTAATTCCATATCGTAAATATTAACTTTGTAAAAGTAGTAAATTGAAATGTAATAAAAACGCCTCCCAAAGAATTTTTGAAAAAAAATAATTTTTTTTGTGAAAACTCTTGCAAATACAAATTATTGCCCTATATTTGCACTCACAAAAACGAAAGAAGTTCTTTAAAATAACTCAATAATAATGCGGATGTGGTGTAATTGGTAGCCACGCCAGACTTAGGATCTGGTGCCGTGAGGCGTGGGGGTTCGAGTCCCTTCATCCGCACAAATTATGCGAAAATAGCTCAGCTGGTAGAGCACAACCTTGCCAAGGTTGGGGTCGCGGGTTCGAGTCCCGTTTTTCGCTCCACACCATGCCCTGGTGGTGGAATTGGTAGACACGCAGGACTTAAAATCCTGTATCCGCAAGGATGTACGGGTTCAAGTCCCGTCTGGGGTACTTAAAAAGACTGATAATCATTGATTATCAGTCTTTTTTGTTTTTAAACGTCTTCATTTTATATATATTGATTTAACGTCTTCATTGAATAATTCTTTTTGAATGTCCGCATCAATAATAATTTAGTCTTAACCGTATTCTTGTCATTGACACCATCGAATATTAGATTTCTGAAAGAATCTTAACATACGTAAATCGTTTAGATCCTTTCGGATGACAAAGAAGCGGACGTTCAGATAATTCTTTTTCCACTACAATATACAATTGAACCTCTTTCTTTTCTAAGTTTTTCATTCTCATACAAATATATTTTCCCACAAATTTCAAAAACAGTGTTTTTCCTCTTTTCTATATATGAAGAGTTAACTACTTTTGTTACATAACCTTATAAAATTTTATAAATGAAAACTCCTTTTTTATTTAAGAATGCAAATGCGTTTTTTCGTGTGCTTGTTTTAAGTGTATTTGTAATCGGCTTTATTCGATGTACACCGCCACCGCCAGAAACTCCTGTTGATAACAGTTATAAAAAGAAGCTGATTACGCATCGCGAAGCGCAGGTTCTTTTTGATGAATATACAAAAACAAACAATAGGATTCTCACAGCATCCAGAAACGGACAGCCCGATTCACGATGGTACTCATTCACTATTGAAGAGATGGAAGGATATATCAAATATGTGAAAGAAAATGCTAAAAGACAGAATCTTAAGAATGTCGGAATCAAAATCTATATGGGAAAATATCCTGCAAATCATCCTGTAAATAAAATGGCAAAACCGGAATATGCGGGTTACCAAACCATTTTTCTTATGCCTACTGCAAAAAAAGAGAGATCTTCTGATGCCAATATGAAAAGTCGTGGAACAACATCAGATGAAAATGAAAAAATAGAGTCTATCCAGCCAATGAATATGACGAATCTGGCTCCTCCGCCTAAAGCTGTTGTTGAGTCAATCAACTAAAATATCTGCTGATGGTTTGGGATGTTGAATTGAGCAAACAAATATCGATGATTATTTTGTTCATTGTGTTACTTCTGATTTGTTTTAAGTACAAAAAAATCGAAAAAGTTAATCTGATTTTTTTTATTGGATTCATTATGATATCTATAATTGATTTTTTTTGCTATTTCTATTATAAAATAACTAAAATATCAACAGATAAGTTTTATGTAATCGGAATATTTGTCATGTTTTTCCTCTATTTAATCTACTATTACAAATTACTGTATGTCTCATTATTAAGAAAGCTTCAGTTAATTATTTTGGTGCTTTTTGTTGTTAATGTGTTGATAATGTTTTGTGTAGAAAATGATATTTTGAAAAATTTTTCATTCAACAGTTTTTATGTAAATATTCTCCTGCTGACATTTTCGATTATATTATTTCTTTATCAGACTTTCAATTCGGATAAAGTATTTGATATTAAAAATTATTTGCCATTTTGGATCTCTGTTGGTTCGCTACTTTTTTATATAGGAATTATTCCCATATTATATTTCAGGGCTACGATTTCTTATGATATTTATTTCTTTTTTTTATTTTTATTAAATCTTATTAATAACGGAGTGATCGCTTTCGGAGTGTTTTGGAACCAACCCGATAAGGCAAAACAAAGTTGACTGTAAAGCATGGAAGAGAACAAATTGGTAATAATTTTTACAGTTACTCTGTTGATTATTGTTTTAACGATGATTTTCGTTTACGTCATTTTCATCCGGAAAAAAACGACACTGTTGATCGAGCAGAAAGAAAAAGACATGCGTTTTGAAAAAGAATTGGCAACCTCACAGGTCGAAATGAAAGAGCAAACGCTTAATTACATCGGGCAGGAATTGCATGATGATTTAGGTCAAAAGCTTTCTGTGGTTCGATTAAGACAAAATCAGCTGCTCACCAGACTCGATAATTCAGAAAAAGAAGAATTAAATGAATTAAATGAATTGTTGGGTGAATGCATTCAGGATGTCAGAAATTTATCTAAAACTTTGATCACCGAGCAGATCATTCATTTTGGATTGGTAGAATCTATTGAAAGAGAAATTCAGAGAATAAAAAAATTGCGTTTGTTGAAAATTGAATTCATTACTCAAAAGCATGACATTGATATTTCGCCAAAACACGGTTTAATTTTGTTCAGAATCATACAGGAAAGCATCAATAATATTTTAAAACATTCCAGAGCCAAAAATGTATCGATTGAGTTGGAAGATGATCATGAAAGATTGAAAATTACCATTTCAGATAATGGAAAAGGTTTTAATACCAATATTATGAGAGACGGTTCCGGATTGAAAAATATGGAATTGAGAGCAAAATTAATTCACGCAGAATTTTCTATCCAGTCAAAACTGGAAGAAGGAACGAAAACATCCATCATATACCATAAAAACTTATCATGAAAACAATTCCCATAGCTATTGTTGATGATCATACCTTAATGTCAAAAGCATTAGAAAACATGATCACAGAAAATCCAAAATATAAAGTAGTGATGAATCAACCCAACGGAGAAGATTTCATTAATGCTTTAGAAAACACTTCTGAACTTCCAGCCGTTGTTTTGATGGATATCAATATGCCCTACAAAAACGGGATCGAAACCACAGAATGGCTTACAGGGCATCATCCCGATATCAGAGTGATCGCACTTACAATGGAAGATGATGAAAAAGTATTAATTAAAATGCTGAAAGCCGGAGCAAAAGGATACTTGCTGAAAGATATGCAGCCTTCAATTCTTTTTCAGGCAATAGATACGGTTTTTGAAAAAGGAAGTTTTTACACCGATTTTGTGGCTCAAAAACTACTGAAAGTACAGACTGAAGATGCTAAAAATGCTTCCTTGCTTTCCGATTTAAAAGAACGGGAAAAAGAATTCATCAAATTGGCGTGTAGCGAACTGACCTACAAAGAAATCGCCGATAAAATGTGTCTGAGTCCAAAAACGATTGATGGTTACAGAGATTCTGTTTTCGTTAAGTTAGAAATAAAGAATAGAGTCGGTCTTGTTCTATTTGCTTTAAAGCATAATTTATGTTGAGATAATAATCCTGAATTCATGATAATAAAACAATGGTCAACTTTGCTCAGTAGGAACAACATTCATTTTCAGTTATAATCTAAAGTGTAATCAGGCGTTTTTCAGAAGCATTTTATTCATTAACATTATATCTATCCTTACCACTTCCGGTGAGGATTTTTTCTTTCAAAATCATTTACAATTTAAATTTCAATCAGACAAAGGTGATTTTCCTGTGATAATTCAGGTATTCTCCTCTGTTTTTATGTTATTGAAAATCAGAATTTTGCCATGTAGAATTAAAGATAATGGCGGAATCCGAAAAGCCAAAACAGAGTAGGGAAATTAAAAAACTAAAACAATGAAAAAAGCATTAATTGTAGGAATCAATGACTACGCACCCATCGGTTCTGGTGGTCCTGATCTTAACGGATGCATCAACGATGCCCGTGATATGGCAAACACTTTGGTGATTTGTGGTTTTGCACCGGCACAAATCAGAATTTTAACCAACCAGAATGCTACAAGAGCCAACATTTTAAAATATTTAAAATCACTGGTCAACAATAGCGTAAAAGGAGATTCTCTTGTATTTTATTATTCCGGACACGGAACACGTGTTGCCAACATCGGTGCAGATCTGGAAATTGACGGTCTGGATGAAGCAATTTGCCCGCACGATTATGCAAGCGCAGGTGTTATTCGGGATGATGATTTTAAAACGGTTTTTAGCAAACTGAAAGCAGGGGTAAATCTCGAAGTCATTTTCGACTGCTGTCATTCCGGAACGGGAACAAGAAAAATGGATTTAGGCTTGGATATGGATTTTTCCTACGAAGCAGCACGTTTTATTCCACCCATGCTTGAAGATGAATTTTATATGACTTATGCAAGTGAAATTCCGTTATCTAAAAGTTCGAAAAAAGAATCCTTTACAACCAAAGCTTTGGTTCCTGTTGCGGGTCTGAATCATACTTTATGGGCTGCATCCAAAGACAATCAGGTTTCAATGGAAGGAAACATGAGCGGACAAGTTCGGGGTTATTTTACCTATCATTTTTGTAAAATACTTCGGGCTACAAATGGAAATATCGTCAGAAAAACGCTCGACAAACAGATTGCTATGGCTTTAGTGGCAATGGGCGCTGCACAGATCAACCAGACAGAAAGCATTACCGCAGAATTTTCACAAAAAATATTTTTATAAAAACATTGGCGGAATCCGAAAAGCCATCCAAAGAGTAGGAAAAAACTGATTAAAACACCAAATAATCATGTCTAATATCGAAAACAACAACCCAATGTCCGCTGAAGAAGTTTTAAAACTTAAAACAATCAAAGCAAAGTCAGCTGAAAAATCAGCACATTTAAAATCAATCGACAAAGAACCTGAAATGGAAAACATCGACGGAAGAGTTTATCCGAAAGGAATGAAATCTGTCGGAATTACAATGAAAGAAAAATCTTTTGATGACGAAATTACGGAAACCGATCATTTTTATCCCACCCACGCAGATTTCGAATATCAGCCGAAGTTAGAGCCTAAAAAAGACCGAAAACCGAAATTTATTGAAAGAGAAACTTTCCTTACGGTTGAAGGTGCAAAAACCATATTCGGAATAGATCAGAGAAAAGTATTTAATTCAACAGCGTACCCGTGGTGTTGCGTAGGAAGAGTTGAAAGTCCTTTGGGAATTGCAAGCGGTGTGATGATCGGTCCGAGACATCTTTTAACTTGTGCCCATATCATAGACTGGAAACCCAATAACCAAACAGGATGGTTAAAATTCACTCCAATGTATTATAATGGAAGCGCACCTTACGGAACCGCATGGGGAATTCAAACCTATTACAAACATAAAGTTGCAGGTCCTACGATTGACGGTACTGAAGTGCAGTTTGATTATGTAGTTGTCGTTCTGGACCGACCAATCGGAAACAGTACAGGCTGGTTGGGTTCAAAGTCTTACTCAGATTCTTGGGACGGACAGGCTTCTTTCACTCACGCCGGCTATCCTGCAGATTTGACAGGAACTCAAAGACCAACTTATCAGACAGGTATTGCTTTAGATGGTGATTTTTGGAGTCCGGATGACAATCAGAGTATCAATCACAAAGCCGATATCTGGCCAGGACAAAGTGGCGGGCCATTCTGGGCATATTGGAATGGGGCTCCTTACGCAGTTGCTACTCAAAGTGCTCATAACCCAAGTATCAATTTTGCAAGTGGTGGTTCAGATTTAGTAGGTCTTGTTACGAGAGCGAGAAATGAATATCCTTAAACATTATTTCGTTTTATAAATGAGAGTCTGGTCTTTAAGATCAGGCTTTTTTTTTGGAATCATCTTAAAAAAAAACAGCACCTTAAAAAAGTGCTGTTCGGTATTATATTAAATTATTTCCTAAACATTTCTGTGTGCGGAATGTTGTCTTCCAGATATTTTTTTCCGGTATCTTCAAAACCAAATCCTGAATAAAATCTCAACAGATAATCCTGCGCAGAAATTCTCACTTCACTTGTGTGAAAACGGTTTTCAATAGTTTCAACTGCGTATTGTATCAGTTGTTTGCCTAAACTTTTACCTCTGGCTTTTTCTGTTGTTAAAACTCTTCCGATGGAAGTTTCAGGATACTTTATTCCTTTGTTGAAAATTCTGCAATATGCTAAAACACTATTTTCTTGTTCAGCCCAGATATGAATGGCTTGTTGGTCGTATCCGTCAAGATCTGGGTATGGACAATCCTGTTCAACCACAAAAACATCAACTCTCGCCTTTATAATTTCATAAAGTTCGGAAGTGCTAATTTCTTCAAAACTTTTTATTTTCCAGATAATATTACTCATTAAAAGTTACGCTGTTATTGGCTAAAAACTCATTTGTTTTTTGAATAAAACTTAAAATCTCATCAGTCCCTGTTTTCTTTTCGGCAGATGTTACATAAATTTCGGGCAGATCTTCCCATGTTTTGTGAAGCTCAACTTTATAATCTTCCACATTTTTTATGGCAATATTTGGTTTTAGTTTATCAGCTTTCGTGAAAACTATTGAAAACGGAACGCCACTTTCTCCACACCACTGGATAAATTCCAAATCGATTTTCTGTGGAGTATGACGAGAATCTATCAAAACGAAAAGATTCACAAGATTGTTTCTGTTTAAAATATAATTGTTGATCAGTTTCTCAAAGTCTCTTCTCATCACTTTTGAAACTTTCGCATATCCGTATCCGGGTAAATCGGTCAGATACCAGCTTTCATTGATGATAAAATGATTGATCAGCTGAGTTTTCCCCGGAGTTCCTGAAGTTTTTGCCAAATCTTTCCTGTTTAGCATTGCGTTGATTAACGATGATTTTCCTACATTTGAGCGTCCGATGAAAGCGTATTCAGGAATAGTTCCTTCAGGGCATTCCTGCCATTTTCCGCTGCTTTTTACAAACTCTGCTGTTTTTATAACCATTTTATCTTGATTTTATTTAGAAAAATAAACCATTAAGAAAGTCTTAATGGTTTAGTCTTAATTTTATATTTTATCTTTTACCCAATTGTAAAGAATTTCATTGAATTCATCTGGTTTTTCCATCATTGCAGCATGTCCGCATTTATCGATCCAGAAAAGATCTGAATTTGGGATAAATTTATGCATATCAATCGCAACTTCCGGTGGTGTCACATTATCCTGTTTTCCCCAGATCAAACACGTCGGACGCAAAATTTTTGGAAGATCATTCAGCATATTGTGTTTGATGGCGCTTCTTGCCAACATAACGGTTTTGATCCCTTTCATTCTGTCATTGACAACGCTAAAAACTTCGTCGACCAAAGCTTCAGTGGCTACAGCGGGATCATAAAAAACTTCTTCTGCTTTTTTTCTGATATAAGAACGGTCATTCTTTCTCGGAAAACTATCGCCGAATGCTCTTTCGTATAATCCTGAACTTCCTGTAAGAACTAAATTCTGTACCAGATCTGGTCTTGCCAATGTCAGAATAAGTCCCACATGACCACCCATAGAATTTCCGACTATGGTGACTGGTTTGCCAATTTCGCTCTCAATAAATTTGATCACATATTTGGCAATAGTGGTAAGATTGGTATTCAGTACCGGCAAATCGTAGATTGGTAATTGAGGCACATAGACCTTAAAACCTTTCTCTGAAAAAAAATTCACCATCTTATCAAAATTACTCAATCCACCCATCAAACCGTGCAAAAGCACCAATGGATGTCCTTCCCCAGCTTCAATGAAGGTATATTTCTTATCTTTTTTTGTACTAAATATCATAAAGTCGCTTTAATAAAGCATTGCAAAAATACAAATTATACACCAAAATTTTTTTGATATCTCTAATTTAAAATAAAAATAATATAATAATAGTAATCCATCCGGTTTTTTCAAAAATCTTTTTATTATTCACTGAATAACAAGGTTTGTAACTGTTTTTATATCAAATATTTAAACTGTGTTTATGAGTGACTGGGTAAAACTTATTAACATTAAGTCAAAAAGTGGGAAAAAGTGGGAGGTTTTAGAATTTTTTGTATAATTTTGTCCCAAATGAGAAATTTCATTGGAACATATGAGTGTAAAATAGACGACAAGGGTCGTCTCAAGGTGCCTTCATCGCTAATCAGGCAGATGGAAGACTTTGAGGACAAAACCTTTGTGGTAAAGCGCTCTGTGTTTCAACCGTGTCTCGAAGTTTATCCTATGAAAGCGTGGGATAAGCTTATGGAAAAAATAAATAAACTAAACAGATTCGTTAAAAAGAATGCTGATTTCATCAGAATGTTTACTGCAGGTGTGAAAACTGTGGAGTTAGACAGCGCCGGAAGATTGCAGATTTCAAAAGATCTTACGCATTTTGCTGATCTTACGAAAGATATTGTAATAACAAGTGCGGGTGAGCTTTTCGAAATTTGGGATAAAGATGCCTATGAAAAGGTAATTGCAACCAATGAAGAAGATTTTGCAAGTCTGGCAGAAGATGTAATGGGCGCTTTTGGTGAAGAATAAATAAGTACACAAATGAGCATATATCACAACCCCGTTTTATTGAAGCAAAGTGTGGATGATTTGGTGACGAATCCGGACGGAATATATGTGGACTGCACATTTGGAGGTGGAGGTCATTCGCAGGAAATTTTGGAAAGACTTTCTGACAATGGAAAATTATACGCATTTGACCAGGATTTGGATGCGCTTAAAAATACATTGAATGATCCGAAATTTACATTGATTAATCAGAATTTCAGGTTTTTAGAAAACTCTCTTCTGATGTACGGAGTTTCTAAAGTTGATGGTGTTCTGGCTGATCTTGGTGTTTCGTCTCATCAGTTTGATGAAGCTGAAAGAGGGTTTTCAACGAGAAACAATGCACCACTCGATATGAGAATGAATGTGATGCAAAGTCTTGATGCCAAAAAAGTGATCAACGAATATGAAGAAGAAGCTTTAGCTGATATTTTTTATTACTACGGCGAATTGAGGGAAGCGAGAAAACTGGCAAGAGATATCGTTCATCACAGAAAAATAAAAAGCATCAATACAACGGAAGACCTGAAAAAATTATTCAGTTTCCTTCCGCCGCACAAGGTGAATAAATTTTATGCACAGCTTTTTCAGGCAATAAGAATTGAAGTGAATCAGGAGCTTGAGGTTTTAAAGGAAATGTTGGTTCAGGCTTACAATATTTTGAAACCGGGAGGGAGATTGGTCGTGATTTCATATCATTCATTAGAAGACCGTTTAGTAAAAAGATTCCTGAAAAACGGAATGTTTGAAGGAGAGCCGCAACGTGATATTTACGGAAATTATGCAAAAGCTTTTGAATTGTTAAAAAGCAAAGCAATCATTCCTGATAATAAAGAAATTGAAGAAAACTCAAGAGCCAGAAGTGCTAAAATGAGAACAGGAATAAAATTATAAATAATAAACAATGGGTAATAAGCAATTTATGAATATTACACATTACCAAGTACATATTATTAATAAATAAAGTGGCAAAAAAAACAACATATCGTCCTCAAAAAAGACTCACTTTTATAGATATTATAAAAGGAAATTTTCTGAATCGTGATGAGTTGAAAATGCATTATAAATTTTTCTTATTAATATTTGTTCTGATGATGGCAATGATCTACTCTAACCATTTGGTAAACAAAAAAATAAAAATTGTAAACGCTTTAAAAGAAGAAACAGAAGAATATAAATCAAGAAATGCTTACGCACAAAGTAAGCTGATCAAAGTAAAAATGGAATCTGAATTGGGGAAACAAGTGGCAGCAGACTCACTAATGACCTTAGAAAGTCACCCTCATAAACTCTTAATAAAATTAGACAGTACAGATGCAAAAGCAAAATGAATACGACAACAAACGTAAAAAAACGTTACGATGGGGCTACCTCTTTGCAGTGGGAGCTTTGTGTGTTTTTGTGCTTTTCATTGCAAGAATTGTCATTCTTCAGAATACCAATGTTCAGGAGATTAAGGATGATTATATCAATAATAATTACCGTACAGCAACTCTAAAAGCTGCCCGCGGAAATCTTTATGCTTCTGATGGATCTATTTTGGCAACAACCGTAATGCGTTACGATGTCTTTCTTGATTTTAAAACGATAAAAGATACGGTTTATACTAACAATATTGGTCCGCTCACAGATTCTTTAAGTAAAATGTTCGGGAAACCGAGAGCTGAATTCAGAAAGAAATTTGATGAGCAGAGGAAAAAGAAAAACCAATATTATTCTTTGGTAAGAGGATTAGATTTCGATCAGTATGACAGGATCAGAAAGTTCCCGATTTTCAGAAGAGGTAAAAATAAAGGCGGTTTCATCATCGACCGAAATTACAAAAGAGAACTGGCAACTTCAGAAATCGGAGCCGGAACAATAGGAATTGATAATGGAGTCGCAAAAGCAGGTCTTGAAGGTGCTTTCTCAAAATTTTTAACAGGAACAGACGGTCAGCGACTTGAGCAAAGAGTCAACTCTTCACAATGGAAACCGATTGATTTCTGGAAAGTTAAAGAACCAACTGACGGACAGGATGTTTACACTACTTTAGATCTTAGGATTCAGGACATTGCCCATTCAGCTTTAGAAAAGCAACTGATCAATTTTGAAGCAAAACATGGAACGGTAATCGTGATGGAAGTTGCAACCGGAAAAGTTCGTGCAATGGTCAACCTGAGACAAACCGAGCCTGGAGTTTACGAAGATGCTTACAACTATGGTTTAAAAGATAATATTGAGCCGGGATCTACTTTCAAAACGATTTCTCTTTTGGCGGCAATGGACGACGGGTTTATCGATGAAAACACAACGGTAAACGTAGGAAACGGAGTCTGGGTTTACGCAAAACAAAGGATTTCTGATGGACACGGTGGCGGAACTTATGACATCAGTGATGTTTTGGCAAAATCGAGTAACGTAGGAACTGCGAAACTAATTACAAAATATTACGCAGACAAACCGGAAATTTTTCTTGACCACTTAAGAAGATGGAAATTATTCGATAAAATGGATATTGAACTTCCCGGAATTACAAAACCGAGAATTTTAACTCCAAAAAGCAAATCATGGAATGCAGCAACATTAGCCTCAATAGGTTATGGATATGCAACGAATATCAATCTGTTACAATTAGCAACATTCTATAACGGTGTTGCCAATAAAGGAAAAATGCTGAAACCGATTTTCATTGATAAAATAATGAAAGACGGAAAAACTATTTTTGAGGCCAAAGAAGAAGTAATGGTTAAAAAAATGGCTTCAGATAAAGCGATTCAGATGATGACGAGTGCTTTGACGAAAGCGGTTGAAAAAGGAACGGGAAGAAGTATTTTTACACCGAACCTGAAAATGGCAGGGAAAACAGGGACCGCAAGATTTGAATACTGGTTGCCTGGTCCGATGAAGTACAGAGCCTCATTTGCAGGATTTTATCCTGCAGATAATCCGAAATATACGTGTTATGTAATGATCAGTGAGCCAAATGTTTCAAAAGGATTTTATGGAGGAACGGTTTCCGCACCGGTTTTCAAAGAAATCGCCGGAAAAACTTTCCTGAAAACCCCTCAGAATGTTGAAAAAGAAATGCTTGTCGACAGAAAGGTGAATCTTAATAAAATGGTTGAGCCTAATGTGAAAGTAGCAGTCAATAATAAACAAATGCCAAGTGTGGTAGGATTGATTGGTAAAAATGCAATCCCACAATTAGAAAATTTAGGATATCGTGTAGACTTTAAAGGAGTTGGGAGAATAAAAGAGCAGTTTCCTCGTGAAGGTACAACAATCAGTAAAAATCAGAGAATTTATTTGACTCTGCAGAATTAAAGAAGAGTTCCGAAGGAACGATTTAATAAAGGATAGGAGGTAATCCTATTAATAAAATAAACATATTCAAATTAAAATAAACCGCATCAAAAAATGCAATTAATTGAATTATTAAACAGAATTCCAGTATTAGAAATTCACGGTGAAAACAACCGCGAGGTTTCTGAGTTGGTTTTTGACAGCAGAAAGGTTTCTGAAAACTCTCTATACATTGCATTGAGAGGAACGGTTGTAGATGGACATTCATTTATTGCAGCTTCTATTGAAAAAGGTGCAAAAACTGTCGTTTGCGAAGAGTTTCCTGAAAATTTGGACGAAACTATTACTTATGTTAAAGTGAAAGATTCTTCTAAAACTTTAGGACACTTAGCTTCCAACTTTTTTGGAAACCCTTCTGAAAAATTAAAATTGATCGGCGTTACCGGAACCAACGGAAAAACTTCTGTTTCCACTTTGCTGTTTGATGTATTTAAAAATTTAGGCTATGATTCAGCTTTATTGTCGACAGTAGAAATAAGAATTGGAGAAAAAATTATTCCGGCAACACACACCACTCCGGATGTAGTTACCATTAATAAAATTTTAGCTCAGGCTGTTGAGGAAGGTTGTGAATTTGCCTTTATGGAAGTAAGCTCTCACGGAATTGCCCAAAACAGAATTGAAGGGCTGACTTTCAAAATCGCAGGATTTACCAATCTTACTCATGATCATTTAGATTATCATAAAACGTTTGATGAATATTTGAAAATCAAGAAAAGATTTTTTGATGAATTAAATGAAAACGCAATCGCCATCACCAATGTTGATGATAAAAACGGAAACGTGATGCTTCAGAATACAAAGGCTGCAAAAAGGTCTTATGCTTTGAAGACAATGGCAGATTATCACGGAAGAACGTTGGAAGTTGATTTCAACGGAATGCTGTTAAATTTCAACGGAAAAGAATTTTGGACGACTCTAACAGGAAAATTCAATGTCTATAATTTGCTTTTAGTTTTCGGAATTGCTTCTGAATTAGGTTTTGAACAAGATGAAATCCTTCAGGCAATCAGTATTTTAAAAAGAGTTTCCGGAAGATTTGAAACGTTTAAATCCGATGGCGGAATTTTCTTCATCGTAGATTACGCCCACACTCCGGATGCATTGGAAAATGTGTTGGACAGCATCAACGACATCAGAACAAAAAATGAAAGACTGATCACTGTTTTCGGTTGTGGTGGCGACAGAGATCATTCCAAAAGACCTGCAATGGGAAATATTGCTTCAAAGAAATCGACTTTGGCAATCATCACTTCAGACAACCCAAGAACGGAAGATCCGAACCAGATTATAAAAGAAATTGAAGCAGGCGTTGAACCTCAAAACTTCAGCAAATACACTTCAATTCCGGACAGGAGAGAAGCTATCAAAATGGCTATTAAATTCTCAGAGCCGAAAGATATTGTTCTCGTAGCCGGAAAAGGGCACGAAAATTATCAGGAAATCAATGGTGTGAAATATCATTTTGATGATAAGGAAGTGATCAATGAGTTATGGAAGTTGATGAGTAAATAGAATAAAATGAAAGTATTAAAAATAACTTTAGCTATTTTTTTGATTCTAGGCTTAGGATTATTAATGCTTTACATTTTTACGAATAATTTTGAGAAAAAGATTAAGATTTTGGATTGTGAGGGAGTATATTATTCAAAAATCTTTAGCGAACCGGATTTTTATTATTTAAATAATGCTAAAGCAGATGTTGCAATGTGCTTGTGCGAAAAGTATATAAGCACTAAAGATAACGCTTATAAAAATGAAGTTTTAAAATGTTACAGTGATAGCACCTATACTCTTTTTAAAATCAGGCAATCTATAATTAATGTAGATAGCATTTGTAAAAATAGAAAAGATATATTTATCAAAGTGTACGATATGTAATCAACCAAAATAAGAGCTAAAATGTTATACTACTTATACGAATATCTAACGAGCCAAGGCATTCACATTCCTGGAATGGGAATGTTGAGATACATCTCTTTCCGTGCGGGGATGGCAGTTTTGTTGTCTTTGACTATAGCACTTATTTACGGAAAAAGCATCATCAATTACCTGAGAGGGAAGCAGATGGGTGAGCTGGTTCGTGATCTTGGTTTAGACGGACAAAAACAAAAAGAAGGAACTCCTACAATGGGAGGTTTCATCATCATTATTGCGACTTTGATTCCGGTTTTGTTGTTTACAAGAATTACCAACATTTATATTGTTCTTCTGATTGTGACCGTAGTTTGGATGGGAGCAATTGGTTTTTTAGACGATTATTTAAAGAAAATTAAAAAAAATAAAGACGGATTAAGCGGAAAATTCAAAATTGTAGGACAGGTCGGTTTAGGGTTAATTGTCGGAGTGACAATGTATTTCCATCCCGATATTACAGTTAAACGAAAATATGCAGATACCAAAGTGGTCAACAGAAACAACGTCGAGCAAAACTTCATGCCTGCCGAGAAAATCACCGTTTCTACCGTTCCTTTTGCTAAAAATAATGAATTTGATTACAGTGGAATTCTGTTTTGGATGAATGATGAAGATGCCCACGAATGGGCTTGGATTGTTTTCATTCCTATTGTGATTTTTATCGTGACAGCGGTTTCAAACGGAGCCAATATCACAGACGGAATTGATGGTCTTGCAGCCGGAACAAGTACAGTTATTTTGCTGACTTTGGCATTTTTTACTTACGTTTCCGGGAACATCATCTTTGCAGATTATCTCAACATCATGTTCCTCCCAAATATGGGCGAAACCACGATTTTTGTCGTCGCCATGGTAGGAGCCGTTATCGGATTTTTCTGGTACAATACTTATCCTGCTCAGGTTTTCATGGGAGATACCGGAAGTTTGATGTTGGGTGGTGTAATAGCTGTTTTGGCAGTTATTTTAAGAAAAGAATTAATGATTCCTGTGCTATGCGGAATTTTCTTAATTGAAAATGTTTCGGTAATGCTGCAGGTAGTTGTTTTTAAATACAGAAAAAGAAAATTCGGGTTAGAATATGCCCAGAATAATAGATTGTTTAAAATGTCCCCATTACATCATCATTATCAGAAAGATGGTTTTCACGAAAGCAAAATCGTCAACAGAATGATCATCATCGGTGTAATGTTAGCAATTGTATGTCTTATTACATTGAAAATGAGATAAAATTAGCAGTAAGCTTTAAATTTTAAAGCCTAATGCGTAAAGCAAATTTGTATGAAAATAGTTGTTTTAGGAGGTGGAGAAAGTGGTTGTGGTGCTGCTTATTTGGCTAAAAAGAAAGGTTTGGAAGTATTTCTTTCAGATAAAGGAGCCATTAAAGATAACTACAAGCAGTTTCTGACAGAAAATGAAATTGAATTTGAAGAAGGAAACCACGATGAAGCAAGAATCTTGAGCGCAGACTGGATCGTAAAAAGCCCAGGAATTCCGAAAAAGGCAGATATGATTCACAAAATTCACATGAAAGGAATCAGAATTTCTTCAGAAATAGAGTTTGCTTCAGAATTTACCAATGCCAAGATTATTGCCATCACCGGAAGCAACGGAAAGACAACGACAACGTCTCTAATTTACTACATCCTGAAAAATGACGGAATGAATGTAGGTTTAGGCGGAAACATTGGGTACAGCTTTGCAAAGCAGGTTGCCGACGAGAATCATGAATATTATGTTTTGGAGGTAAGCTCTTTCCAGTTGGATGATATTCAGAATTTCAGACCGTATATTTCTTTGTTGCTGAATCTGTCGAAAGATCATTTGGATCAGTACAATTACAACTATGAAGAATATGCTTTGGCAAAATTCAGAATAGCTGAAAATCAGGAGAATGATAATTTCTTTATCTACAATAAAGATGACGAAATGAGCAAGAATATTCTCGAAAAATTTGAAATAAAAGCGAAAATGATTCCTTTTTCTACCAAAGAAAAACTGAGTGAAGGAGGTTTTATTGATGATGAGCAATTAATTGTAAAACTGAAAGATAAATTTTCAATGAAATTGGAAGAATTGTCTTTGATGGGAAATCATAATGTTGCCAACAGTTTAGCGGCATCAATTGCAGGTAAGATATTGGAAATCAATAATGAAAGTATCAGAAATTCATTAATGACGTTTCAGGCAGTTGAACATAGATTGGAGTTTGTATCTGAAATTGACGGAGTAAAATTCATCAACGACAGCAAGGCAACCAACGTCAATGCAACGTATTACGCTTTGGAAAGTATGAAAACGCCGACTGTTTGGATTGTTGGCGGACAGGATAAAGGGAATGACTACTCGGAAATTGAAGATTTGGTTAAAAGAAAAGTAAAAGCAATTGTTTGTTTAGGTCTTGACAATCAAAAAATTATAGATTTTTTTAAAAAGAAAAAAGAATTTATTTACGATACTTCGAGCATGGCAAAAGCGGTAGAGATTTCAAAATCTCTGGCAAAAAAAGGAGATACGGTTTTGCTTTCTCCATGTTGTGCAAGCTTTGATTTATTCAAAAGTTATGAAGACAGAGGTCGTCAGTTTAAAGAACAGGTTTTAAAAGTAAATAGCTAATAGCCAGAAGCTAAAAGCAAAAGATATGAACGAACAAGACACAGAAAGCAGATTTGAATTTCTAAAGGGCGATAAAGTGCTTTGGATGGTCATCCTTGTGATCTCCATTTTCTCTATTTTCCCGGTATATTCTGCAAGTTCAAATCTTGAATATATTGTTAATAATGGGACTACAACTGGTCATGTTATCAAGCATATGTTCTTTGTAGTCTTAGGTTTGGGAATCATGAGATTGGTAGGAACGGTAAAATATGAATACATCGGAAAACTCAGCAGTATTTTGCTCGGTTTAATGATTATCTTATTGGTTGTCACTATGTTTACGGGACAGACTATCGACGGAGCGAGTGCTTCCCGATGGTTGAAAATTCCGGGGACACCGATTTCATTTCAACCTTCATCTTTTGCTTTTTTGATGTTGATTATTTATCTGTGCAGATATTTGACCAAGAAAATTACAAGAGAAAGGCTTCCGATTGAGAACATCATGTACATTTTCGGACCTATTTTACTGGTTTTTGTATTGGTGGCAAAGGATAATGGCTCTACAGCGTTGATGATTTTAATGGTTTCTGTTGTGGTTTTAATTATCGGACAACTTCACTGGAAATACATTGCAGGATTCATTTCCTCGTCATTGGTAGCGATTGTTTTGTTTTTAATTATTGCTTTAAACACCAATCTGATTGGCGGAAACCGTGTTCATACATGGATGAGCCGTATCGAAACATTTACATCAAGCAAAGCAAAAACTGCAGATGTAGATGATGAAAGCGTAAAGGCAAAAAACTATCAGGTAATGCAGGCAAAAGCCGCCATTGTTCATGGGGGAATTACCGGAATGGGACCAGGAAAAAGTGCTTTAAAGCAGATGCTTCCGCAGTCGGCATCTGATTTTATTTTTGCAGTAATTGTAGAAGAATATGGTGTGATCGGCGCAACATTTCTGATCAGTATGTATCTCATTATGATTATCAGAATTGTAATGATAGCCAGCAAAATGCCCGCGTTTTTCGGCTCTTTGCTTGTGCTCAGTCTCGGGGTGATGATTTTTATACAATTGGCGGTCAATATTGCAGTGGCAGTCAATCTGATTCCGGTTACAGGACAGCCATTGCCATTGATAAGTTATGGTGGAACATCAATGTTAGTCACCTATTTACAATTAGGAATTATTTTGAATATAAGCTCAAGAATCCAGATATATGATGAAGAAGGAATGGGCAAAAAACAAAGTATCGTCGAAATAAATGATATTGCTTAAAACAAAATACAATGGAAATAAGACAAATTACATTTACCGATAGCAAAAACTTAGAAAACTCAGTGGTTATTGACACAATTGAGAACATTGCCAATTTTCTTGAAACTTTCAGATTGGAAGCAGGTGAAGTTATCGAGCTCAACGATGCAATGTATACCGTGAAAAAGATATCGGAAAAAGAAGTTGATGGTAAAAATGAAATTTTGGTCGAGGTAGAATTTATTGATTTGATCGAAAACCAACCTACAGCTTAAAATTGATACAATGAACAAAAAATTGAAAGTATTATTATCAGGAGGAGGAACGGGTGGTCACATCTTTCCTGCGATTGCTATTGCAGACGAGATCAGGAAGAGATTTCCTGATGCGGAATTTTTGTTCATCGGAGCCAACGGAAAAATGGAAATGGAAAAAGTTCCGCAGGCAGGTTATCAAATCGAAGGAATTGATATTGCAGGAATCGACAGAGGAAATATGTTTTCCAATTTAGGGTTGCTTTTCAAAATTTTGAAAAGCTTATCTAAATCAAAAAGAATCATTAAAAATTTCGCTCCCGATTTTGCGGTCGGAACAGGCGGTTTCGCAAGCGGACCTGCTTTGTACGAAGCAAGTAAAATGGGAATTCCGATTTTTATTCAGGAACAGAATGCTCATGCAGGAGTGACGAATAAAATATTAAGTAAAAAAGCAAAAGCCGTTTTTACATCCTATCCTAAAGTAGAAGGTTTTCCGGCTGAAAAAATAAAGTTTCTGGGAAACCCGATTCGTGAAAATATCGTTTCAGGAATGCAGGAAACTTCTGTGGCAAAGGAAAAAATGGGTTTAGATAAAAATAAACTTACCATTCTTTCAGTTGGCGGTTCTTTAGGTTCAAGAACATTAAACAACGGCTGGAAAGACAATTTAGATCAATTAAAAGAAAGAGGCTACCAGTTAATCTGGCAAACCGGAAAACTGGATTATAAAGAGATAGTTGATAGTTGTCAGTTTTCAGTTGATGGAAGTTACGACAACCAACAACCAACAACCAACAACCAAATACAAATAAAGGAATTCATCAAAGACATGGAAACTGCATATTCAGCAGCTGATGTCATTGTTTCAAGAGCGGGTGCGATTGCCATTTCAGAGTTGGCTGTGGCTCAGAAGCCGGTTTTGTTGGTTCCGTTTCCGTTTGCGGCGGAAGATCATCAAACCAAAAATGCGATGACTTTGGTTGAGAAAAATGCAGCCAGAATGGTAAAAGACTCTGAAATGCAGGAAAAATTCTGGAATACATTATCAGAAATCTGCGAAAACGAAAGTGTAAGAAAAGAAATGTCAGACAATCTAAAGTATTTTGCCAAACCCAATGCGGCGACGGAGATTGTAGATGAGATATTTAAAATAATAGTGTAAATGAAAATGGTTTCCACAGGCTCAGCATGACAGCGAAGAATAAAAGCAGTTAGTATTAGAGATGTCACACTGAACTTGTCGAAGTGCTACTGAAAACGATATAAAATATGAAGCGTTACTATGTTTATATTGTGAAATGTTCTGATAACTCCTACTATACGGGAGTTACAAATGATTTGGAACGCAGGATAAATGAACATAATGATGGTTTAAAACCTGATAGCTATACTTATAAAAGAAGACCTGTAGAATTGGTTTTTTATTATGAATTTAATGATATAAACCAAGCCATAGATTTTGAAAAACAAGTTAAAGGCTAGAGCAGAAAAAAGAAAGAAGCAATAATAAATGATAATTGGGAATTGCTCCCTGAGTTATCAAAAAATAGAATGAAAAAATAAAAAGGCTTCGACAAGCTCAGCCTGACACTATAAATTAAAAGCAGTTAGTATTAGAGCTGTCACCCTGAGCTTGTCGAAGGGTTATTGAAACAAAAACGATTGTATGTAATGATACTCAAATAGTGTTTTACATAATATTAAATATGATTGCTTTATAAGCAAATAGGATAATTATAATGAACAATTTAGAAAAATATCAAAATTTTTACTTCGTTGGAATCGGAGGTATCGGGATGAGTGCTTTGGCTCGTTACTTCCATGCTTCGGGCAAGAATGTTTTGGGCTATGATAAAACCAACACAAAACTGACTCAATTGCTGATGAGCGAGGGAATTGATATTGTTTTTGAAGATGTGATTGATGAAAAAATTACGTCACTTCAGAAAGAAAATACATTGGTGATCTACACTCCGGCAATCAAAAAGCTTGGAATTTTGGATTATTTTAATGAAAATCATTTTGAAGTTTTAAAACGTGCAAAAGTTTTAGGTTTAATTACCGAAAACACAGATTGTATCGCTGTTGCAGGAACTCATGGAAAGACAACGACATCTACTTTAGTTTCGCACTTATGCAAAGAAGCAGATTTGCCTTTTTCATGTTTTTTAGGGGGAATTTCTGAGAATTTCAAATCAAATTTCCTGTACAACGGAACTCAGTATTCTGTGGTAGAAGCCGATGAATATGACAGAAGTTTCCTCAACCTTTCTCCGGATTGGGCGGTGATTACGTCTACAGATGCTGATCATTTGGATATTTATGGAGATAAAAATACCATTGAAGAAGGTTTCAGACAGTTTGCGGCATTAGTTCCTGAAGGCAAACAGCTTTTTGTAAGAAAAGGAATTGAAATCGGAAGAGCCCACAAAACCTATGCTGTCAACGAAGAAGCTGATTATTACTCAGACAATCTTCGTATGGATTATGATAAAATCTATTTTGATTTTCATACTCCGACAGAAACGGTAAAAGATTTTGTCTGGGATATTCCCGGAATTCACAATGTGGAAAATGCGACGGTTGCTTTGGCAATTCTGCATAATCTGGGAGTCGATTTTGAAACGTTAAAGAAAGCCATTGCCAATTTTAAAGGCATAAAAAGGAGATATACAAAACATATTTATCCAAGTGGTAAAATTTATATTGATGATTATGCACATCATCCTACAGAAATCAATGCAGTAGTTGGTTCGATCAAAACATTTTATCCGGATAAAAAGCTTTTAGTTGTTTTTCAGCCGCATCTCTTCAGCAGAACGAGAGATTTTGCGGATGGATTTGCTGAAAGTTTAAGCAATTCTGAAGAGTTGATTTTGCTAGATATTTATCCGGCGAGAGAGCTTCAGGAGAATTTTGAAGGCATCACTTCAGATTGGCTTTTAGAAAAAGTGAGTTTAGATAAAAAGGAAATTTCGGGTTTGTCTGAAGCTTTTAATAAAATTAAAGAAAAAGAATTTGATATTTTGCTAACAGTCGGTGCAGGAAATATTGATACGTTGTATGATCCGATTTGTGAGTGGTTAGGAAATAATTAAAAATAAATTTTAAAACAGTTTTAAATGTCTGAAATCTGACGTCTAAAATCTGTCATCTTAAAACAATGAAAAACAAATACAGAATTTTAAAAATTGCCATCACAGTAATTATTCTTGGATTCCTGCTGAGTTTCTCTTTGAAGAAATTCAGTGGTCAGAAGATTACGGATGAGAAAATTTCTGTAAAAATGAATGAGAAAACTCCGGTGTACTTTATTGACGAAAAAGATATCAAACAAATCGTCATTAAAGAAAATCCGTCAGGAAAAGTAGGCGATTTGAATATTCCGGAACTGGAGAAGAAAATCAATGCACTTCCAGCTGTTGACAGTGCCAATGTGTATTTAAATTTAAATGGAAAATTAAATTTAGACATCAAACAACGTGTTCCGGTTTTCAGATTAAATTATAATGGAAACGATTTTTATGTAGATGAAAAAGGGACAGAATTTCCGATCTCCAAAACCTATTCTCATCCATGTATGTTGGTGACAGGAGATGTGAAAAAAGACGAATACCAAAAGCTGGCTGAGCTGGTTGATAAAATTGACAAAGATGATTTCAGTAAAAAATATTTTATCGGAATTTCAAAATATAAAGACAGCTACAATCTCCTTACAAGCGAAGGCAATTATAAAGTTGAGATTGGAGATTTAGATAATATTGAGTTAAAAGTAAAAGGCTTTAAAACCTTTGTTGAGAAATATCTTGTGTTTCAAGACCCGGAGAAGTACAGTATGGTTTCGGTAAAATATCAGAATCAAATTGTAACGACTTTGAATCCTTATTTTAAAGAAAACGACAGTGTTTTAAAAGCAGGGCATAAAGATTTGGCTAAAACTCCGGTTGCAACAGCTCCTGTTAAAAAAGCAGAAGTCAATCTGAAACCAACGGTGAAAAAGGCGAGTTCAACTTCTTTAAAACCAAAAGAATCGAGTAAGCCAAAAGCAGTCGTCAAACCAAAGGAGAAAAAGAAAACTCCCGAAAAGAAACCGACAGCAAAGCCCAAGACGAAAGCAAAGGTTAAAATTGAATAGAAAAAAGAGTCCCGAAGGGACGACTTAAAAAAGGATAGGATAAAATCCTACCAAATCAAAAAAGAAGAATAGGCAAGCCTATTAAATTAAATAAGTAATTAAATCAAATCGATATACACAATGGAAAATCAAGAGTATTCAGTAGGTCTTGACATCGGGACAACCAAGATTGTCGCCATTGTCGGAAGGAGGAATGCACACGGGAAAATAGAAATTCTCGGTGTTGGTAAGGCCAAAAGTCTTGGAGTTCATAAAGGAATTGTGAATAATATTTCACAAACCATCAACTCCATCAAAGCAGCTGTGGCAGAAGCACAGTCAAGTGCAGGTGTACCTATTCATAAGGTCACGGTGGGAATTGCAGGCAAACACATTCGTTCACTGCAGCATTCGGATTACATTATGCGTGAGAATCCAGACAGATTCATTACGGATGATGACATTGAAGCATTGAAAGATCAGGTAAAAAAACTGGTGATGTTACCGGGCGAAGAAATTATCCACGTTCTTCCGCAGGAATACAAGGTTGATTCTGAAGGCGAAATTCAGGAGCCTGTCGGGATGCACGGAAAACGTCTGGAAGCTAATTTCCATGTTGTAGTTGGGCAAATGGGAAGCATCAGAAACATCGCAAGATGCGTAAGAGAAGCAGGTTTGGAGATGGAAGCACTTACTTTAGAGCCTTTAGCATCTTCTGAAGCTGTTCTTACGAAAGAAGAAAAAGAAGCAGGAGTAGCAATTGTAGACATCGGTGGTGGAACTACGGATATTGCTATTTTTAAAGATAATATCATCCGTCATACTTGCGTCATCCCTTACGGAGGCGGAATTATCACAGAAGACATCAAAGAAGGTTGTTCAATTATAGAAAAGCACGCCGAGCAATTAAAGGTTAAGTTTGGTTCTGCAGTTCCTGAGTTGGAAAAAGACAGCACATTTGTAACGATTCCCGGACTTCACGGAAGACCTGATAAAGAAATTTCATTAAAAACTTTAGCACAGATTATCAATGCAAGAGTAGAGGAAATTTTGGAAATGGTCAACACTGAATTAAAGGCTTACGGAGCATTTGAGCAAAAGAAAAAACTGATTGCAGGAATTGTTTTGACGGGTGGTGGCTCCAATCTGAAACATCTCCGTCAGTTGGCAAATTATACCACAGGATTTGATAGTAGAATTGGTTTCGCAAATGAATATATTGCAAACGATAAAAATCAATATCTTAAAGGACCGGAATTTGCAACGTCTATCGGTTTGCTGATGGAAAGTTTGAAAATCAGAGATAAAAAAACGGTTGCTGTAGAAGAAATTGAAATCGAGATTGAAACGAAAGCTGAACAAACTGAGCAGCAAACGGTTTCTAATATTGAATCTCAGTCTCAAACTCAAATCTCTCAACAGTCTGAGCAGGAATATGAAACTCCGGCTCAGCAGCAACAGAGAAAAGTAAGGCTGACTTTCGGACAGTCTCTGATGGAAAAAGTAAAAAAATTCTTTGAAGAAGTAGAATAATTAATAGAAGTGATGAATGATAAGCGATGAATGATTTTTCTCATCAACTATCATAGTCGTTTATCAAACATAAAAAAATATACGTATGGAAAATATAGGGACACAAGGATTTTCATTTGATTTACCAAAGGGAAATTCCTCGATCATCAAAGTAATCGGTGTTGGTGGCGGTGGAAACAATGCGCTAAAGCACATGTACGAAAAGGGTATTCACGGGGTAGATTTCGTGATTTGCAATACCGATGCGCAGACTTTAGATAATAATCCGGTTTCAAACAAAGTTCAGTTGGGAGTTACCATCACTGAAGGACTTGGAGCGGGTGCAGATCCTGAAGTTGGAGAAAAAGCAGCGATTGAAAGTATCGAAGACATCAAAGCTTCAATGGGGCAAAATACCAAGATGGTTTTTATTACCGCAGGAATGGGTGGTGGAACAGGAACCGGTGCAGCTCCCGTTATTGCTAAGGTTGCCAAAGATATGGGGATTCTTACGGTAGGTATTGTTACCGTTCCTTTCAGTTTTGAAGGGAAAAGAAGATTGGAACAGGCAGAATTGGGTCTTGAAAAATTAAGAAATAATGTTGATTCATTAATTGTAATCAATAACGATAAATTGAGACAGCAGTTTGGAAATTTAGGTTTCAAACAAGGATTTTCAAAAGCCGATGAAGTTTTAACCAATGCTGCAAAAGGAATGGCAGAAGTTATTACCGGTTATTTTGATGTAAACATTGACTTTAGAGATGCTAAATCTGTACTTCAGAATTCAGGTACAGCTTTGATGTCTACAGGAATGGCTTCAGGTGAAAATAAGGCGGAAGAAGCGGTAAGAAAAGCATTGGATTCTCCGTTATTGAACGACAACAAAATTACAGGTGCAAGAAATGTATTGTTATTGATCAGAAGTGGCGTAGAAGAGGCTACAATGGATGAGATCGGAATCATCATGGATTATATCCAGAAAGAAGCGGGTCACACAGCAGACATTATTTTTGGTGTTGGAGCTGATGAAGAATTAGGTGATGCAGTAAGCGTTTTGGTGATTGCTACCGGTTTTTCTAATGACAACCAAAAGTTTGCAGGACCTACTGAGAAAATCAGAATCGGTTTAAATGATGCTTTGGAAACTCCGAAAGCTTCGCCTTTTAAAACAAGAGACGAGAGAGAAGTTACTCCTGAACAGGGATATGATTTTGGCGGAAAAAATCTTTTCAGACTGGATGATGAAGATCAGGCAACGCCACAATTTAAAGTGACGTCTACTGAAAAAAAAATGATTATTGAGGATGAAGATGTAAAAACTGAAATAAAGTTCTCTGATAGAGAGGAAGATACATTAGAAAGCCCAATTCAGAGCTGGAGAAACGAAGATGTAGGTCAGGAAGAAAATGTCAATTTGTTTTCTTTTGAAGATGACCCGAATGATCTGGAAATTCAGTCTTTTTCTTTCGATTTTGAAAATAAAAAAGAAGAGCCGAAAGGAAGTTCTTTCAGCAATAATTATTCAGACGAAAAAGCGGTTGAATTTAATTTTACTGTTAACGAACCTATTGTTGAGCCTAAGTATGATTTCGAACAGCCAAAAAATGAGGTTGAAACTTCTTCAGTCATTGAGATGAAGATAGAAGAAACAACTCACAAGGTTGAAACGTTCTATCAAACTCCTGAACAGCCAAAAGTAGAAGAAAAGCCTGTTGTTGAAAGAAGAATAGAAGTAGAAACTACGAGACATACAGAATCTGAATTTACCTTCGTCAACAAACCTGCAGATCAGGAAAGAGCAACCGAAAGAAGAAACAAGCTGAAAGAATTCAACTCCCGTTATCAGAATTTTGATCATGTGAATGAATTTGAATCTGTACCTGCGTTCAAGAGAAAAAATATCTCAATTGACGGTTCCAATGCTTCAGACCAAAATATAAATACCTATTTGTCTGACAACAACGGGAATATGCAGATCAGAGAAAACAGATTTTTAAATAAAGACGTAGATTAAATTGCGATTTGCTGTTGGCTTTTAGCAAATGGCTTTGATAACCATTAAAAAAAGCTATTAGCCAACGGCCAATTGCCAAAAGCATAAAGTATGAGTTTAGAACTTACCATAAGCGAAGCTATAAAAACAGCAATGAGAGCAAAAGACAGAGTTGCTTTAGACTCTTTACGTGCTGTAAAATCACAAATTTTATTGCTGAAAACTGAGGCTCGTGGAGCTGAAGTTTCACCTGAACAGGAAATTGCAATTTTGCAGAGAATGATTAAGCAGCGTAAAGATTCTTACGAGCAGTTTACTGCACAAGGGAGAAATGATTTGGCAGAAGTAGAAGAGGCTCAGATGAAAGTCATTGAGAAGTTTTTACCTGCACAATTATCTCCTGAAGAATTAGAAGTTGAAATAAAGCAGATTATTTCCGAAACAGGTGCTGAATCTATCAAAGATTTAGGAAAAGTAATGGGAGTTGCTTCAAAAAACTTAGCCGGAAAATCTGACGGAAAAAGTATTTCCGAGATGGCTAAGAAGTTACTTTCATAGTTGATTGTTGAAGGTTATTAGTTGACAGCTTTGATATGATCAACTGAGAAGCTGAACCGTCAATTATTTTTACAACGGATATTCAACCTTTGCATATCGATTTGATTAAAGAAGCCGGAAACTTTATGTTTCGGGCTTCATTTTTATCAAAAACCTTTTAAAATTACCATTTAAATTATTCTAAAAAACTTACGCATGGGCAATTATTAAAAGGATAAGGGGAACTGCAATTCACATCATATTTAATCTGATATGTCCTAAAAATTTATTAATAAAGTTTTTTTCATGGAAGTCGTTTTTAGAATTATTTCAAATTTAATAAAAAAATATTGTTTATGGATTATTTGGTTCAATAAAATAAAGGTTTTTGTATTATATAAATAGATAATGGCTTGGTTTAATTTTGTTTCACGAATTCACCAATAGTTTTTATTAATTGAGATAAATTTATAAATGTTGTAAATTTGTATACAATTAAAAATTACAAGAAATGTATCCATCAGATTTAGTAATGCCAATGAAGGCTGAACTTACAGATAAAGGTTTTCAGGATTTAGAAACTCCTTCACAAGTAGAAGATGCTTTGAAGCAGCCCGGAACCACTCTTTTAGTAATCAACTCTGTTTGCGGATGTGCGGCAGGAGCAGCAAGACCGGGAGTTGTTTATTCTTTGACTGGAGAGAAAAAACCAGATCATTTGACGACTGTTTTCGCAGGTTTTGATAAAGACGCGGTTGACGCAGCAAGAAAGCATTTAGCTCCATTTCCTCCAAGCTCACCATGTGTAGCACTTTTCAAAGACGGAGAATTGGTTCACATGTTAGAAAGACATCACATTGAAGGTAATCCTGCAGGAGCAATCGCTGCAAACCTTCAGGCTGCTTATGACGAATATTGCTAGTTTTTGGCATCAAATAAAAAATATAACCGTTGAAATTTTTTCAACGGTTTATTTTTTTAACGATTTATTTTTTTAACGATTTATCGTCATTAAAGCTTCTTCCGAAACTTTATATTCACCTTTTTGATATACATCCTTAGTGGAAAGTAAAACCTCATAAGTATAAATACCTTTCGGTAAATTGTAAGTACACTCTTTCTCGTCTTTTTGAATGACGAATTCCTTTTTTACTTCCTCATCTTCTATTTTCCCGTTGAGCTTTATGGTAATTTTCTCATCCATTTTGTTTTTGAAACAAAAACTATCAACTGTTTTGGCGTTAGGATCAACAGGCTTTGTTCCGTTTCCTTTGAAAGCCATATAACCTTGAACCAAGATATTACCGATTGCTAAACCTTTATCTAAACCGGACATTGTTGTTTGAGATTTCAATGGTAGATAGAGTAGCATGATGAAAGTAATAATGATTTTTCTTAGCATCAATTTTCTAAAATTGATTATAAATAATAGAAATATAATATTAATGTTAATAAAATGAAAAAACTCAATATCAATATCCTTGGTGTTGTGAGAATAATTTTTTTATCAATAATCAATTTTATTGTTGAAATTAATATGAATAAAGAAGCAATAATGGATACTATTATATTTGTAGTTTCATTTTTTATGAGTTGGCTTCCTGCCATTAATACAATCACTGCCAATAATATTAGTTTTTTCATTTCAAATTTATTTTTTACAGCCTCTTAAACAAACTCCTTTTTGATTATCACACTCGTCTATCTCAGCTATAAAAGCAGCTTGTACAGCAGCATGACAAAGTAAACCAATCCCGAAACTATCTATCGCAGCACATCCTAAATGGGACACTACGGCTAATGATGTAGTTTTTACTAAACAATTGTTCCCTGTTCTTACACAACTTTTAGAACAATCATCACCATTTACTTCTGTTATGGGTTCAGTTATAGGTTCAAGAATAGGATAGATTTCAGGAGAGTCAATTACTAAAATTAAATCGTTAAGCGAAGCTGTAGAAAGATTATAATCTTTATTCAATTTTTGTAATGATTTGTTTTGTTCCGCAATAAAACTTGAATAATTTTCAAAGTTTTCAAATCCAATATATTTTGCAAAATCTTCTTTTTCATACTCAGAAATTTCCTTGTCACTAATGAGACTTGCTATCTTTTCATGATTTTGTGGATCTACTTTGTTAATTACTTCAATCTCTTTTTTTAGATAATTAATAAATATCGGATCTTTTTTCAAAACCTTCAAATCTTGTCCAAAACAGAATCCAGTTAATAAAAAGTTCAAAATAAAGACAAATTTAAATAAATTTTTCATAAAATTTTAATTGTTAAATGATTTTTAATTAATTTTTTTTACATATTTATGTTTTCGCGAGAACATATTGCGAATTTATAAAAGTGATTTATTAGATTCTAATACAAAAGTTTTAATATCAAACACAAAAGTTTTAATTTTAAAGTATAAAATATAGTACATTAGCTAAAAAAATTAAGTCATGTCTTTAGGAACGAAACTTTATGAATTAAGACAAAAGAAAAATTTATCTCAAGCACAGGTCGCATTAGAATTAGATATTTCTCAAGCAGCTTATGGAAAATGGGAAAGTGATCTTTCAAAACCAGGAATTGATAATTTATTAAAAATTTCTAATTTTTACGAAACGGATATTTACGAACTTTTATTGGATTCTTCTGGAGATAGCTTCTCAAATAATAGTTTTGATAGTTCTTCAAACTCTTCAAACTATATAAGTAAGCAAATTTCAACTATAAATAACTATTTTTCTGAAAAGTTAGAGCAACAATATGAAGAAAGACTTAAACAAAAAGACGAAGAAATCGCTTTTTTGAAAAGTCTTTTAGACAAGTAATAATTTAAACTTTAATTTTAGAATAACATATAAGAATCCTCTTTCAATTTTTGAGAGAGGTTTTTTTTGTTTATTAAGTTTATATTCCTCCGGAATTACAAACATTGAGATTCTTTTTAAGGATGTAATAAAATGTTCTGTTTGTTATATGAAAAATGAAAACATAAATTCTTCGTTTCTTATAATTTTTCAATACGTTTTCTACTAAAACAAAATATGATTATATTTGTTGAAATGGCAACGAAAGCACTTTTCAATACGGTAGTCAATTGGTTTATCCGCCAAAGGATAGATCAGATACAGAATTTTATGGATCATCCTATCGAAACGCAGAACGGAATTCTGTTTTCTCAGTTGTTTCATGCAGAAGATACAGAGTATGGTAAGCGATATGGTTTTAATACCATCTCAAGCTATCAGGATTTTAAAAATAAAGTTCCGGTAGTTACTTACGAGGATTTCGAATCTTACATTGAAAGAGCAAGACAGGGACATAAGGACGTAAGCTGGCCTGGTTACATCAAACATTTTGCTAAATCTTCCGGAACCACGAATGCCAAAAGCAAATTCATTCCTATTTCAGCAGAAAGCCTCGAATACTGCCACATGAAAGCCGGGAAGGACATGGTTTCCATTTATGCCAATAATCATCCCGAAAATCAGCTTTTCACGAATAAAAATTTACGTTTGGGTGGAAGTTCAGAATTATACGCAGATTTCAATACCAAATTTGGCGATCTTTCAGCAATTTTAATTGACAATCTTCCTTTTTGGGTTGAAATTACTACAACTCCGAGCAAGAAAGTTTCTCTGATGGGAGAGTGGGAAAGCAAGTTGAAGGCCATCACTTCTGAAGTTAAAAACGAAGATGTAGGAAGTATTTTGGGTGTTCCAAGTTGGATGATGGTGCTTTTGCAGAGAGTTTTAAAGGAAACTGATGTGAATAGTATTTCAGAACTATGGCCGAATCTTGAAGTGTTTTTTCACGGCGGAATCAGCTTTAAGCCCTATAAAGATCAGTACAAAAAAATCATCGGAAAAAATATCAATTATTACGAAATTTACAATGCTTCTGAAGGTTTTTTCGGAATTCAGGACCGACCGGATAGTGACGAAATGCTTCTGATGCTCGATTACGGTATTTTCTACGAGTTTATTCCAATGGAGCAGTTTCATTGTTCAAATCCTAAAATCATCAGTCTTGAAGATGTGGAAACAGGAAAGAATTATGCAATGGTTATCACGACCAACGGAGGCTTATGGAGATATTTAATCGGAGATACTGTGATTTTCACTTCAACTAATCCTTTCAGAATAAAAATTACGGGAAGAACAAAACATTACATCAACGCATTTGGTGAAGAACTGATGATTACCAACGTAGAATCTGCATTGACGAAAGCTTGTGAGATCACAAAAGCCGCCGTGAAAGATTTTACAGGAGCCCCCATCTTTATGAAAGAGAACGAAAGCGGCGCTCATGAATGGATCTTTGAGTTTAGTGAAAAACCGGAAAATCTCGATGAGTTTACAGATATTTTTGATCAGCAGCTAAAAGCGATCAATTCAGACTACGAAGCCAAAAGATATAACAATATTACGCTGAAAAAGCCTGTGATCCATTTGGCAAAGCCAAACTTATTCTATTGTTGGCTAGAATCTAAAGGAAAACTGGGCGGACAGAATAAAGTGCCCCGCCTCAGCAATGACAGAGAATATATTGATTCTTTATTAGAGATGAATCAATCATAAAAAAACAGCAGAAAATATTTTTCTGCTGTTTTTATTTTACTTTTTAAGATCTTCTTTTAGTTTTTTCGCACTTTCTTCTACTTTTTCGGCTCCTTTTACTGCGGCATTTTTAACATCTTCTCCCACTTCTTTGGCTCCTGTTTTAATGTCTTTTCCTACCTTATTGGCCTCCTCTTTAATATCTTTACCGGCTTCATTGATTTTTTCACCCGTTTTACTGACCGTCATTTTGACATCAGATTTTGCTTTATCAACTTTCGCTGTATCCACAAAGCCGGTGCGACTTTCAGTAGTTGTCGTTGTTGTCACAGATCCGTCAGGATTCTCTACTTTTTCCGTCTTTGAAGTAGATTGTGTGCAGCTTACTATGAATGCTGAGACAGCAAATGCTGTGATAATTTGTTTTTTCATTTTGTATATTTATATTAATTATTGTGTTGCGGGAGTAGAAACTGTTGCATTTTCATTAGACTTTTGTTTCTTTTCTTCTTCTTGTTTTTTCTTATTCTCTTTTTCTAGTTCAGCCTCGATTCGCTGTTCTTCCTGTTCTAGTTTTATGGCTTCTTTTAAAGAATCCTGATATTTTTGAGATGAAATTCTGATTTGGCGGACGACATCAACGGATGTGGCACCTGCCGAAAACGAATCAATAGCTGTTGTATCATAATGGGGTTGTAAAGATTGGGTTTGATCAGGATTTGCAGATTCCCGCTTTGAACATGCAATCAGAAAAACAAAACTTATACATCCTGCTGACAATACTTTTTTCATACAACTAATTTAAAAGAAATTCTGCAATTACAGGATAATGATCAGAAAGTTTTACCGAGCGGTCAACATGATAGCTGACAGGCTTTATGGAAGGTGATGCGAAAATAAAATCGATTCTTAATGGATATTTGTAATCGTGAAAACTGGTGCCGCTCCCTTTACCTGCTTCAAAAAAAGCATCATTTAACCCATTTCCCAAATGATAATATTCATAAGAATTGGGAACAGAGTTTAGGTCCCCTGCCAAAATCACAGGATAAGGCGATTCGTCAATGCTTTTTCTAATGATTGCTACCTGCTCCTGATGCATTTTAAAAGTAGGAATCAGTCGTTTAATGATGTCTTTTACCTTTTTCTCATCTTGCTCACTGTTTCCGTTGAGTTTTACCATACTTTTTTCAAACTTAAAAGGCTGCATATAAGTATTGATAATACGATATGTTTTCCCTTTGATTTCAATATCTGTATATTCGGAATATGCATTGAATTCTTCGCTGTACATACCGGCAAATAATTCTTTGTGCCCTACAGTTTTATATTTTGAATATGTACCAACAACAGGGTTTTTGTACTCTTTTTTTAAATAATTAAATCCATATTCAAAATCTGCATCTTCCTGAATAAGGACAATATCTGCATTTTGCTCATTAATAAATTTCTCAATGTTTTCTGGACCAAATTTTCCGCCTTTTACATTGAAAGAAACTATCTTTAAATTAGCTGCTTCTTTTTTGTCCGTAGAATAATTGATCCATCTTTTTACAGGGCTTAAGAAAAATAATCCCAAAAACATAAAGGCAAACGCTCTTTTTTTCCATGAAAAAATCCAGAAAAATGTAAGCAAAACATATCCTAAAATGAGTACAGGAAAACCTAAAGACAGCAGATTAAACCAAGGGAAAACTTTTGGCGGAATATAAGCATTCAATAAAACACCCGTCAATAAAAATAATATTCCCAGGTGCAGGATAAAAAAGATGATTCGGACGATCTTCACAATGTTTTAATTAAATCGATATAAATGTTTTCTCCAGATTCTTGCTAAAATGAATCCTACAATTGCTCCACCTACGTGAGCTAAATGGGCTATACCATCATCTTTTCCACTATATCCAAGATAAATGGAAATTACAATGGTGAAAATTAATAAATGCTTTGCTTTTATAGGAAATGGGATGAATAAAATACCCAATTTTTCATTTGGATAAATTGTTGCAAATGCGGCCAAGACACCAAAAAGAGCACCTGAAGCTCCTACTAATGGTGTAGATATGATTTTAATAATATTAGATAATAATTTTTTTTGAGTGATAATTGATTCTTGAGACCCTTTGAAAACCGGGTCTGTTCCTGAAAAATAATCATAAATATTAAACCCTAAATTTTCCAGTTGTCTGGCAAATATTTCAACTTGAATAAATTCCCAAGCATTAAATAAAGCATAAGCACCAATCCCACTCAAAAAATATAGGATAAGAAACCTTTTGCCGCCCAAAATATTTTCCATAAAAGAAAAATTATAGAGCATAAACATGTTAAAGAAAATATGCATTAATCCGGAGCCATCACCGATAGGAGCATGCATGAACATTGAAGTTATGATCTGCCAAGATTTAAAAAAAGGAGAAAAAGGATAGAATGAAGCAAGTGAATAATAAAATTCTATATTATTAAAAGCATACATTATGATGTTTGTAACTATATAAACAACAATATTTATAATGATAATATTCTTCGTTAAAGGCGGTATATTATTAAACATCTTCTTAAAATTTATTTTTTAAATCATTAAAAGGAACTTCGTAAAAACATCTTTTTCCGTTGGGTAAAAACTCAGGAAAACCTAATGCGGTAAAGTCTTTGATCACTTGCTCGGCATCTGCTTTATAAATAAAATCAAATCTTGATTTTGATTGCATTTTTGCCCATTGATTGTGATAAAACTGCATAAATTCGTCTTCGGTTTTGTATTCCAGAATATCAAAAAGATTTTCAAGAAATTTCATGACCTGTGTTTCTTTCAGCCCTTCAGGAACGGTATCAATTCTCAGGACATTTTCATGTGCAATTTTCATGTCAAACCCCAGTTCGGGCAAGAATTTTTTGATTGATCTGTATTTATTTTTCTCAATTTCGTTCATATGATACTCAAGTGAGAAAAGAAGGGCGTGGCTTGTATTTCCTTTTTTAATGTTTTTATTGTTCTCTGCGACCAGCAGGCGGTGCATTCTTCCGAGATCAAGCATCAATGTTTTGTCGCCTTTGTTAAACAGCCAATATCCGTTGGGAAGTCTCATCAGATCTTCATCAAAATCTTCATCTTCAAAAAGGTTGATCTTAGAAGGCTCGGCAGAAATATTCTGATGATACATTTCTGTAAGATTATGAATTTCTGTTTTTGTAACTTCTTTTTCCTCTAAAAAAGGATTATAATCACGGTCAACAATAATTTCAGGCATTTTTAGATTGCCGGAATTATTGCTTTTGCTCGGGAAACTTTTCTGCATCATTTCGTCAAGCTGCGGATCTCTTTCAAAATCCAAGCTTGGTGCAATATTGTAAATTCCTAATGATCTCTTGATTGTAGAACGGATCAACGCAAAAATCAAATGTTCATCTTCAAATTTCACCTCTGTCTTTTGCGGATGAATGTTGACATCAATTTTCTCCGGATCTAATTCCAGAAAGAGAAAAAATGTCGGAATATATCCAGGTAAGAGAAGCCCTTCAAAAGCTTCCTGAACCGCTTTGTTGAAATACGGACTTTTAAAGAATCTTCCGTTGACGAAAAGAAACTGTTCGCCACGTGTTTTTTTTGCGCCTTCCGGTTTAGCAACAAAACCGTGAAGTTTGCACCAAAGAATATCTTCTTTAATAGGTATCAGTTGCGGATGCAATTTTCTTCCGAAAACATCTACAATCCTTTGCATCTGTGTTCCCTTTCTGAGTCTGAAAACAGGCTCGTCATCATGAAACATAGAAAATTCTAAATTCTCATGAGCCAAAGCTACACGTTGGAATTCATCAATGACGTGTCTGAATTCTATATTATTGTTTTTGAGAAATTTTCTTCTTGCAGGAACGTTATAGAAAAGATTTTTAACTAAAAAGTTAGATCCTTCTGCGGTCTGCACCGGTTCCTGAAACTGAAAAATTCCGCCTTCTATATAAATATTAGTTCCTAAGGGTGATTCCGGCTGTTTTGTTCTTAATTCTACCTGAGAAACTGCGGCAATTGACGCTAAAGCTTCACCACGAAAACCTTTTGTGGCAATTTTGAAAATATCTTCAGTTGCCCGTATTTTTGAAGTGGCATGTCTTTCAAATGCCATTCTTGCATCGGTTTCAGACATTCCTTTCCCGTCATCTACTACCTGAATGAGATTTTTCCCGGCATCTCTTATGATCAGTTCAATTTTTGAAGCTCCTGCATCGATTGCGTTTTCGAGAAGTTCTTTCACGATGGATGCGGGGCGCTGTACCACTTCACCTGCTGCAATTTGGTTGGCTACATGATCCGGTAAAAGCTGAATAATATCTGACATAAAATGATAAATGAACTTACAAAAATAGTCAAAGCAAATAAGAATTAAAATAAATAGACGATGAATTAAAAATTAAGTCTGATTAAAATTCATATATCTAAACAAAGGAAATAATTGAATCTAATAAAAAAAGCCTCCATTTGCAAAACAAACAGAGGCTACAAAACTAAGTATATACGATTAATGCTTTTATTTTTTTAATATGATTAAGTTTCTTCCAGGACAAGCTTAGATTTTTCTTTCCTGGTTTCTTTCACCATTACTTCTCCGCTACCGTGAATTTTATCGTACATAAATGCCATAAAATTTGGCTTGTTATAAATTTTTGCATATCGGTAATTGGTTCTGAAGTGCCTGATATTAATTTTATAAAAATCATAGCCAATCACTACCAGCAGACACAAACTGATGATGTAGAACACGCTGAATTCTAATGAATAGTAAACGAGTCCGGAGAAAATAGCTCCTAAAACATACGCAAACATGATGCTTGATAAAAGTTTTGCTCTAGCGATCAGTTCAGGGTTTTTTCTGTATTTTTTGTGAGTAAACATAGACATCAAAATTCCCAGATCGGTTGTTGTTCCTGTGAGGTGAGTGGTTTTCACCAAAAAGTTGGATATACTCGCTGTCAAACCATTCTGCAGACCTGTTGCAAAAAGCATTAAGGCTACCAGAACTTCTGCTTCTTCCAGCGTTTTCCGATAATAGAACTGTCCGTAAAAACCAACACCAACGAGACATAAAATCTCCAGGATAAGCGGCATTGCGTGGGCAAAATATTTACTTTTTTTATTAAAGTTGATCACAAAAAAGTTTGCCGTAAAACTTCCGAAGAAAAACAAAAAGATCCATGCGCCAACAACAGCGACCTGCGACCAGTTTCCTTTGCTGATCTCGGCTGCAAATACAGCGTAATGCCCCGTTACGTTTGAGGTAAAAGAAAGAAATATCAATAGAGATGCAATGTTTATAGTTCCTGCCGTGAAGGCAGTCAGCGTCCCCAGTTTTATATTGTCTCCCAATGTCCTGCTGTTACTATAATTTCTTAACATTTTTCTGATTTTTAAGAGTTAATATTTAAGCTTAAACTTCAACAAAAACTTCTGCAAGCCTTCCTCTTTCAGGCATGAATTCTGGAGTGTCGAGCGCAATTTCTCGTGCTTTGATATCTTTGGCTTTTTTGATATAAGGAGCCAGATCAAATTTTCCTTTGCTGTTTTTGTCTTTTAAAGATGATGTGTAATAAGCTTCCTCAATGTTTTCCGCTTTCAGGTAATTGTTGAAGGCTCTCTGGAAGCTTCCGGTGAACACATCGCAAACGATTTTATTAACCAAGTGCGGATACTTGTTTTTTATAATGCCGTATGCATCGCAAAACTCTTTTGATCTTATTTTGTTGAAAATCGTTCCTTTGGTATTGAATAAAAGATCTCTGATAGAATCTCCCATATCATAACCTGATACAAGCAAAATGTTGTATTTAGTATCTTCATCCTGAGAATTTTTCTCTTTCAGTACTTTCTTTAATATGTTTAAAGATTCAAGAGAAAAGTCTGTTGCAATTAAAATGGTCTTGATCATATCTTTTAGATTTAGTGATTACCTATTTTGACAATACAAAACTATAACTGCAAGATTAGAAGACCTTTGGAATCAAATTAAAATGTAATTAAAGAGATTAAAATGAGATTAAAATTTCATTCTAAAAAATGCTTTGTTTGAAGCTAAGATTGTTTTTCTACCAGCTGAGTACTGTAAATAGTAGGAAAACGAAGCTGTACAGTTGTTCCCTGATTTTCGTGTGAACTTACAATCAGTTCACCATTGTGCATTCTTACAATATTTCTGGCGAGAGGAAGACCGATACCGTACCCTTCGTAATTCCGGGTGTTGGAAGCTCTGAAAAAGGGATCGTAAATTTTGTCCATTTCAGATTCCGGGATGCCGATTCCGGTGTCTTTTACAATGATGTACACATCTGTATCTGTGGCGCCTAACGAAACTTTTACCTGCTGGAAATTAGAATATTTACAACCATTATTTACAATATTGGCAACGGCGAGATGAAGAAGCTGCTCATTCCCCTGAACTTTCAGTTTTTTAGGATTATCGGGAAGCATGCTTATATCCAGATAAATATTATTGCGTGAATCAATTTTTCTGATGGTCTCAATAACGTCCCATAGAAGTTGATCGATTCTCACCTTGTCGATCTTCTGAATTTTCCCGTCAAAACCGGTCTGAGCAATAATTAAAAGGGCTTTGATCTTTTTGTCGAGCTTTTCGGCTTCGTCCAGAATGATTTCCAGAGTTTCTTTGTATTCTTCTGCAGTTCTGTTGATAGAAAGTGCTACGTCAGCTTCGCCCATAATCGAAGTAAGGGGAGTTCTGAGCTCGTGAGAAACGTTTCCGATCAGGTGATTTTGAGTTTCAAAAGAGGTTTCAATTCTGGTCAGCATGGTGTTGAAGGTGTCAACCAGTTCATTAAGCTCCTTATTGTCGGGTTGAGGTTCCAGTCTTAAATGTAAATTTTCTGAGCTGATCTGTTTCACTTTTCCGGTGATTTTCAGGATCGGTTTAAATAAAGTTTTAGACAGGTAAAAAGAAAAAATCATACTGAAAAAAATGGCAAGAACCATACATGTAATGATGGTTCTCTTAAGGAAACCAAGATAATAAATCACGTAATGATTTTGTGCAGAGGCAATCGCAATATACTCTTTATTATTAAACTTAAAAGACTGCCCAATGTAGTAAAACTCTTTATCATTATAATTAGCTTCACCTTTTCTGATGATATTTTTAAAAAAAGTATCAGGAATATGTACTTCCTTCGAAATATTTTTAAAGTTTGAATCTTCAGGCACAGCAAAAACATAATCGCGTTCCATCGGAAGCTCTTCATCGTTCAGACCGTTGAGAATATGATTTTCAGGAAGATCAAGATGTTCTTTGCTTTTCTCGATCTGAACAATCGTTGTTGTTCTGATTTTCAATAATTCATAAAATCTCTGATGCGAAAAATTCACAATAGAAAAGTAAACCAATCCCCCGAAAAGCGAAATGACGGTTATAAAAACAACCATCAAAAGCACCATCGTTTTGGTCTGATTTGTCATTACTTTGCCAGTCATTTTTCTAAGGTTTTTTCAGCACATATCCCATTCCGATTACGGTGTGAATGAGTTTTTTGTCGTCCTGATTATCAATTTTCTTTCTTAAATAATTGACGTAAACATCCACAACATTGGTTCCCAATTCATAGTTTACTCCCCAAACTGCATCCAGAATTTCGGCTCTTGAGATTACTTTTTCAGGATTGTTGAGAAAGTACATCAAAAGTTTGTATTCTGTAGTCGTCAGTGAGATTTCTTCTCCGGCGCGGGTCACTTTCTTCGTATAATCGTTCACTTTGAGATCTGAAAACTGAAAAAGATATTCGTTAAATGTTTCATCTTCTGTAATTTCCGGAGTTGAAATAGGCACACTTCTTCTCAATAATGACTTAATTCTGGCAACCAGTTCGATAAATTTAAAAGGTTTCACAAGATAATCATCACCACCGCTTTCCAAGCCTAGAACAATATTTTCCGAACTTCCCAAAGCCGTGAGGAAGAGAATCGGAACGTGTTTGTTGGTTTTTCTGATCTCTTTGCAGACATCCAGTCCGTTCATTTCAGGAAGCATGATATCTAAGATGACCAGATCAAAGTCATTTTCCTGCACCAGAGTGACCCCGGTGCGACCGTCAAAAGCCACCGAAACTTCATAACCCTTTTCCTGAAGTCCTTTTTTAATAAAAGAAACTACGCTGGTTTCATCTTCGATCAGAACAATTTTTTTCATAATGCAACGAGTTTCACAAAAATAAGGAAAAGAATATTAATGAGGATATGTGAAAATAGAGTTACTAAGATTGGTTTAAAAGTTAAGAAAAGATTCAAGTTTTAAATTTTCATATCATTTTATTAGGCCAAAAAACAAAGTCTTCTTCACTCCGAGGAGTCTTAACATAGCAATTTTAAACTTATCAGATTTTGCAGAATAACAAATAACTGTAATTTTACAAATTGAAGTGAAAAAATTTAGGAAATAGCAAAAAAAAGCTGCCAAAATTGACAGCCTCATTTATTTTTAAAAGAAATTTAAAGCATTCCCAGCTCAAATTTTGCCTCTTCACTCATCATATCTTTGTTCCAGCTTGGCTCGAAAGTGAGCTCTAAATCTACGGATTTTACATTTTCTACATCCGCCACCTTATCTTTCACTTCCTGTGGTAAAGTTTCAGCAACCGGACAGTTAGGAGTCGTTAAGGTCATGATGATTTTAACATCTGCTTCTTCCGAAATCTGAACGTCATAAATCAACCCCAATTCGTAGATATCTACCGGAATTTCCGGGTCGTAAACAGTTTTCAGTACTCTTATAATTTCTTCACCAATATCGGCAATCTGGTCGTCTGTAAAGTTCATTTGTTAATCTAAATTGATATTTCTCTGCAATAAATCTTCCTGACGCATACGCCGGAAAATGTTTGCCAAAGTTAAGACATCTTTTTCACAATAGTCAACTATTCGCTGCAAGTCTTTTTCTATGTAGTAGATTGATGAAACCATTGAGCCGTCAATATCATCTTTCGGGGTTGGGATTCCGAAAACATGAGCCAGTAATTCTAGTGAAACATAGCTTTTGTAATCTCCGAATTTCCAGAGTTCCATCGTATCAAGATGTGGGATTTCCCAGGGTTTTTTTCCGAACATCTGAAATGGAGCAGGGGGCTGCATTCCATTGATCAGAAATCGTCTTGCAATCCACGGGAAATCAAATTCTTTTCCGTTGTGGGCACAGAGAATGACATCGCGGAGTCTCGGGCTGTTAAAAATTTCTCCAAACTCCTGCAGTATTTTTTTCTCGTCATGTCCTGCAAAACTTTTGATCTTTAAAGTATCATTTTTTTCGACCATTCCTATGGTGATGCAGATGATTTTCCCAAATTCTGCCATGATTCCCGCTCTTTCATAAAAATCTTCAGCAGAAATTTCGTCCTTACGTTGATGTCTTGTTTTTTTGTCCCAAAGTTTTTGTTCAGTTTCAGATAATTCTTCCCATGACCCTGAATTTGGAACTGTTTCTATATCAATGAATAATACCTTATCTAAAGGAATGTTCTGTATCATTTATGTGTTTTAAATAATTAATTGACTGCGTTCCGTCTTTCGAAACCGAATACGTTTTTCACGACTTATCCTACCTGCAATCCATTTTTTGTTAGCAGTGAAGGTGAAAGAAGTGTCACATCTTTTTTGTCTTCACCATAAACTCCCAAAACCAGACATTCACTGAAAAAATTGGCAATCTGCTTTTTAGGAAAATTGACAACCGCTAAAATCTGTTTGCCAACCAATTCTTCTTTTTTGTAGAGCGTTGTGATCTGGGCTGCAGATTTTCTGATTCCTACATCTCCAAAATCAATTTCAAGCTGATAAGAAGGGTTTCTTGCCTTTTCAAAATCATTTACTGAGATTATTGTTCCGCATCGGATGTCTATTTTTTCAAAATCTGTCCAGGATATTTCAGGTTTGATATTCATTACAGGTTATTTTGATTTAAAAAAAATAATTGACTTTAAACAAAAGTATTAAAATTTTAAAATAAAATTCTACCAAAATATATAAATAAACTAAGGATTTTTTTTAATTTTACCCAAAACATAACTGATGCTGATAAAAATTTACGGTAGCGCAATTCATGGCGTTTCAGCCCAAACCATTACAATTGAAGTCAATATAGACACAGGTGGAGTAGGATACCATCTCGTTGGTCTTCCCGACAATGCCATCAAAGAAAGCAGTTACAGAATTTCAGCCGCGCTCAAAAATGTAGGTTACAAAATCCCCGGTAAAAAAATAACGATCAATATGGCTCCTGCCGATTTGCGTAAAGAAGGAGCCGCTTATGATCTGAGTATTGCCATTGGAATTTTGGTCGCTTCGGATCAGATTATTGCCAAAAACGTGCATGATTATATTATCATGGGTGAGCTTTCTCTTGATGGAAGTCTACAGCCGATCCGTGGAGTTTTGCCGATTGCAATCCAGGCAAGAGAAGAAGGTTTCAAAGGAATCATTTTACCTAAACAAAATACACGGGAAGCTGCGATTGTCAATAATCTTGATGTTTACGGAGTTGAAAACATCAAAGAAGTTATTGATTTTTTTAACGAAGGAAAACCTTTGGAAAAAGTAGTTTTAGACACCCGAAAAGAATTTCAGGAGAAAATAAATAATTTTCCTTTTGATTTTTCTGAAGTGAAAGGTCAGGAAACTGCAAAAAGAGCAATGGAAGTCGCTGCAGCAGGGGGACACAATATCATTCTCATCGGACCTCCGGGAAGCGGAAAAACGATGTTGGCAAAAAGAGTTCCCAGTATTTTGCCGCCGCTTACTCTAAAAGAAGCTTTGGAAACCACAAAAATCCATTCTGTTGCAGGGAAAATGGGAACTGAAACTTCTTTGATGACCGTTCGTCCGTTTCGTTCACCTCATCATACCATTTCAGATGTCGCACTTGTAGGCGGAGGAAGTTATCCTCAACCAGGAGAAATTTCTCTCGCTCACAACGGAGTTTTATTTCTTGACGAAATGCCTGAATTTAAAAGAACGGTTCTGGAAGTGATGCGTCAACCTTTGGAAGATCGTGAAGTAACGATTTCGAGAGCGAGGTTTACTGTCAATTATCCTTCGAGTTTTATGTTGGTGGCTTCGATGAACCCAAGTCCGAGCGGATATTTCCCCGATGATCCGAATAATACATCATCAGTTTTTGAAATGCAGCGATATATGAATAAACTTTCGGGACCACTTTTAGACCGGATTGATATTCATGTCGAAGTGCAGAAAGTGGAGTTTGAGCAGTTGGCTGAAAAAAGAAAAGGTGAAAAAAGTGAAGATATCAGAAAGCGGGTTCTGGTTGCGCGCGAGATTCAGAATGAGAGGTATAAGGATTTGTCAATCAGTTATAACGCTCAAATTGGTTCACGCGAAATAGAGCAGTTTTGTGAATTGGATGATGCGTCTTTTAGCCTTATCAAAATGGCTATGGAAAAGCTCAATCTTTCAGCCAGAGCATATGACCGGATTTTGAAAGTCGCAAGAACGATTGCTGATCTGGAAGAATCTGAACGGATTCTTTCTCATCATATTTCTGAAGCAATACAGTACAGAAGTCTGGATAGGGAATTTTGGAATGTTTAAAATGAAAATATTATTTTGGAGCTAGACTATTAGATAAATCTGATAACATATATATATGAGAAATTAATCTATTTCTTCAGCCACCACTGACTGTCTTTACGGTCAGAACGCTTCACGCCATTATCAATATTGTAGGCAAAACCAATCCCCAAAGTTTGTTTCAACTGCGTTTTCTGAATCTGATTATGATCGTACATCAAATCTAAAGTAACGATTGATGAAACAAACCTATTGATTTTCATATTTAATAACATATTGTAAGACAATACCATATGATCAGGTTTGTCAAGATAATTTGAGAAAATAGAACCGGTGTTGGTCATTTCAATATTTTCCATCAGTTTTACTTTATAAATGGCAGAACCCAGAAAACCGATCTGCATCAGGAAAAAATCTCCGTCAGCTTTTAAACCGTAATTTCCCGCCAACTGTAGTTCTTTATCCAAAACGAAGGTAAATCTTCCGTTGGCAGGTCTTAAAGTCACCGTAAGATTCTCATCGGGTCTGTAGGTAATACCTAAACCGGCATTCACATAACCCGGAGCCATAAAATTGGATATTTTCTTGGCTTCAGGATTATTACCATCTTCAAAGCCACCGGAAAACTGAGATAAAACACTTGCTCCGGTAGAAAGATACCAGCTTTTTGAGAATTGTCGTCCATAGTTTGTAGAAAGATTCAAAACGTCCTGAGTTTTTCTGGTTCCCAAACCTTTTGTAGTATTTTGCCCGTAGTTAAGGATAATAATATTTTCCCAAAGGTGACGCCCATTTTCATAAACCAGATTATAGTTTGCACTTGCAAGCCAGCCGACATTGTTTGCTCCTCCGCCGACCCAGTTTGAGAAGGCTGCCTGATTAAACATTACACTGTTTTTTGCAGTCACAGACCAGTGTCTTGGTTTTTTGATGGTGTCAACCGCAGCAGAATCGCTGATAACTACTTGTGCAAATGAATACATACTCAGATACATAAAAAATAAAACGAAAATCTTTTTCATAAATCTCAATTTTTTCAGATACAAAAATAGGATATATTGTCAAATTGAGATTTCAACCATTTTCAGAGTTTTGTAACAAAACAGATTTACGTCATTATTTTGAAAAATTAAATACCAAAAACATTACTTTTTGTCTCAAATAATTTATTAAAATTAAAATCATCGACAAATTTTCCGAAATTTATCATTGGCTTTTGATTTGACAGTTTTCAGATATGTTTAAAAATGTAATTTACAAAAATGCTATCATCAATCCTCTTCTTATGTTGGGAGCAATGTGGTTGGGATACTTTTTACAGATGCAGGGCTTTTTTGCAAGTTGCTTTGGAGCAATTATTCCTTTATTACCGGAAGGCTTGTTGGGCATTATAACATCGCCTCTCCTTCACGGAAGTATAGATCATATTGTTGGAAACTCAATTCCTATTGCCGTGTTGATGGGTCTCTTGTACCAGTTTTATCCATTGGTTGCCAATAAAGTTTTTATTTTAGGCTGGCTTGCAACGGGACTTTTACTTTGGATGCTTCCACCTATTGATATTCTGACGGGGCAATATTTATATACATGTACAATCGGAGCAAGTGGTGTTGTTTATGTGCTTGCATTTTTCCTGTTTTTCAGTGGAGTTTTTAAATGGAATACAACCTTGCTGACCATTTCACTCTTAGTTGTTCTTTATTATGGAAGTTTGATTTGGGGAATGTTTCCTGAAGAGCTTTTTTACAATATGCAGGAGCCGAGCAAGATTTCCTGGCAGGCACATTTGTCGGGTGCAGTTGTAGGAAGCATTTTAGCTTTTGTTTTTAAAAATGTAGGTGATAAAAAGAAAAAATACATTTGGGAATTCCCCAATTATTACAGCGAGAAAGACGATAAATTGTGGCAGGAATACAAAGAAAACCATCCCGAAGATTTCCTTGAATTACCTTATAAGAAAAATGAAGATATTTGGGATCATTTAGAAGAAATAAGGAAAAAATAATTCTGAATTTTATTACATTTGAAGAAAATAAAACACAAATGTACTCTGAAGAACATCTCTATTCTATTGCGTTGCGTGAATGTAATTTTATTGGTGATATTAATTTTTTTAAACTTGTCCGCAGTTTCGGAAGCGCAAAAAACGTTTGGGAAACATCAAAAAAAGACCTCAGTAAAACTGACGGAATCGGAACCAAAACAGTTTCTGACATCGGAAATCCTGAACATCTGAAATTTGCCGAAAAAGAGCTTCTTTTCTGTGAAGCTAAGTGTATAAAAATCAATTTAAGGCATCAGAACGAATTGCCTTTTTTATTAAAGGAATGTGATGACGCACCTGCAATTTTGTATCAGAAAGGAAATTTTGACAAAAATTTAAAACCTGTAAGCTTAGTCGGAACAAGAAACATTACAGCTTACGGCAAAAAATTTATTGAAGATTTTTTCGAAGAAGCAAAATCACATCAGTTTATTTCAGTTAGCGGATTAGCTTTAGGCGTTGACAAGGAAGTTCATGAATATTCTTTAAAACATCAAATTCCTACGGTGGGAGTTTTGGCGCATGGTTTTCACACCTTATATCCTTCTAAAAATAAAAAGCTTTCTGAAAAAATCATTGAAGAAAACGGAGTTTTGCTGACAGAATTTAATTCATCCCGAAAACCTGACCGTGAAAATTTTATTCAGCGGAACAGAATTGTTGCAGGTATTTCATCTTCTACTATTGTTGTTGAAACGGCTTTCGGAGGCGGCTCGATAAGTACTGCAACGTTTGCAAATACTTACAATAGAGATGTTTTTGCTTTACCCGGAAAAATTACAGACAAATATAGTCAGGGTTGTAATCAGCTTATTTTTCAGAATAAGGCAACAGCAATTTCTACGATAAAAGATTTGCTTGATTTAGTTGGATTTAATGATCCTAAAGAAAAAACGGCAGAGCTCTTCCCTCATAGCGAAATAACCGTTCAATTGTCTGAAAGTCAGGAATTAATATATATAAAAATTGCAGAAAATCCTCATGTATCGCTGGACGATCTGGCGGAGAAAATCTCGGTGGCTTCACACAAAATTCTGCCTGTAATTTTAGAATTAGAGCTTTTAGGTAAAGTAAAATCATTTTCCGGGAGACAATTTATTGCGATTTGAAAATTAACGATTTCTTAATATTTCATTATTTCACATATAACATTTAATTTTTAACAAAATTTAAATCATAATTATCAATTTAATAATATTCTGTTTCATTATTATTGAATTATCAGCAAATATTAAATAAGCTATTGTGAATCTTGAAAAAAAAATTAAATTTGTTGACATAATATTCAACCTTACCTAATATGGAACAATATAATATTGACCAGAAAATACAGGAATTTATCGCTAAAATTGAGGCGAAAAATCCTAACGAACCGGAATTTTTACAGGCAGTAAAAGAAGTTGCCGTAACAGTAATTCCGTTTATCCTGACAAGAAAAGAATATACCGGCATGAAGCTTCTTGAAAGAATGGCCGAAGCTGAAAGAATTATTATTTTCAGAGTTCCATGGGTTGATGACAAAGGAGAAATTCAGGTAAACAGAGGTTTCAGAATTCAGATGAACTCTGCGATCGGACCTTATAAAGGGGGAATCCGTTTCCATCCTACGGTAAACCTTTCTGTACTTAAATTCTTAGCTTTCGAGCAGGTATTTAAAAACTCACTGACGACTCTTCCGATGGGAGGTGGAAAAGGAGGTTCAGATTTTGATCCGCAAGGAAAAACCGATATGGAAGTGATGCGTTTTTGTCAGGCTTTCATGACAGAATTGTGCAAGCACATTGGTCCGGAAACCGACGTTCCTGCGGGAGATATCGGTGTTGGAGCAAGAGAAATCGGATATTTATTTGGTCAGTATAAGAAAATCAGAAATGAATTTACCGGAGTTCTTACAGGAAAAGGTCTTGCTTACGGTGGTTCATTGATCCGTCCTGAAGCTACAGGATATGGTGTTGTTTACTTCGCTGAGCAGATGCTGAAAACGATCGGCCAGACTTTTAAAGACAAAACAGTAACGGTTTCAGGTTTTGGTAACGTTGCTTGGGGGGTTATCAAAAAAGTACATGAATTGGGCGGAAAAGTGGTTACACTTTCAGGTCCTGACGGTTATGTTTATGATAAAGATGGTATCGACGGAGAGAAAATTGATTATTTATTAGAATTAAGATCTTCAGGGAATAACAGAGCTGAAGATTATGCTAAAAAATACCCGTCTGCAGTATTTCACGCTGGAAAACGTCCTTGGGAAGTTAAATGTGATGTTGCAATACCTTCTGCAACTCAGAATGAATTGGACTTGGAAGATGCTAAATTACTGGTAGAAAATGGTTGCCTTTGTGTAACAGAAGCTGCGAATATGCCTTCTACATTAGATGCTATCAATTATTTCCTTGACAACAAAGTGTTGTTCTCTCCTGGAAAAGCTTCTAACGCAGGTGGTGTTGCTACTTCAGGTTTGGAAATGACTCAAAACTCAATCAGATTAAACTGGACTTCTGAAGAAGTTGATGCAAGACTGAAAGAGATCATGATCGGAATCCACAAAGCTTGTAGAGACTACGGAAAAGAGGAAGATGGCTATGTGAACTACGTAAAAGGTGCCAACATCGCCGGATTCGTAAAAGTTGCAGAAGCAATGCTTGCTCAGGGTGTAGTATAAAAATATCAGGGTCGGGAAGTTTTCCTGACCTTTTTTCTTACAGCCTGTCCCGGGACTATAAATGGGAAAATAGTAATAGTGAAAGAGGAAAGCGTTGAATTTATTCAGCGCTTTTTTTATCTTTATGAAAAGGATTCAAGATGAAAAATACATTTGAAAAAATTGAAGAATATTACCTTTTATTTCCGGAAGATATCCAGGAGAAATTTGAAAGTATAAGAAAAACAATTCATACTCAGGATTCTGACATCGAAGAATATATTGGTTATCAGATGCCTGCTTTCAAATATAAAGAAAAGCCTTTGGTTTATTTTGCTGGATATAAAAAGCACATTGGCTTTTATCCTGGTGCCGAAGGAATCAAAAAATTTGAAAAAGATTTTAAAGAAAGAAAATTGAAATTTTCAAAAGGAGCAGTACAGTTTCCTGTGACCGAAGATTTACCTTTAGATCTGATAGAAATGATCATACAATTCAGAATGATGGAAATTGATCAGAAAAAATCCTGAAACATTCTATTTCAGGATTCCATTTTTACTATCTAAAAACTACTTCTTGCTGCAAATCAATTGGGGATTGATTTATTTATGAAACGCACCCTTTTGAAATAAATTATCTGCGAAGGTGGTTTTAACGAAACTTTATAACATTTTGCAAACATTTAAGATTCCGAATTACTTATTCAGATTCTTCATCAGATTCTCTACAAACTCAAAAGCCGCCGGACAAATAACGGTATTCTGTATCATCAAGTTATTAATCTGATAAATTTTTTTTCTATCGGTGTGCGGATATTCTCTGCACGCTTTTGGGCGAACATCGTATATTGAGCATGTATTATCATTGTTTAAAAAAAAGCATGGAAGATTCTGCAAAACTTTATCATTGTCTTCATCAACACGAAGAAATTTTGCTTCAAAATCTGATTGTTTCATTCTCAGATGTTTCGATATGCGTTCAATATCTTTTTCAGTATACAATGGTCCTGTCGTTTTACAGCAATTGGCACATTGAAGGCAGTCAATCTTTTCAAAAACTTCTTCATGCGTTTCCTGAACAATATAATCGAGATTTTTAGGAGGCTTTTTTTTCAAACCTTCTAAGAATTTTTTATGCTCTTTTTGCTTCTGTAAAGCCTGTTTTTTGTGTGATTCTAAATTCATTATAATCTTTCTGTCTCAAAAACAGGAAGTTCTGCTTTCTGGTATTCATTAATTTTATCAAGATCCAAAACAGTAGAATCTTTTTCTTCGTCAGGATAGTACATGGGTGAAAATTTTGCTCCGTATATAATTTCTCTTGACACATATGATGATCTCTGAACAACTGTGTTTGAAAATACTTCGTCAAATGCTCTTACATGAACGATGATTTCAATATTCGTATTTGCAAAATCATCTGCAGAAAACCCGGCAAATGGAGAATTTTCATCAATTTTATGCACTATCGTCCAGTTAAGAGACAAAGTGTTGATTTTACTTAATTGAGTTTCCAACCGGTAAAAATTACTTTTTGTTGCACCATTTTCGTTGATCTCAATTGCCGTTGAAAGTGTAACATCCGCATCTGTCAAAGCATTATTTTTATATGGAGCCAACCTGAACATCAACGCTGTAACACCCTGAAAAGGAGCAATCACCGCAATATCTGAAAACTTAAGGTAAGCTCTCGGTCTGGAAAATCTTCCGTAAAAAAGACCCGTTGCAATTGCAAAGGTAAGCAATCCCAGGAATGCCTCAAAAGTAGCCACCAAACTTGCCATAAATCCTACCGGAGCAATTCTTCCGTAGCCAACCGTTGTAAACGTCTGAGAACTGAAGAAAAACACATCGATAAACTCATCCGTCGGATTACTCTTGTTGATTCCGGTAAGATGCTCTACACCGATCAGATAATAAATACACGCAAAAACGAGATTGATCAGAATGTACATCACCACCAAATAGGTAATAAACCGGAACGATGATAAATTCAGCATGGTGTGATACCAGCTCAATCTGTTAAAAATATTAACACCTTTTCTTCTCACATTCGGAAGCCCGTCTTTATTGATAAATCTTCCCGAAGCCCTGCTTCCGAAACCACTGTTTTCTGTGTTTTCCTGGCGAATTCTTTTTCTGAAACCTTTTGCCATATCAGTTTGTATTATTTCATCATTAAAAGAACAATAATTTGCAAAGATAAAATATTGTTCTTATGAAATTTATCAATTTTAAAATTGAATTCCGCATTTAAATTTAAGCTAAATTTGATGTATGAAAAAGCTGGAATCAAGAGAAGACATCGAGCTTCTTGTCAATAGTTTTTACGCAAAAGTAGTTAAAGATGAAACAATTGGTTTTTTCTTTAAAGATATTGTGAAAGTAGACTGGGACAAACATTTACCAAAAATGTATTCTTTCTGGGAGACCATTCTTTTCGGACAGATGAGCTATAAAGGAAATCCTATGCAAATGCATTTTCCAATCAACGAAATAAAAGCAATGGAAAAACAGCATTTCGCAAAATGGTTAGAACTCTGGAAACAGACCATTGAAGAAAATTTCACTGGTCAAAACGCTTCAATGGCCATTACAAAGTCTGAAAATATCGCCAATTTAATGGCTTACAAAATGGAAATGGCAAGAAAACTTTAATCATTTAAAATTTTAATTAAAATTTAGGGAACGATAACGGTAAAAATATAAGCTGCTAAATTTACCAAGAGAACAGTTCCGTACAGAATATTTGTCTTTCCGCGGCTTAATGAAAGCATAACGATGAAAACAGATAAGGTGAGAAGGATAATATCTTTTTTATCTAATCCCAAAACCAGCGGAATATCATACATGATACTTACTACGGAGATCGCAGGAATACTCAACCCGATACTTGCAAGAGCAGATCCTAAAGCTAAATTTAAACTCGATTGTATCTGGTTATTTCTCGCTGCACGAATCGCCGCAACTCCTTCCGGAAGCAGTACAACCGCTGCAATAATAACTCCTACCAAAGATTTTGGTGCTCCCATACTTTGTACCATGTCTTCAATAGTTTTTGAAAGACCTTTCGCCATCAAAACCACAATAACCAAACACACCACCAAAAATAAAAAGCTCACAATTGCCTGCGTTCTGTTTGGAATAAAATGCTCCTCTGCATTTCCATCTGCAGGTACAAAATAACTTCTGTGTCTTACCGTCTGAACCATCAGAAAAACGCCATAAATCACAAGACAGGCAATCGAAACAAAGATCAATTGGGCATTGTTATAATAAGGTCCGTTAACGCTTGAAGTAAAGTTCGGAAGAACCAAAGTAATCACAAGAATGGAAACAATACTTACCAGATAAGTCGTTGCCGAAGTACGTGCAAAAAACTGCTCAAAATATTTAACTCCGCCAACTAAAATACAAATGCCTATAATTCCGTTTAAAATAATCATTACCGCTGCAAAAACGGTATCTCTCGCTAACGTAAGAGCCTGCTCACCACCCGCAACCATCAGAGAAACAATGAGTGCAACTTCGATAATCGTGATACAGAGCGCCAAAATAATCGTTCCGTAAGGTTCGCCAACTTTATGGGCAACAACTTCTGCGTGATGTACAGCAGAAAGCACACTTCCTGTCAGTAAAATTCCGGCAATGATATCAAAAATAACTCCTGTTCCCATCAAACCCGTGAAGTAATAAATCACTGCAAGGATGGGGAAAATATAGGTGTAGTTTAAAAATTCTTTTGGTTTCATAAGTGTCCCTAAAATACAAAAAATCTATGGGTATTCAATTATCAAAAGAAAATATTAATCGTATTTTAATGATTCCACAACACAAAATCCAGAAAATCTGTCAACATATGAAAAAGGAGACCAATACCGATTATTCTTAAATTTCCTTTGAAAAATAGCAGCAAAAAATACACCGCAATAGCATAATAAGAATGTAAAAAATGAAAACCAACACTCATTCTATCGGGATCAAAAATAGGATCAGCAAAGAGATGATCTAGATCGACGAGCATTGTTGCCAGGAGAATCAAATAAACTTTCTTCCAGCTTTTTCTGTAAAATACCAACGCAATAAACACCGGAAACACCAAGTGTAAAAAATAATGAGTGAATGTTTTCAAAACAGCAAATTCAGATGTACCCATTGTTTATCTTAAAATTAAAGGTAATTTTTCTTTTTTAAATTTAATTTTTACATTATAATCATACTCTTTGTTTGCGAAAAAAATATATTCGATGTTTGAAAGTATCTTTTTCTGAGCGGGATTTAACTGATGAAAAGATGAAGATAGCAATTTACTGTTCTTGAGAAAAATATAGTTTTTGTATTGTTTATGAGGTAGTTGCAAAGGCTTTCTTGTTGACTGAATGATAACTTCTTTACCTCTCGCCTCAATACGATTTGGCTGAAACGGAATCGCTGTAAACTGATTCTGATCATTAATCCACTTATTATTTTGGAATATTTTCCATGTTTTATCAGGATTTAAACTTTGAAGAGAAATGGTGAAGTTGGGTTGAATAATTTTCTGATAACTCACCTTTTCAATTTCATTAAAATTGTCATCGTAACCGTAACTGATGATTGTATCATTCACTTCTTCAAGATCTGCATTGGCTCTAAAATAGCTGATCTGAAGAGAATCTTTCAAGGCTTTATTGAAAAACTGAAGCCCGTTTTTCACATTTTTCTCATCCAATTCCGCACTCAAAAACTGATTTTTTTGTTGAACTTTTAAAAGTAATGATGCAAAATCACTTACGTTTTCGGGGTTTTTTACCTCAATTTTATCTGAATTTAAACTGATCAGAAAATTGGTAATTTTTGATTCTGAAATGTAAGAAATGCTTCCCGCAGAATTTTCGATGAACTGATCTGCATTCAGAATATTGGTTTCTGATTTTGATAAAAACTCATTTCTGATATTTTCAAAAGTAGCATTTGAAGTTCCGACAATACAGGTTTTTTCTTTAATATCAATAAAAACACCGTCTCTAAAGAAAAGATTTTCTCCGTTTTTGATGAATTTATTTTGTTTTAAATAGTGTAAAAATTGAGTTTTATCCTCAATTTCCAAAATGGTATACCAATCGCCCAACCGAGTGTCTTTCAGGTGAAAAATCTGAATAAAATCCGGAATTTTAATCCCGGATTTATAGATAGAAATTCTGTCTTTATTTTTCCCATCACTTTTAAACCATTCTGAAGGATGAGTCACCAAAGCAGAAATATATTGTCTCATGACTTTTTTCACATCAACTAAAACCACGACATCTGCATTTTTGGGGATAAATTTCAATGTTTTATCCTTCTGAAATAACAGAACATAAATTCCAGTTGCAATTAGAAATACGATTGCAAGAAAGATATATTTCTTCTTCATTACACTTTCAAATTAATTAAAATTTTATTTAAATCTAAAAGCAATTTAAAGTGTCTGCGCTTTTTTGTCTGCTTCCTTGTTTTTGAAAATTTCATCAAACAGATCGAAGAAATACATCAAACTGTTTTCAGAATCAGGATTGGTGTTGTAATTCATTTCGGTTTGGATGCTTCCGCTTTTTGCTTCTGTCTTAAAGTACATTTCACCAACATTTTTTTTCAGCATATCCAAAGTTTTTCTTTCAGACGGTGACTTGAATTCTTTTTCAAGACCAACCAAAAGTTTTTTGAAATCCAATCTTCCGGACAAAGGATATTTTGCGGAATCTTTCATCGATTTTTCAGATTCTGAAGATTGATTTTTAGTATTTAAATTTTCCGTTGAAGTGGTAAGATAAACAATTCCGTCTTTTACAGTGAAAAATAACTGATCAACGTAACCATTTTTACCATCTTTAAGAGAATAAAAATCTCCGTTTTTTGTAAACTTTTTCGCAAATTCTTTATTGGTTGACAGTACGTCAAAAATACGTTTCCAATATCCTTCATTTTCGGTTGCAAAAGCAAAAGTAAAATCGGGAACCATCACATCTTTGGTTTTTTTGATTTCTTTTTCGTTGTAATCATCATCGTATTCAAAATCTGTGTATTCTACTTTTTTAGATTTCAATTCGTTTAAAACAAAGATTCCGTTTCCTGGTGCGATTTTAGAGATGGCTTCTTCATCAAGAACGATTTTCATAGTTTCCATTACCAACTGTGCTTCTTTCTGATATTCTTTTTCTCCCGCATCCTGAAGAAAACTGTACATCATATCAAAATATTTGAATCCGTTGACGTTCATTGCGTAATAACCGATGCTTTTGTCGTTGATCAAAGCAGTCAGTTTCTTGTTTTTCTTTCCTTTATAAACAGCCGAGATGTTCTTTTGGGTTTCCGGATCTTTATGCTGATAATTATTGACAAGTCTTACTTTATCTTTGTCGAAATACAGATTGTAAGCCGAGTTCGAATTATACATTTTCCCTAAAAACTGTGTAAAATCATAGCGACGATACATATTTTTGTAAAGTCCTTCATTCAGAATTTTACCGTAATCAGCATACACGAAAACATCAGAATCGGCATCACGGAAATTCAGCATTTCTGCGGGAGCTTCAATTTCAAGATTAGAATTGAAATATTTATCGAAATCACTTTCCGCAATTCCTTTTACGATTTTGAATTTTTCGGCATTCAGAGAATCCATTTCTTTCTGATATTGAGAATCTAAAGGATAAGCTTCAGTTTCTACATAATCGTCCTGAGAAATCGGTGGTGGCATCGCCTCAACAGTTTCTTCTGGATATGCAGAGTCGACTACCGCTTCTGGCTCTTTCTTTACTTCCGGATATTTATGATGCTTTTCAAGATATTTGATGTCTTTTTCATATTTGGAGATGTCTGCATTGTATGACTTGATATCTGATTTAAGGTATTTGATTTCTTCTTTCAGATATTTAATCTCTTCTTTATAATCAAAAGGCTTTTCTTCTTCTTCATAAGCAATATCGGCACTGTCGACAGGCACGGCAATGCTATCCACCATTACTGCGACTGTATCAGTCACCAGCTCTTCGTTCCAAATATCTTTTGAGCGTTTGTTATAGTCAATCAATGTAATCATGGCGTGCTGATCGTTCCATGCAACGAAAAGATCTTCATCAAGATCAACATAAGAATAACTGTTTTTCTTAGAAATTTCTAATCCTTTTTTCTTGCTTGAGTTGATAAATTCCTGAAATTTTTCTTTGTTGTCTAAAACAAAATGTGCTGTGTAAGACTTTACAGAATCGGAAATTCTCGCATAATGCTTTTGAGTTGCATCGTATTTTATTCCGGTTTTAGAATAGTCATTCCAGGAAGGCTTTCCTTTTTCTTTTTTGTCAATCTGCTGCAAAAAGGGATTAAATTTTTCCCAGTTGATTTTTTTATCAAGCTGCCTTCCGTTGATTTCCATGTAGAAAACTGCATCGGAAGGAACTTTCATGTTGTTTTGTGCAAATGCAAACGCAAAACCAAAAAGCAGAAAAGCGATTGTTTGTGTTTTTAGTAGAATAGATTTCATATATAAAATGATGATTTACTGGAATAAAATGGTGTTTTGAATCTGTTTTTTCTGAAGAATAAAATCGAGAATGTTTCCGTCAAGCTTCATCGCTTTTTTGTTGGGCGAAAGCTGATAGGCAGTATTCGACTGAGATTTTACCGTGTTTTCAAACTGGAGAACCGAAGTGTATTTAGCATTGTTAAAAACTTCTTTATCTGCCGTACTCAGTTTTTCGTACTCACTTTTGAAGGTGTTGATTTTATTTCTTACAAATGATTTCTTTGCAGGATTATGATTGTACATCTGTGTCGGGATCATTTTTCCGAGAATATTTTTGGCTTTCAACTGTTCTAATCCCGCATTTACATTTTCGATTTTTTTAAAATTACAGCTTAGCTTAAGGATGTAATTATCAAAGTCCATTGAAGTTTTTACATTTGAAATTCCTGGAACACTTTTGAAAATTCTCGCTGCTTCATTGATTTTAGACTCAATTTCGGCTTTTTTCGGAACTTTCTTGCCGTTGATGGTTTCCATTTTTGATATGGAAGCTAAACGTGTTTTGCTTTTACTGGCATTGAGAATAAGTGAATATTCACCACTTCCGTCAGCTTTTACATTGACTTTGTCTAAAATATCAAAACAACTCGTGAGAAACAGTAAAGGGAATAGCAACAAAAGCTGCTTAAAAGAAATTTTCATGATTTAGAATTAGAATGCTAATTTACTTAAATTTAGTTTTAATAATCTCGTTTTGAAGACATTTCCCTCAACTAAATTCTGCCTTTGAGGTAATCTTGTCTCAGCTCTTCATCTAACTTTTCAATGGCATACCGAAGGCAGGTTCTCGGCATTTTTTTATAATATTGATTGAGATATTTTATGAGCTCAGCTTCGTTTTTATTTCCCATTTCTCGCAAAAGCCAACCATTCGCTTTATGCATAAGATCATGCGAATGTTGTAAATTTTGAGTCACAAATTCTTTGGTCAGTTCAAACGAGCCTTTTTTTATATAGTACATTGTTCCTACAACAGCAATTCTTTTGTGCCACATCTGATCAGAATTTGCAAGGTTTCTCAGAAGGCTTTCTTTCTGATTTTCAAAAGTATACCTGCCCAAAATCTTGTAACAGCTTGTGTCAACCAGATCCCAATTGTTGACGTATTGAAGATGATTTAGATAAAATTTAACGATCTCATCTTTTACATTCTGCTCTTTTGCTTTTTCAAACTTCGAAATGAGCATAAACAATGCAGTTAATCGATGTTCGTGGATCTCTGAAGAAAGCAGCTCGCTCAATTCTTTCAAAGAAATTTTTGAAAAATATTCTTTTGCCACTTTTCTCTGCTCAGGAACAATAACTCCGATGAATTTGTCGCCTTCTCCATATTCTCCTTTTCCTGTTTTGAAAAATCGTGGAAAAAAGGCTGCCTTTTCCGGAATCGAAAGAAGACTGAGCGCTTCTTCTATTTCTTTTACAATATGATTCATTGGCTATCAGTCATTTATTTTCCCTGATCTAAAGCAAAACTTTCCTGTTCCTGTTCTTCTTTTGCAATTTGATTCGGATTGGCAACTTTAGCAATGGTAAGTCCCTGAACAATAATCGAAAACACAACCACACAATAAGTAATACTTAAAATAGCATTGCTGTATTCATTTTTCGGAATCGACATTGCCAAAGCGATGGAAACACCGCCACGAATTCCTCCCCAAAATAAGACTTTGATGGTTTGCGGACTAAATCTCGTTCTGAAAGACATGAATTTTGTAGGTCCCCAAATTGAAATAAATCTTGCAACCAAAACCACAACAATCGCCAAAAGTCCTGGTATCACATAATGGTTTAAATCTTTGATCATCAGCAATTCAAAACCTATAAAAAGGAACAGAACGGCATTCAGAATTTCATCGATGAGTTCCCAGAATTTAATTAAATAATCCTGAGTGATCGATTTCATTTTGAATTTAACATTAAAATTTCCCATAAACAATCCTGCAGCAACCATCGTCAAAGGACCGGAAACGTGCATCTGTCTTGCAACAAGATAACCTCCCATCACAACAGCAAGTGTTACCAGAACCGAGATAATATAATCATCAACTTCACGCATCAATCTTGATGTAACCCAACCTAAAAGAACTCCTAAAAGCAATCCTCCGCCGGCTTCTTTTATCAATAGAATCATAATATTTTCTACACCCAAATCGACTTCGCTACCAATTGCAAGCTGTAAGACAACCGTAAAAACCACCACTGCCATACCATCATTAAATAATGATTCTCCGGCAATTTTTGTCTCTAATGATTTTGAAATATTAGCTTGCTTTAAAATACTCAATACCGCAACCGGATCGGTAGGTGAAATCAATGCTCCAAAGACCAGACAATAAATAAACGGAATGTGTAACCCAACAAAAGGCAACAAATAAAACATTCCAAATCCTACGATAAAGGTGGAAATAATCACACCTGCGGTTGAAAATATGAGGACAGGACGGAACTGCTCCTTTAAATCATTAATATTAATATGAATTCCTCCTGCGAAAAGAAGAAAATTAAGCATTGCTCCCATCAGAACTTCGGTGAAGTCGATACTGTTCATCAAACTACTCAGATGACCGAATGTTTTTGGAAATGAATTTTCACCAAATAAAACCAAAATGATAGAGATCACGATGGCAATGACCATAATCCCGATGGTGCTCGGAAGTTTTAAAAATCTGTAGTTGATATATGCAAAAATAGATGCTAATACGATAAGTGCTGAAAATGAATAATATAATTCCAATCAATTGTTGTTTAAAAAATTAAGTCTAAATAAAGTACCTTGATATAAATTTTGTTGTCGCCCTTTTCCCAAACGTCAACCACACCGTCTTTCTGAGGTCTTGAACCTCTTGTGTAATCCTGTCCGATATTCATGACATTCAGGAAAATGTATTCATCACCAACACTATTTACTTTGAAAGCAGTTTTTTCAGATTTCCCGTCACCGGAATTTTTGATAGCATTTGTAAGAAGTCTCAATTGCGAAAGATGATGCGAAAAATTGCTTATATCTTTGGTCTGATCATAGGCTCGAAGCAGAATAAGAATAACATCAAGATTGGTGGGATCTTTTGCGTAAAGAATCTTCCCAAGTCTTATGCATTCTGCAAAATTATTGTTTTTGAAAGCTTCGGCCAGACTTTTGAACTCATCGCCAGTCTGGGAAACTTTATCTTTTATGAAATTTCTTCCGTAGTACAAATGCTGCGCTTCTATACTGTCGAGAGACTTTGGAAGTCCTTTAAATTTAAATATAAGCTTTTCTGAATTGTAAGGTGAGCCGGAATTGCTGAGGTTTTTCTCAATACTTTTCAAATCTAGCTTTGTCTTTTGGCTAAATCCAAAAAACGGAAGAACAAGCAGAAAAAAGAGTATTCTGTAATTCATTAATCTTCTTTTTCTGATGCTTCGTCTTCGTCATTATCAAAATATTCGAAAAGAAAATCGTTGTATGGGAATCTTGAGATGTGAATTTTCATCACCTCATCGTAGATCAGCCTTTTCATTTCAGGGAAGTTTTCTTTCTTTAAAGCAGAAATGAAGACTGCGGGATGCTTAGATTTGTTCATCCAGGTTCTTTTCCATTCTTCAAGAGAAACATTTTTGTTTGAACCCGGTGTAAGATCGTCTTCGTCTTTTTTCTCGTAGCTGAAGTCATCAATTTTGTTGAAAACCATGATCATCGGTTTTTGATGCGCATTGATTTCCATCAAAATCTGGTTTACTGATTCGATATGATCTTCAAAACTTTCGTGCGAAATATCTACCACATGAATCAAAAGATCTGCTTCTCTTACCTCATCCAAAGTAGATTTGAAAGATTCTACCAACTGAGTCGGCAATTTTCTGATAAATCCAACGGTATCGGTCAAAAGGAAAGGTAAATTTCCGATCACCACTTTTCTTACGGTCGTATCAAGTGTTGCAAAAAGTTTATTTTCAGCAAAAACTTCAGATTTAGAGATCGCATTCATCAGTGTAGACTTTCCTACATTGGTATAACCCACCAATGCCACACGAACAACCTTTCCGCGGTTGTTTCGCTGAGTTGCCATTTGTTTGTCAATGACTTTCAGTTTATCTTTTAATAATGAGATTCTGTCACGGATGATCCTTCTGTCGGTTTCGATTTCCGTTTCACCGGGACCACGCATCCCGATTCCCCCTTTCTGTCTTTCAAGGTGGGTCCACATTCTGGTTAGTCGCGGAAGAAGATATTGATACTGAGCCAATTCTACCTGAGTTCTTGCGTAAGAAGTCTGCGCTCGTTGTGCAAAAATATCAAGAATAAGATTGGTCCTGTCGAGAATTTTTACTTCAATTTCTTTTTCAAGATTTTTTAGCTGAGAAGGAGACAATTCATCATCAAAAATAATGGTTCCTATCTCGTTTTCTTTTACATATTCTTTTATTTCCTGAGCTTTTCCGCTTCCTACAAAAGTCTTGGAATCCGGCTGAGTTAAATTCTGAGTAAAACGTCTGTCAACCGTAGCACCTGCTGTGAAGGCTAAAAACTCCAGCTCATCCATGTATTCCTGCAACTTTTCCGCATTTTGATTTTGGGTGACAACGCCCACCAAAACTGCCTTTTCGTAATTATGTTGTTTCTTTTCTAGCATTAAATTCTATATAATTTATAAGATTTACAAGATAACATTTTTAATTAATAAATGCAAACCGCTCTCCAAATACAGTTGTTTTCCCCTTTTATTTCTAGTCCTTTTCCTCTGGTTTACCTCTTTCGTCTGCTCTTACCTTTACACCGTAAAAATCTCAGTGACAGATCATAACATAAAACATTTATTAACCAGAAATTATCTTAATATGAAAAGAATTTTTATCTACAGCTTCTTTTTGATTTTTTTCTCGGTGTCGGAAGCCAATGCACAAAAAGCACTTCTCGCAACAGGATCAAACGCAACAGGAGGCAACGGCTCTGTTTCTTACAGTCTAGGACAGATTGATTTTACCAGCAAAGGTACCAACAATCAAATCATGGAAGGCGTACAACAAGCCTACGAAATTATTACGCTATCCACGACAGAAACTCAAGGCTCAGACAAGAAAGACATTTTATTGTATCCGAATCCATTCAAAGATTTTTTATTTGTGGATTTCACTACAAACGACTACCGAAATTCTGAATTTCAACTATTTGATTCTTCCGGGAAACTTTTGAAAGAGGATAAAATAAAAGAAACAAAATCAGAATTTAATTTTTCAGAGCTTCCTTCTGCGATGTACATCATCAGAATCAATCAGAACGGAAAAAACATTAAAACATTTAAAATCATTAAAAAATAATCATCATGAAAAAAATTTTACTCACCGTAGGAATGTTGCTTGGCTTTCACTTAGTTTCAGCCCAGGCTCCGGAAAAAATGAGTTACCAGGCTGTAATGAGAAATACATCCGGACAATTGCTTGCCAATCAGAATATAGGAGTGAAAGTAAGTGTACTGCAAGGCTCACCCGCCGGGACAGTTGTTTATTCTGAAAGATTAACAGGAACAACAAACGTAAACGGACTCATCAGTCTGGAAATCGGAACCGGAACTGTACTTTCAGGAACATATTCTACAATTAACTGGCCTTCAGGAAACTTTTATTTAAAAACAGAAACAGATCCTACAGGCGGAACATCTTATACAATTACAGGAACAAGCCAACTATTAAGTGTACCTTATGCGATGTATGCAAAGTCATCAGGAAGTTCAGGAGGCAGTTTTACTTTACCTTATGCAGCAACTGTTAATAATGCTTCAAATCTTTTCACCATAACAAATGATGGTGACGGAACTTCTCTTGAAGGAAACAACAATACCACAACTTCAAGTATTGCAGCAGTAAGAGGAATTGTTACCAATGTAGCTCCGGGAGGATTTTCTTCAGGTGTCAGAGGAATCAACAATGGTACCGGAGGTTTGGGCGTTGGTGTTTGGGGAAGCCAAAATGGAAGCGGATGGGGTGTCTACGGAGTTACTCCCAACGGACTAGGAGTCTATGGAAACTCTTCAGGATCAGGATATGGTGTTTATGCTAACAGCAATACCGGAACAGGGTTAAATGCAACAAGTACAAATGGTATTGCTGCCAATATTTCAATCTCAAATAATGCCAATTCCAACACTGTTCTTACAGCAAGTACTTTAGGAAACGGAAATGTCATTAATGTTTCATCTTCAGGTTCCGGAGCGGGCGTGGTGAGCAATACAGGAACCGGCTTTGCCATCCACGGAATTACTACCGCACAAAGTTCTGCCGGAGTTATCGCCGATAATAACGGCGCTGGTGAAGCAGTGGTAGGCAGAAATACCAGTGATATTGCAGGAGCTGTAGTAGGAAGAAATGACGGTGGAGGATATGGTGTTCATGGGTTTCTTGCCACCAATACCACCGGAACAGGGATAGGGGTGTATGGAAGAGTAGGGGTGAGCGGAAGCACTGGCAGAGCGGGAAGATTTCAAAATTTCAATACTGCAAATGACAGAAATACTTTTGAAGTAGAATCAAACAGCACAGGAAATATACCCGATAATACACAAGGAAATGTTGCCTCTTTTTTATCTAATAATACCAATAGCGTAAGTGCCGCAGTAAGAGGAGAAACCAAAACAATATTTGGAAATTTCGGTGCAGCAGGTGTTTTCGGTGTTTCATCAGGAACAGGAGGTTTTGGCGGATTATTTTATTCTTCAAACGCCACTGGAAACGGACGAGCTTTAGTTGCTCTTACCGACGGAAACGGCGATGCAATTGTAGCCAATGCGGGCAAAGACGGTGATGCAATCGAGGCAAATGTTGACGGAGCAGGACGTGCAATCTACGGTTGGGTTCCTACCTTCAGCACAGGTAAAGCTGCAGAATTTAAAAATTTCAACACGGCAAATACATCTACAGCACTTTCTTCAACAACATTAGGAAACGGTATTGCAGGAGACTTTTTTGTAGATAATACAAATGGAACTTCTCCGGCAGTCAAAGGAAAAGTAAATTCTCAGTTCGCCAACTTCGGAACCGCGGGTGTTTATGGTGAATCTGCAGGAACAGGAGGTTTTGGAGGTTTATTTTATGCAAGTAACGCTTCAGGAAACGGACCTGCATTAATTGCTCTTGCCAACGGAAACGGAAACGGGATCACTGCCAATGCAAAAAACTCCGGTGACGGTGTGGAAGCAACGGTAGATGGAACTGGTAGCGCAATCTACGGCTGGGTTCCTAATTTCGGAACGGGTCGTGCAGCCTATTTCAGAAATTTCAATACTGCAAATTCTCAGGCAGTAGTATCTGTGACTAATGCAGGAACAGGAACGGGAGTTTTTGTAAATCATACCGGAGCTTCAGGAAACCTCGCAGTTTTTCAAAGTGCAAGTGCCAATGTTGCCAGAATCAATAAAACAGGAACAGGTTTCTTTAACGGCGGTACACAAAATAGCGGTGCCGACTTAGCCGAAGCATTTGACGTAGAAGGAAATATTTCTGAATATGAAATGGGTGATGTTTTAGTAATCTCCACTTCAAGCGACAGAGCGGTAGAAAAATCATCAAAACCCTATTCTACATTAGTTTCAGGAGTGTATGCTACAAAACCGGGAGTTCTTTTGACTGAAGAAAATGTAGACGCTGATTTGTCAGGGAAAGTTCCGATGGGTGTGATTGGTGTTATCCCAACGAAAGTATGCCTTGAAGGAGGAAAAATCAAAAGAGGCGATCTTTTGGTAACCTCATCAAAAGCCGGAGTTGCCATGAAAGCCAATCCTAAAAAAGTAAAAATAGGACAGGTGCTCGGAAAAGCGCTTCAGGACTATGACCAAAACTCAATCGGAAAAATAAAAGTATTTGTTAACATTAAATAAAATTATCATGAAATCATTATATATCATCCCATTTTTACTTTTAAGTGTAACTTTTTACGCGCAGGAAAAAAAATCTCCAGAACTTCAGGATCAGGAACAGGTTTTGAAAGATGCCAAAGCATTTGAAAAGAAAATGCAGACACAAAACGAAGTCAATTTCCCTAAAAAAGAAAAAGAAAAGCAAAACGTTTTAGCATCCGAACAGGGTCTGGAAATGAAGCAAGAAACTCAGAAAACCGGGAAGCAAAGTAACAATCAGGATAAATTATTACCCAATACGGCAAGTTTTGATGAAATTTTAGCCACAATTCCCAACAGACAAAATGCAAGAAAAGCTAACGTTTCTGCAAATCAAGCTGTAAAAGTTCAGGGTTTGCCCAATACCGCGACTTTAGAGGAAATAAAAAAAACGATTCCTAAAAATTAAACTGATAACCATTTAAAAAAGGAAGTCCGCAAATAGTTTTTGTGGACTTCTTGATTTTTATCTTGAAAATTTAATCCCAATCTGCAGCAATAAATTTCATTTGATTTCCATTGTCGTCAGAAAGTGTCAATCGATGTCCTTCGATCAAATAATTTTTCATGTTGCCGATTTTTTTCATAAAAGCATTTTCGAGTTCCATATTTTTACAGATCATTTCTGTGCTTTCAATTTCTGAAATTTTCATTTTGCTGTTATTTTTTAATTCGGCTGTAAAGAAAATTTGGTTGCAACCCATTGTTGCAGTTCCTTTTATCTGATTGCCTGTTTTTTCTCCTGTCAAATTAATTTCAGCTTTGTTTTCAATGAGTTGTTGTTTAGAAAATTGATCAAACGAAATCATCATCCATTCTCTCTGAAAATATTGGTTATTAACCTTTGATGCTGAACAATTTAAAGCCATTGTGAAAATGAAAGCAGAAAAAAGACTTAAAATAATATTTTTCATACCACTCAGCCACCCATTTTCATACCAATAACCGATGGATTATCGTAAAAATTAGTAAATTAGCCCCACAATAATTATTTTAAAAATGAAAAGAATATTTTTACTATTCACTTTCTTGTTAGGTTTTGCTCAAATGAGAGCAGACGAAGGGATGTGGCTCTTGATGCTCATCAAAAGGCTTAACGGTGTTGATATGCAGAAAGAAGGTCTGCACCTTACGCCTGAAGAGATCTATTCTGTGAACAATTCAAGTCTTAAAGATGCTATCGTAAGCTTCGGAGGATTTTGTACAGGAGAGATCGTATCAGACAAAGGTTTGATCTTTACCAATCACCACTGTGGTTATGGTGCAGTTGCAGCAGCCTCTACACCGGCAAAGGATTACCTTAAAAACGGTTTCTGGGCGATGAAAGAAAAAGATGAGTTTAATGCAAAAGATCTTTACGTAAGATTTTTGGTGAGAATGGATGACGCATCGCAAAGAATCAATTCTAAACTTAATAACAATATGACTGCAGCTGAAAGAAAAGCTGTAATCGATGCTGAAACAAAAGCAATTCAGACAGAAAATTCTGAAAACGGAAAATATACTGTTGTCGTAAGAGATTTCTTCAACGGAAATGAATTCTATTATTTTGTTTATCAGGACTATAAAGACATCAGATTAGTAGGTGCGCCACCATCAGCTTTAGGTAAATATGGTGGAGATACAGATAACTGGGAATGGCCACGACATACTGCAGACTTCACGGTTTTCAGAGTATACGCAGATGCAGCAGGAAATCCTTCTGAATATAAGCCAACCAACGTGCCTTTGAAACCTAAACATTTTTTACCGGTTTCACTTAAAGGAATCAAGCCTGGTGATTTCTCCATGATCTTGGGTTATCCGGGAAGAACAAACCGTTACCTGACTTCTTACGGAATCAACCAAATGGTTTCTAAAGATTATCCGGCTTGGGTAGAAACTTCTAAAATGGCAATGGATGTGATGAAAAAGTATATGGATAAAGACAAAACCACTCAGTTAGGTTATGCTTCTCAATATGCTTCTGTAGCCAATTATTGGAAAAACAGACAAGGAACAATTGACGCTGTTGAAAAAAACGGAACCATTGCAGACAAACAAAATATCGAAAGAACGTTCAGACAGTGGGCTTCTCAGCCGGGTAACGAAATGTATGATGGTGTTCTAGAACAGATCGCAACATATTACAAACAGGTTACTGACAGAAATGTTGAAAGAAATTATGCTTCTTTATTAACAAGAAATGCCAAATATCTCGCTTTGGCTTACCAATTGGCTCCTGCTCTTGATGCTTATGCAAAACAGGATATGGCAGGAAGACTTGCTATGAAACCTAAAGTAGAAGCAGCGATTAAAGATGCTTATGACAACATCAATCCTGAATTGGAAGGAGAAATGCTTAATTCTTTGGTAAACCTTTACAAAACAAGAGTAAAAGCTGATGTTGCTTCACCAACAATTATGGCTTTAGATGCTAATAACTTGTCAACTGTTGCATTCTCTTCATTATTTGCAAACAAAACATCGGTAACGAACTACGTGCTAAACCCAGACCGTTTAAAATTAGATGCAGATCCGTTGCTAAAAATAGCAAGAGGTATTGCAGAAGATCAGAGAGTATCTGGCGAAAGATTTGTAAAAATCGATGATAATTTTGCTAAAAACAACCGTCTTTTCTTAGCTGGTTTAATGAAAGCAATGCCGGAGAAAAAATTCTATCCGGATGCAAACTCTACCATGAGATTGACGTACGGACAGATTGACACTTTACCAATCAGAGAAGACAGAAATTATTTTGGTGTTACTGATAACTACTACACAACTATGGAAGGTTTGGTAGGTAAATATAAAGCGGGTGACGAAGAATTTGATCTTCCGCAAAGAGTAATTGCTCTTCAGAATGCTAAAGATTATGGTCAGTATGCTGATAAAGCAGGTTATCTTCCGGTAAACTTCCTGTCAAACAACGATATTACAGGTGGAAACTCAGGTTCTCCGGTAATCGACGGTAACGGAAACCTTATCGGTATCGCATTCGATGGAAACAGTGAAGCTCTTAGCGGTGATATTGTTTTCGAAGATAAATGGCAGAAAACAATCAGTGTAGATATCCGTTTTGTTCTTTGGACAATCGACAAATATGCGGGTGCAAGAAGATTGGTCGATGAGTTGACATTAGTAAGAGATGAAAATACTCCAGCTGATACAGGTGCATCTAAAATCAAAACTGCAACACCTGCAAAAAAGAAAAAGAAATAATTTTTCTAAATCATATTTAAAAACCGTGGAATTTATTTCACGGTTTTTTATTTTTGATAATTCAACTCCCGATTATAAATATTACGCTAAAGAGCAATTGAATTAAATTAAACTTCATGGCTGATTTCTTTTTTTTGATATTTTTACGACTTCATTATTCAATTCTAATATATAAACAAAAAGGGGGGCAACTCAGCCTCCGGTTCTTTTTTCTGTGGTTCTTGAGTTTTTCCAATGGTTTCTGCTGCCTCTTTTTCAAATTTTATCAATCCTACATTCAACCCCGTTATCAATTGACGTTCTAAATGTTTTGATAGTTCTAAAGCCATTAAAGTTATTAACCAATTTGGACCAACTGCAAGGTTTTTAGCAACTTCTATTACTTTTTTCGTTCATTGCATCCTATCTTTATTTCCCCAAACCAAATCATACTTTTCACAGATATAATTTCCGCCTTTTTGCTCAATTTTCTGCTCCTTCGCCACAGCCGGAGATTTCTCTTCAGGTTTCTATACAGTTGGTGTTTTGTCTTTGGTGGCAATTCCTTTACTTTCTCCCCAATCCCATAGTTCTTTTCCCTTCTCTGTTATTATTTCTCCAATTCCCTTTTCCTCTTTTTTGCTGGCAGGTTTACTTTCAGCAGGTGAACCTTTAGCTTTTGGAATAGCTGCAGGTTTTGATGGTGATTTCGTAGAAGTAGGAGGAGTTTGTGGTTTAGGTTGTGGCTTTTGTGTTTGTGGAAAAGGATTGTTTATCTCTATATTATCTGTTGCATGCTTTTTATTAACATAATATTCTACCGTCACATAAAACTTTAACTGCTTAGGATCGGCTTCTCCCAATGCTGCTTTTAGGCAGTAGAGTTTCAATCACCTATAATAAAGTTTCAAAACCCTATATCAATTTATTTAGAAACAATAACGTCTAAATCTAATTTTTCAAGGCTTGAATCTACCAAAATCTCCTTAGTTTGCCATTCATTATTTCCTGTCTTCGCACTAATACCAAAATTTGCTATGAATATTTTTTTAACGAGAAATATGTCCCTTTCATAAAATACAGGAATTACAACTTTCCGAAAAACTTTTTGATATTGATCAACATATTCAAACTTCAAATTAAATATTTGTTTATTTTTTACATTTGTATCGATATCAAACGAATCGCAGTTAAAGATTTTAGTAAATAATGGTTTATGAGATTGTTCAATTTCAAGAGTATAAGCGGAATTATTTTTTTTAATGATTAATAAATCAGAAATACCATCTTTATTAAAATCTACTTCATATTTTTTACTATTGGAATTATTTTCAATATCATTTTCCGATTCTTCCATATTTTCTTTAGGCAACAAAAAAAACTTGCTACATTGCGGAGAATCACAACCTAATATCATTGTTTTTTTACCATCAAAAAGAGAAACATAAGACCCTCCGTTTAATTGTAAATCATATTTTTTTCCTTTATAAAAATAATTTTTAATCTCAATATTACACGGTGTAATAGGATAAGAAAAATGCCATTCATTCTCGTCTATTTCTGAAGATAATTTTAAAATTTCTTCTACGTCCCACTTATTTAAATTCCAATTATCTCCTTCTTGAATTTTTTGTCCTGTTGAAAGAAGATTACTCGTACATTTTGCATAATAAACATCATTTTTAGTAATTTCTTTTTTTATGGTCTCCTTCTGTTTATTGTTTTCACTCTGCCCATTACAACTTATAATTATGAGTAAAAACAAAAATTTAAAAAATTTCATAACTTATTTTAAATATGGTTCAATTGCTTTTATGATATATTTATTTTCTCTTTTATGGTTCAAAAATCATTACATATCTAATCCAATTATCAAATTTTCATCAATCTATATTTTTCTGCTGCTTTAATTCTATTTTCAGTTTATCAATTTCTTCATATATATTTTCTTTCTTTCCAAGGTAGAAAATACATATAAAGAGCCATGTGTTGAGAAATAGTTTTTCCCTCAAACGAATCTCCATAACTAGCATTTTTATAAAAAGTATATACTGCGTTTAAAGATTTTATTCTTTTATATGGATAGCTCCAATCTGATTCCAATTCATTTTCAGGAACTATTTGAGAAAAATCAAGAACATCATTACATGTTTCCCATATTTCTAAATTAGATTTTGAAATAGTATTATCAATTATTTTAGACTCTCTTTCAAAAAAGGAAGGTTGAAAAAAATCTTCTTGATAACTATAGTTTCCAATAATGCTTTCAATTGTCAATTTCGTTTTTTCAGAAAGTACATCCTTGGAGTTTATTCCATTTCTTAAATAATCATATAGAAGAATATAAAGGTATTTATTATAGGGTGAAATTATTTGTTTTTCATTCTTGGAAAAATCCCACGTTTGTAAGGTTTTGCCGTTATCCAAAAAAGAAACTATATATTCTCTATTATTTTCCTCAGTTTTAATTTTATCATAGTTTTCAAAATTAAGAATATCTATAATTTGAAATTTTTCTTTATCATCATTTGAAAGAAATTTTTCGAGACTGAAAACAAATTGATTTGTACCATTTCTCTGATAGATTGAGTATGTGATGCTGTCATTTGCGATAACTTCAGAAGAATAAATAAATGTATAATCATTTAATTCATCTCCGGAGTAAAATATTTTACCCTTATAAAGTTCATCATTTAATTTTTTGTTTTCTGTTATATGTGAATCAATATTTTGGGGTAATTTGATGTGATTACTATTTTGCCTTTTGCACCCGACTATAAATATTATGCTAAAGAGCAATTGAATTAAATTAAACTTCATGGCTGATTTTCTTTTTTTGGTTTTTTTACGACTTCATTATTCAATTCTGATATATGGATAAAAGGGTCAACTCTGCCTCCAGTTCTTTCTTTTGTGGTTCTAACCTCAAAATGTAAATGCACTTGATTTGGTTTCAGTGCTGCGGCTGAAGAGCCTGTTTTTCCACTTTTTCCAATTTTATCTACTGCTTTAACTTTAGTTGGATTTCCAGAACTGTCTTTACCTTTTATTGAAACTTCACTTAAATGCGCATAAAAAAACCAGTATGTTTTGCCATTATACTCTCCTTTGATATTAATGCAATTTCCATAAGTTTCAGATACATATATCTCATTTATTTCCCCATCAACACAAGCATATACTTGAGTAGGTTGAGGAGCATACAAATCAATTCCATCATGTTTTCCTTTAGTTCTTCCTGCAATATTGCTAGCATGAATGCTTCTCTCCGGAGCCCATATTGCATACCAACCCCTTAATTGAGGGTTTTTTATTGGATGATGCCATTCTATTTTACTTGAAGAATTGCCATCAATATAAGTAGGTGTTGACTCTGATTCACATTCTTCTGATTGAGCTTTATTTTCCGATTTTACTCCAAGATAATTAATTATTCCTTCTGCTATTACAGTCCCAATTTTTTCTGCATTCGCTTTACAAAAATTAACATTTGTTTCAGTCATATTTCTATGTTCAATTAGGATTGCCGCATTTTCTGCTGAATCAGGATCCCTTAAAACACCAACAGATCTTGCCCTATAATCAGGATATGTAGCAGGATAAGGTCTTATTTTCCTTCCATCATTAAAAATTTTTGCAAGTTCCACTTTTAAACATTCTAAAAGTTTTTGCGAATTTTTATAATATTGTTCTGATGCTCCCGTACTTGTATTCCCTTTTTCATCCTTTAAAATTTTTGGATGATACATCAATAATATATCATTACTTGAATTTGCAGAATTAAAATGGTGGCTAACTAAAACTTTTGCTTTGTTATTTTTAAAAATATTTACTCTATATGCTACTTGACCAACATTATTTATTTCGGCAGAAGTCAAATATTTTGTACGAGTCCTTACAGTATTGACTCCTTTGGTTTTAAGAATATTTGCTGTATTTGTTTCAATGGTTAATGCCATATCTGCCTCATTTATATCTGTTCCAGGTGCCCCACTTTCACCTATCCCATGCCCTGCATCAGTAACCACTACTGCATCAGAATCAGTTTTACTATCTGCATTATTCTTTTTTCCTTTTCTAAAAATTTCCGGCAATCCTTTTGTGAAAAATGGCTGTACGGACAAAGCTATTTCTGATTTATATAGCTTCTCATCTTTATTAATGTCCATTCCGGAATTTTTAGCATATTTATCAATTCTTTTCTGTTTTACAGAATCACTGTCAGTTGATAGTCCAATCTGATCTCTATACTTTTCAGTTCCAAAAACAATGTGTTCAGGTTGTCCACTTGAGACAGGAAATAAAACTTGTAAATAAAAATCTACAAAGTCTAATTTTTCCCTTTCTGATCTTCAAAATATTTTTTCACATAATCTAACTGATCTTCTGCTTTCATCTGAGCAAATTCTTTAATTCTAGGAAGATTATGAAGTTTTGCATCTTTAGAATTGAAATAATTAGGAACAGTTTCCATAGTTGCCTTATGACCAAAATATATATCAACTTTATCGGGCATAAATTGAATAAGTCCAGTCGCACCTGAACCTGCTCTATTTGGGACATCTGGCTTAAAGGTTTCTCCGGTTTCCCACGCAAAAACAGCCATTAGATTATTAGCCATATTTTTAAAGTCATCTGGCCATAACTCTTTTGCAATAGCAACTACTTTTTTTCTAAATTTACAACTTACTTTATTTCCCCAAATTAAATTGTATTGTTCACATTCACATACAGAATTTGTTTTTGGTAATTCAATACTTTCTTTCTTAGCAGCAGACTTTTTATCTATTGGTTGTTGAGTAGGTTTTTGTTCTTTTTTAATTGTTCCCTTACTTTCCCACCAATCCCATAGTTCTTTTCCCTTTTCTATCACTATTTCTCCTATTCCTTTTTCCTCTTTTTTGCTTGCAGGTTTACTTTCAGCAGGTGAACCTTTGGCTTTTGGAATAGTTGCAGGTTTTGACGGTGGTTTTGTAGAAGCAGAAGAAGTTTGTGGTTTTGGCTTTTGTGTTTGTGGAAAAGGATTGTTTATCTCTATATTATCTGTTGCATGCTTTTTATTAACATAATATTCTACCGTTACATAAAACTCATGATTTTTACCCTCGTCCTTATCTCCTTTCATTGTATGTTTATTAGCAATGCTTTTTAGAATGCTTTCAAAGAACTTCTTAATAATAAAGACTATATTTTTCCATTTCAGCATCTAAAGATTCATCCAAATAATATAGAGAATCGAGTTTAATATTTCCATTAGGAGTGATGCTACTTTCTGTATAGGAAATTATGTCTACAGATTTATTATTAGATAAAAGAAAATACTTTATCTGCCAAATTTTATTGCTTTTTTCATCAAAATAAGACATACAATTATATTGTCCAAAACCATCATTTGAAATATTTCTGTAAAAGTCTAAAGAATCTATTCTTTCATTGTTTTTATAAACATATAAATTGATTTTAATTTTTGTAGAATTATTTATATTTTCTTTAATTAATTTAAGCGAAATATTTTCAATTTTTATTGATTTTAAAACACCTTCATTAAAACTTGAAAATTGTTTAGAATATGTTCTATTCTGCTTTTCCAAAATAGAATATCCCTCTTCAGAAGCTATTGCTCTGAAATAATTTTTCTTTTTTAAGGATGAATCGCCTAAAAAAAAAAGAAGAATTATTTAATAGGATTTCATGTGATAACCTTTCTTGCTTACAACATAATCCTAATGCTAGGAAAAAGAAAACAAAACAAGAAAATAATATATTTTTCATTTTAATAACAAAAATTTAATTTTATTAATTTATAATTCTTATATTTCCATTTTATCCATATGTTAACATTTTTATAGTTTTCAATATAGTCACAATTGGTTTTTGGAACAGATTGAATTAGCATTGAATCATTATTTATTCTAATTGTTTTATACCAATATTCTTTTTCATCTTTATTTATATTCTCTACGTCGGATGTCAATTGAATAAAAGCCGATTTAATATAATCATCCCAATTTAAAAAATTGAATTTTAGTTCTTTTTTGGCTATCAACTTTTTTTCTCTATTAATATAAATAATCAAATATTCTTTATCTACATCAGGTAATTCTGCATCAAAACTGAATATTTGAAACTCAGAATCAGGAATAACTTCTCTTGCAATAATTTTTGAAGGAAAAACTATCTCATAGGAATCTTCTTTAAAATCGATAGTTCCAAAAATTGTTTTGTCAGAGTTCAATATTGTCATTTTATTATTTATATACAATTGTATTACTCCTTTTCCTCGCATAATATTTTCGGTATAAAAACTAATGCCTTTAAACTCTGAAGTTTGCATATTTAGAGAATCTATAGGACAATCTTCTAAGATGTCAAGTGGATTTTGTGATTTTAAAACCATACTCGAGTTGGCTGGTTTTGGTTCATTTAATAATTCCAGTTCTGTATTTTTCTTACAAGAAGAAAAAAAAACGATGATAAAAACGATATATAATAATTTCATGACTTATGCTTTTACTTCTTTGAATTTTGGCTTATAGCCTTCTTTTCTTATATGCAAATGATGATGATGATCTGCCATAGGTGTAGAATTTTTTAAAATGAATGATTTTCTATTGAGTGTTATAGTCACACTATAAAACTTTGAATAGCCAAATTTTATTAATGCATCAATAAATTTTTCCTCCCTATTCACATCCAAATCATTTGGACGATCGTTAATATACAAGTTATTTCCGGTTTTATCTTTTCTTAAATATCTAAAATCAAAAGAAACGCCATTAACGTGTGTAACACTTGGTGCTCCAGTTCCATCTTCAGACGTAGAACCATTGAAATTAAAATCTGAGTAACCACATTCTGCGACAGCTCCTAACATGGAAGCAAAGGCTGTAGGATTAATATATTCTCTGTCGGTATTATCCCCAATTTTTATAATGATCCCATCTTTTTGATAATTAATTGGAACGGGGACTTTAATTAACTCCGCTTTACCCTCTCCTTTTTGAAAATAACGTGTTTTTCCAGCTGTTCTTTTTTCCCATCCAGGTCCTCCATCGATTTTAGATCCCTGTAGCCAATTTTGGGTTGTGTGCATATCTACGGTACAGATGTCATGTTCTTTATTATTTTTATCATGATAAACATATTTGTAATTTTTTTCATAACCCGCTTTAATCTTCTTTGGAATATGTTTTTCAATATTACCATCATGATATATATGAAATGTAATTATATCTTTGGCATTTACTGGCATACTTTTACCCCCATGATAATAATCATACTTGAAAATAAAATTTCTTAAATGATCATATGCTGCTTTTCTTTCTTCCCAACCATTTGGCATTTTTGTTTTTTCATTTCTTCCATTTAGTAAAGCTGAAATAAGCTCTATATATTTGTCTCCATATAACGCTAACTGATTCAGGGATTTTCCTGCTGTTTCTTCACCCCATCTTTTTACAGCTTGAGAATTTTTGTCCGAAGGCATTTTTTTAAATTCACTCCATGTCCAACATCCGGAATCAACTGTTAAATGTAAATTTTCCGCTATTTTTTCAGGCTTTGCTACTAAGTTTTTATTTTCCTTAGCATCATATTTTTCATAGCAGCTTCTTTTGTTAGTTGCAATAATCCATGACCTCTCCACGGATCATAACTTAAATCTGTTCCACCTTCTCTAGCCTTTGAAAAGGCTCCGGTCTCTACACAAGCATGGGCTAAAAAGTGCATTTTCTGAGAACAGGTTTTAATATTATAATGATTGAAGTTTGCATTAAGCTCTTTAACAAAGCCTGCTAAGCTTTTATCATCCATTTTGGGAGTTGTCTGCTTATACCATAGATTAACAGTATCTTTATGGCCAGTTAAAATTCTAAGTTGCTTAATTATATTTGCAACCTCTTTATCTTCGAATTCTCTATTACAAAAACATTCACCTTTTTGCGGTTCCTGCTTTGGCAACTTCTTCACTTTCGCCGTAGCTTTCTTATATTCAGGAGATTTGTATTCTTCTAGAACTTCTACTTTTAGACTTGTAGACTCTTTTGAAATATCTGAAAATATAATCTCTGCGAATAGCTCCTGATGGTCTGTCCACTCTGCTCTGTATTCCCCGCTGTCGGGATTTTTAGGGTCATTTCCTATTTCACCAATTTGCTGACGATCTTTGGTCAATGCGAACGTTACCCATTGAGTATCATACTTAATAACATGATCGCCTTCATACAAAAGATCGTGTTCTCCAATAGTATCATCTTCCCATATTTTTAACTTATAGGGTTTCCCTATGGCATTTTTACTCAGGATTTCAACGATAATGGTTTCTCCAAATTTAGGAGTCGTTGCAAATTTTTTACCCGCTCTATTCTTGAAACTGACATCAATAATTCTACCTTCTTTGTCTGATTGATTATTTTTGCCTATAGCAGGTTTATTATTTGGAAGTGACTTTTTATAGGAAGTTTTAGCAGGAGCAGGCTTAGCAGCTGGTTTTGTAGGATTAGGATTCGCAACATCTACATTTACCTGACTCGAATTCTTAATTTTTCCGGAATAACTTGCCGTTACATAATACTCATGGTTTTTACCCTCGTCCTTATCTCCTTTCATTGTATGTTTATTAGCAATGCTTTTCAGAATACTTTCATGTGAAAGTAATTTTATCTGCACCTCGGCGATGCCTTTTTCATTTACTTTTGCAGGAAACGGAATATTGTATCTGTTATGTTCATTAATTGTGGGATTATGTCCTCCTTTTGGTGCATCATCCTCCCATAAATGAAATTCAACCGTCTGATTAAACATTGCCGTACAATATGCCCTTGCTGTTAAGGTATCTCTATAATGCGCTTTGTTGACATCGCTTGCACCTCCGTTAAATAAAACGACACGCTCTATCTGTGGTATCTTTTTGCTGCTGGGAACAATAAAAAGTTCTGCAAATAGTTTTGCATCGAATTTTTTTGTTAGCACATTTTTCGTGGCTTTATATACTTGTATTTTGAACTGTATTCCCAAAAAAGTTTCTCCAAATTTGTAAGAAACATTTTTACCTTTTTTAGGTCCCTCTTTTTTGGTTATATTAAGCCAAGTTCCGTTTTTCTGCTTGCGAAAGAGATACCAGAGATATTGGGTATCATTATTGAGTAAAGAGCCTATCTGAAAATCGCTGATCTGGTAATATTCTTCAACACCAACAACAGGATTTTGTTTTCCTATAATCATAATCTGTTTTTTTTAGTTATTGGTTTTTATTCATAATCGTATAGATAAGTTTCGTCATTTTCCTCTTGGAACTCTCCGAAATCCATCACCGGATTATAAACCTGCTGTTCTCTTGCATCTGCTTTTTTCACATTACTCTTCCCCGCTTCACTCTGCTGACCATGTTTGAAAATTGTAATCTTTCCTCCGGTACTGCACATCAATTCAGAGATTTCTGTGACACAGCTTTTGTCCATAACCTTTACTTTTTCATAGGTTTTGGTCCATTTTCCTACGGGTGCATAAGCACAGGGAAGATAGCCTCCGGATGAAGGTTTTAGTTTGCATTGCCCAAAAGGTTGTGCAGGAGGATCTAGTTGGGTGTCATCTTCCGTTACGGCAAGATAATCGGCTTTTCCATCTGCATCGTTCCAATAATGTTTTTGATGACTGGTTACTTTAAATTTAGGAAATTTAAAACCCTGATTGCATTGGCACATTCCTTTCTGAACAACGAAATATTTTCCGTCGTGTTCACTAGAACCACTTTCAGATTGTTGCTCCTTTTTCTTGTCCTCTTTTTTGTCTTCCTCTTGAGATTCTTCTTCCTGATTATCTTCGGAAGATTCTTCTATTTCTTCCGCTTCATCGTCATAACCGTTCATAGGATCGGTTACTTCATCGTCTTCTTTAAGGTATTTAGAGTCTTCAGGAATCAGAAGCTCTTTACCGGGAACTACCTCATGTCCCAACAGATCATCCAATGGGCAATAGATATTATGATATGAACGGAGGGTTTGCCCGTCTTTCACACCGAATTGCTGTGCAATAGAGTTTAAAGAATCTCCTTTTTGTACTGTATATTTTTTCATCAGAATGTGTTTTATTCTTCTACTAAAGTACTGAATTTTTTAAATTCTTTTTCTTGTTTTTTTTCTACAAGTGTCAATATATGTTTACTATATATTTCGTCTTCGTGCCATAAAGTGACTTCGGCATAGGTATGCAAAAGCTGTTTGGTTTTCTTATCTGTAATGTACTTGATCTGAATTTTTCCTGACACCTTTTCTTCCCGTATTTCTTCAAACCTATTACCTTTAATGAGTTCCTGAAGGCTGCAATCATCAACACTATTTCCATGAATGGTCGTCTCAACCGCATCCGGGTTATCGTGATTATATTCAATCTCAAATGTACATTTTAGGGGAAATGAATTTGGGATAAAATAAAAATTCTCTTGCCATTCTTTTTTTCTGCGAAACCAATCCATTTCCGTGAATAAAACCTGATATAATAGCGTGGAAGAAAATACTTTTAATAAATATGCTTCATTTGTAATACAGACATGAAATTTATCAAAATAAGATGTAGCCACTTCTCCAACAAAAAAGTCCTCCAAATCAGATCTTTTGCTTTCGAATTTTTTAATTATTGATTTATGGTCATAGAAGCCTTTTATTTTTCCCTGTGCAGGAATTAAAAACGAAATAGGGGATATGCTTTCCATACAGGCAAGCGAGAGCAAACTTATTTTATCATCGGAATCTTGATTATTTTTCTTGAAATCGGTATTTTTTAATTCTGCTACAAATCCTTTATCTATTGTTTCACGAAGCTTAACAGAAATTGAATAGTTAATTTCCATATCTTCTTTATTATACTGCTCAAATCGTTCAATAACTTCATAGTTTGAAGCATAGAATTTAGGAGTCAGATAAACTGAGGGGAGATTTTGGGTTTGTACTATTTCTTTTTGGTTTTCTTTGATTTCCTTAATTTTTTCGGAAGGAGGAATTAAAATTTCGTGAATCCCATTAAGATTATGCCCAATGAGATTTTTCAAATCGCAATAGGTATTGTGATAACGTTTCAATGCTTCCGCAGAAATGCCTAATTTCTCCGAAACAGACTCAAGGGTGTCTCCGCTTTTTACCGGATATGTGGATATGCTGATGTTCATATTTTCTTTGCTCTTCTACTTTTCACAAATTCTGTTTTTTTTCATAAATTACATTATACGACCGTATTCAAAAGGTATATTGAAATTGATATTAGATCCTTTTTCGGGTCTTACAGGCTTATCCTAACTTATATTTCCTTTAAACTCTTTTATACAAGTGATTTTTAAAAAATGGTTTGTTGCCTAGTAAATGCTGGCGGATAAACAAAGAAATACTAAAAAGTTAATAGCATTTATTGATAATAGTATCAATTCTTGTAGATCTGCTTCCATTTGTAGATAATCCTTTATAATATAACTCTCCAATAAATTTTGATGAATCATTCTTGCATCTAATAAAAAAAACTTTTGCAATATTATAATCTTCTATATCTTCTAGTTCATTACTTGAAAAGCCTCCTGGATCAGGGAGATGATTTAAAAAATATTTCGTGTCTGAATTGTCTGAATAAAAATGAATTGATGAATCACTTGGGATTTTAGGATTTTTTACTATAAAATTAACTAGTTGTTTTTGTAGTAAAAAGTCCTCCTTAGGAGGATTTTTTACTACAAAAAATCCTTTAATAACTTTAGATTCTACGAACTCTATTTTTTTTTCTTTACAAGAAATTAAAAAAAAACACATTATGAGCAAAACTATTATTTTTTTCATTTGTTAAAATTTAGGACTTGTCCAAATATCTGTTTGTATTTTTTCATTTAATTCTTTTGCATTTTCTTTCCTTTGCTTTTCGCGTTCCGCATCTAATTCTGCCTTTCCTTTCTGCAGATTTCCTGTAAATTCTTTAGTAATATTAATTACACCTACCAACAATCGTATCCGGTCTGTAATAGCTACCATATTTACTGTTAAAATATCTTAAAATTCCTACTTTTTTTGTAGTGTCCTTTTTGCATTTTGCGAAATAAAAAGAGGCAATTCCATCTTCATCCCGATAACGATATAATTCTTCACTAGAAAATCCGCCTGGATCTTCTCGATTTGTTAGAAAATATTTTGTATTAGTTGAGTAATTATATAATTCCACTTCTTGCTTCTTATTATTTTTCAAAAAATCTATAATGATATTTTTTGCAATTGAATCGTTTTGTGGCAAATTTTCAATCAAAATAAGATTATTATACACTTTAGATTGAATAAATTTTGCTTTCTTTTCTTGACAAGAAAGAAAGAATATTATTAATATAGAAAGAGAAATTTTTTTCATATATCTATAATTTAGGACTATTCCATATTTCTTGTTGGGTTTTTTCTATCAATTCTTCTTCTTCTATTTTATCCAATATTCAGAATTATAGAAAATTCTTTAGTAATATTAATTACATTTGTATATCAATGTATCCGATTTATTTTGACCATTTATATATCCTCTCAAACCATAAAAATGAAATTTCCCAACCAATTGTGTAGAATCATTTTCACATTTTGATATTAAATAATATGCAAGTTCATCTTCTGGATAGTCATTTAACTCATGATTTGAAACCCCTCCAGAAATATCCTCTCTGTTTTTTAAAAAAAACTTTGTATCAGTTGTATATCTATAAAAACTAAAATAAGTAATACTTTTATCATATTTTTTATAATTCTTTAATATAAAATATGAAATCTGATTTTTTATTAAAGAATCCTCTTCTGGAAGATTCTTTAATAAAATTAAATTTCCTATGGGCTCTGATTTTATAAACTCTATTTTTTTTTCTTCACAAGAAAAAAAAATAACAGAAATTAATAATAGTAAAAACAAATTCTTCATAAAATTAAAATTTAGGGCTATTCCATATTTCTTGCTGGGTTTTTTCTATCAACTCTTCTTTTCGTCTTTGTTCTTCTGCTGCTCTTCGCGCTTCTATTTGATCTAATCCTATATTCAGATTTCCAGAAAATTCTTTTGTGAAATTCATTCTGGTTAGTAATGGTTTGTATCCCCATAAATGCTGTAAAACAAACCAAGCACGGAAACCTGCTAAAATAGCATAAACTTTACCTTGGCTTAGTATTATATCTACATCTGGTATATCCAATCCAAAGTGATCCCAAAGAGTAACCTCATATTTTGCAGTATAATCATCTCCATTGAACTTAACATCTTTTAAAATTACTTCAGTTGCCCAAATGTCGTTTAGAGCAATAGTTTCCCCTCTAAATATATTCCAATTTTTTTTCCAAGTATATGCAGGACTTCCAAAATTTTTCCTTGCTTCTATTCTGTTTCCTTTATTTACATTAGAGAAAACAATCCTATCTCCTATTTTTTTTCCAAAATATGGCTCTTTATCTTCAGCCTTTTCTAGTTTAGAAAAATTTGTTTTCAATTGCTCTGCAATATAATCTTCCACATTTTGACAATAAGATGATGTTGCAGGATTCGCGAGAATAGCATCTGTTAAATCACTATTTTCATAAATTCCACCTTTATTCTGTTTCATCTTATCAACCATCATTAATATATTTGCTTCTAGTTTTCCTGAAGAGAATATATCTTGCACCATATCTTTAAATTTATTCCATAATAATCCTTCATCATCAATACTAATTGCTCCTCGCATTATAAATAATTCATTTATTTTTTCTTTAGAATAAATAGCTTTTACGTTTTTATTTCTAACTTTTCTTAATCCATTTCTTTCTTCTGTTGGAGTGGGAAATTGGGGTCTGTAAACGGTTGTATTATCTGCTTCTAATTTGTAATCTTCCTGCTTTTTATTAATTATTACTACATCTTCTATTTCCTCAGGTTCCATGAGGATATAATCTTCTGCATCTGCAAATAGAGCGTGTTTAGAAAAATCAAAACCAAAAGTGGTATACTCTTCTTTATATTTTGATAGTTTATCAGCAGAATATATAAGCTTTTTATGAGGTTGACCTGTCCCATAGGTCATATCATCGGCAATATTAGAACCGTCTGGTTTCAAGCCAGGCATTTTGTAACGGTCTATAACCAAAGTTCCCAATTGCAGATAATCATGAAAATTATAAGGGAGTCCCACATGTTCGGTTGCTCCTTTGTTTACATAAGAACAGCGAAAATAAAGTTCAAAAATTTTGTCCTGATCTAACCATTGAGTCCATCTTTCAAGAGTATCATCAGTAGAAAAATGAATAATTACTTTATTCTCATTATTTACTTTTTCCCAAGTGTAGGGCTTTTTAGTAGTTGAGTGGATTAGGGGAATTGGGTCATCTGCTTTCACTACATCATTCCCAAAAGTTTTCAAGTCGCTATCATATAATGCAAAGTAAATCACATCACCAGGTTTTGCATACGTTTTATCCATCTCTATATGAAAACGTAACAATTGACCATAGACAGCTCTTTTTATGGGTTCATCTTTATGGTTTGTCCACCAACCTTTTACAAAATATTTTCCTGCTTTCGGTTCTTTTTCTGGAGTACCATGATTAGTAACTTTTGCCTTAAAGCCATTATTATCTCCAGCGGTCATTGTTAGATTTTTATAAAATCCTTCAAAATTACCTTCTACCTCTGTACTGGATTTTTGGATAGCTACTCTCGTAATTTTTCCACCTGCCATAATTAGTGAGATTTAGAGTTTTGTCCACTATTATTATTAAATTCTCCCTGAGTGTGCCAATTATTATTCCCTTGCACCGAAACTTCTTTATTTTCGGCACTTTCGTTTATTTCCTTCGCCTTAGACTTCCTCTCACCCTGAGCAACTTCCATAATATTTGCAGCCATTAAAGAATAATCTGCAATAGCATTCTGCATCATCATTGCTCCAGCAAAACTACTGTGGTTCATGCCTGCAGTTTCAGAAATATTTAAACCAGCTGATGAAGTAATGTTCATTCCCGCCGTTATTGTTACATTCTCCCCCGCCGTAAAAGTCATATTCTTCGGTGCATTCACATTAATATTCCCATTACCATCCATCAGATAAGTATTTCCACTCGGATCTTCTATAAAAACAGAACCTTCAGCATCATTCAAAATAATCTTTGTTCCCGATCTGGTGTGAATTACTTTCTTATCGTTTCCACTGGTGTGGTAAGAACTCGTTTCACTCCCATTATAATGCGTTCCCATCACAAAAGGCTTCTCGGCATTTTGCGATTCATGACTTACCAATACTTCCTCCCCGATCTCAGGAATAAAATGAAAACCTTTTCCTGCTCCAGAGTGGGGTTGTATTAATCTAATCCACGGAGTTTTCTGCCCCTTTTCTTCCTGCCATGGAAATTGCACACGAACTCTTCCTGCTCCTGTTGGGTCGTTGTTATCAACAACTCTTGCAGGCTGTTCTTCGCCTTTTGGGACAGCTTCGGTGTCGATGTAAGGTGCAGCATTGAACAAATCCGGGATTCCTACAAACTCGTTGTAATAATCTCCCGGCTCGTAAACGTGCCTGATTTCTATGATTCGGTAAGTTTCCATCGCTTTGCCGTTGATATCGGAAAGCTGCGTTCTTCCGCCGATTTTCAGTTCGGGAGTTTTACTTCTGCCTTTTACCTGCATCAGATTCTCACGCTTTTCTTTCTCCAGTCTTACCGCTTCTTCCAACTGACCTTCCGACCACTTTTGGATTCCGGTGTGGTTGAAGTGCATTTTAGGTTTCTTCTTGAATACGTTTTTAGAAGCATTGGTTGCAATCACCTGAAACGGACTTTCCTTAAATTCGCTTCTTGCGCTACTGCTGTTTCTTTCTATTTTGGCTCCGCTTTGGGTGTCGTAACCCGTGAAGGTAAAATCCTGAGCCTGCATCTGCATCTCAAATTCAACATCGATTAAATCTACATTTTCGCTCAGCTTAAGGATAGGCTGTACCTGACCTCCAAAAATCAACTTCTCTCCAGTATAATAGAAATATTCTCCGTGCCGGATTGCCAGTCTTTTAATAAACCCATAATCGGATTCTTTGTACTGAACTGTGTAAGGAAGCGGATTTTTGTTGTACCCGTTGAGATAATTAGAAGAAATTTCAATTTTGGCTTCCTGCGGATATTCTTCGGTTACCTGTTTTATAATCTGTTCCAGTGTTTTGTCCTCAAAACTCTGGCAGTCTTTACCGGTTTCCAGCAAAATACTTGGTGCAAATCCGGTAATGTGAAGGTCTCCGTAACCACCGCCTTCGTCTTTTTTGTTGCGGATTTTCCCGATGATGCCTCTGAAATAATGCTGAACTGCCCCAAACCGCCAATAGGTAATTCCTATTTCTTTGCCCAGCAAATTTCTGGAGTGTTCCATCACATAACCCTTGAAGGTGTCTAAAGCATCATCCGGAACGATAATCGTAAAGCTGTCGTGGTCATTGGTTTTCTGGCTCAGTTCTACTGTATAGCTGTTTTTACGGATAAATTCTTTTCCGTCTAAAGTCAACAAACAATAAACGAGAGGGTTGGTTTTATCATGAAGCCAGTCTTCAAACCTGCGGGAAGTGCCGAATATTGAGGGATCAAAAGGTTCGTTTTCCATACTATGTTTTATTGGTGAATGATTATTGATGAGGGGATGATGATTAATTTTAAAATCAATTGTTTAAATTCAGGAAAAATATCTTTAATTGTTGGCAACTATTTATAATTATTCACTTATCATTATTCCAGCCACTGTTTTTCGTGCGTAGCTCCGTTGATGTTGAATTTCTTGGCAATCAGGCGCATCTCTATTTGCAAAGGCTGGCTGTCAAGTCCATTGAAGCATTCTGTAAACTCGATGCAGTATGCTTTTTCAAAATTCAGTTCCTGAAGTTTGCTCATCGCATCTCTTCTGTAGAAAATAATTTTTCCGTTTTTCATCTGGTTATGATCCAGCATCCATCCTAAAAGTTCAGGGTTTCCGGTACTTTCGATCTTGATGATGATGTCTCCTCCTTTGGGCATTCCTTTCGGTTTTCCGGTTCCGTCAACAGGTTGAATGAAGTTGTATTTGCACTCCAAAATATTGTAGGTGTTGCCGTCTAGTTCTAGTTTTGATAAAAATGACATGTTTTTAGTTGTTAGTTGATGATTTCCTGTTGATGGCTTTTAATCCTTTTTTTTTGAATCTCTATTTCAAAAAGCAAAAAAATGGGCAATTCTATATTACCCATTTTGTTACATTAAATGGTTTACACCCACTCATTCTCATAAGCTCCGCTTCCCATTTCTATTTTTCTTGCAGAGATGATGAAACTTTCGGTAAGGGGATTGTCTCCTACGGAGTCAAATTTTTCTTTGTGCTTTACCAGATATGCTTCCGTGAATTTCAGTTCTTTAAGCGTAGCTTCACTGTCTCTTTTGTAGAATACAACGCTACCGTCTTTTCTCTCGAATGAATTGGTCATCCACTCAAAAAGATCGGTCTCGCCCGTACTTTCAACGGTTACTTCAATTTTCCCGCCTCTTGTAATGGTAGAGGGTCTTCCTGTAGCATCTGTTTCCTGGAATAAACCGTAATTTACATTTAATACGTTGTAGTTTTTTCCGGCTACTTTTAATATGGATTTAAATGACATAATTGTAAAATTTTAATTGTTATGAATAGAATTTGTGTTTTAAAAAGTCTTTGCACCAATAAATTTGTACCTGATAAGGAAACAATTGAAGTTAGTTAAATTTAATCCCTATCTCTACAGTAAGGTCAAATTAGTGGTTTAAAGAATGTTGACGGATTTGCTGAAAAAAAACTATACCCACTCATTGGTATGTTTGGCATTCCCCAACTCAATCTCTTGCGCTGAAAGAACAAAAGTCTCAGTTAACGGATTTTCTCCTGATGCATCAAAGTTTTCGTTGTATTTTACGATGTAGGCTTCCTTGAATTTAAGCTCCTTCAGTGTCGCATCGCTGTCTCTTTTCACAAACCTCACACTACCGTCTTTTCTCTCAAATGAATTGGTCATCCACTCAAAAAGATCGGTCTCGCCTGTACCTTCTACTGTAATAAAGATTTTACCGCCTCGGGTAACGGAAGAGGGTCTTCCTGTTTTGTCGGTTTCCTGTAGCATTGCGTATTCTACAGATAGTACGTTACGCTTTTTTCCTGCGTACTCCAAAATGGTTTTAAATGACATAATAAAATATATTTAAAGGTTTAAATTTTAATACTACCAATAATGGAATATATCCGGATTTGTGTTTTTCATCATTCTGCAACTTTTACATCAAACCAATATGGAATATATTCGGATGTTACTAAATATTTTCTGACATTTTACTCTTACGTAGAAATATTTATAAAACAAATGTAGAATTATTTTTCAATCCTGCAAATACTTTCAAATGCTCTTTTTCAAATTAAGCTTTAGTAAATCAGTTTGTTATGGAAAGATATTCGTAAAATAGAAAGCAAAAATTACAAGCAGATTTTCACATAATTAAAAAATGTGATATTTATTCATATTAATAAAATACTACAGCTAAATTATTTGGAAAATGAAAATTTCACAATTTATTCACCTTTGTAGATAAAAATCTACAAAATTTCTTTAAAAACGGATGGTTTTTGTTCCAATTATTTCTGATTTGAAATGAATTGTTTAATTTTTTTCGAAAAAACTCCGATGGAAATACCAATCGGAGTAACTTGTTAACCTTTCTTGCAGAATTTAATTAGATAATACCCAACAGTTGACCAAGGGATAACTTCGTCACAGTTGTGATTTCTAATCATTTCGTACAATACTTTTTCATATAGACTTCTGTTTGAGTTTAATGACTTTATACAATTTTCATGTCATCTTCAATCCAAATGTAATGCTCACACAAAAATCTTAAAAAAAAGAATTTTAAAACTCTTAGAGAAACTGTATTTATTGTTTAAATATTAGTTTTCTTCTTATTTATTTTCTTGAAAATCAAATAGGAACCTGACGAAATGGTTAGCGTAAATAATGCTGCTTAGTTACGAAACTCTTATCAAACTCAACAAATAAATATGATTGGTTAGGGAATTGCCTAAAACCCATCATTTTATTTTGAACTTCTCAATGCTTGTAAGGAGATATTATTTTGTATCAAAGGGTATAAACGAAAAAGACCTACATTTCTGTAAGTCTTTTTGCTCCCCCTATTGACACTAGCTCGAACCTATTAGTAATGATTTTCAGCACATTAACTTAATTTATAACTCCTTGCAGGGCTCGAAACATTTGGTTTCTTAAAGAGTTGAGAACTTATTATTAAGAACAATATCACTTCAGTTCAAATAATGCCTTGAAAGATATATTTAGGAAATTTAGCTTTTAAAAAAGACGAAATCTTTTAAACTGAGAGCTTCGGAGCGAAGAGAATGAAATTCCTGAATATATACTACAAGTTTGTATAATCGTATTTAAAATTTAGTTATATTTTGTTACTTTGTATCAACAATAAGAACAAATAATAAAAATGTCTGAAACATTGATCATTCCATCAACTAAACTCACTTTCTCAGGTCATGATACTTTTCATTGCAGACAACTGTGGCTAAAGAAAGGGTATGATTTTGTAAAGAAAGGGAATAAATTTACGGATAGTGAAGCGGTTGTTTTATTAGGTGTGGGTAAAAATATGGTTTCTGCAATCTACTTTTGGATGAAGGCATTTGGATTGATCGATAAAGATGGTAATATTACAAATTTAGCTGACTATATTTTTTCTGTAGAAGGTAAAGATCCTTATTTAGAAGATGAAGCTACATTGTGGCTACTTCATTATCATTTGGTGACTCATGGGCTTGCATCAATATATGATTTGATTTTTAACGATTTACGAAAGGAAAAGATAGAATTTACAAAAGATAATTTCTTAGCATTTGCAGAAAGAAAAGCAAATGAAATTGGTTTTTCTCAATTTAATAAGAAGACAGCCGGAACAGATTTCGATGTATTAACAAAAATGTATATCAGAACTACGGAGCAAGTTAAAGATAAGGAAGATACTTTTTCTGGATTATTGACAGACTTAAATCTCATACAAGAGGAAAAGAAAAGTAGTAGTAGTTTATATTCCATCCCTAATGAGAATCGTAATAATCTGCCAGAGGAAATTATCTTATATACAATTTTGGATAAGCAGGATTTTCAAAATTCAATAAGTTTAAATATCTTGTTTCAAGATAGAAATCAGGCGGGTTCTGTTTTTGCTATTACCAAAAATTTATTAATGGAAAAACTGGAATCTATTTCAAATAACTCAAAATATCAGAAGTATGGTATAACGTTAAGTGACCACGCTGGTATAAAAGAGTTACAAATCACATCTAAACCCAACAAGTTTGATGTTTTAAATCATTATTATGGCAAATAAATTCACTACATCTACTAATATTATTCGTGATACGGATAGGGAATTGAAATATATACCTACCCCTAATGCCATTCGTATAAGTAATCAGATTAGTAATGATTTTAAACAAGGCATAAGATCATTTAATATAATTGGATCTTACGGAACAGGTAAAAGTTCATTCTTATGGGCTGTAGAACAAACACTGAAATCAAATAAATCATATTTTGGATTGAATTTACTTTCAAACCCAAAAATAGATTTTATTAAAATAGTAGGTGAGTATAAATCATTGAAGGAATCATTTGCTGATTTACTTGAAATTAATAGTGATAAAAACGTTACAGAAAATATCTTCTCTGAAATATATAATCGTTACTATGATTTGGACAAAAAGAATCCACTTCTTTTTATTGTAATAGACGAATTTGGAAAATTTTTGGAGTACGCTTCCCAAAATGAGCCCGAGAAAGAGTTATATTTTATTCAGCAATTGGCTGAATTTGTAAATAATTCAGATAATAATATTGTTTTATTGACAACTGTACATCAAAATTTTGATGCCTATGCTATCCATTTAGAATTCTCACAAAGACAAGAATGGACAAAAGTAAAGGGGAGATTTAAGGAAATTACTTTTAATGAACCAGTTGAACAGTTATTATTCCTCGCATCTGAACATATAGAAGAGAAACAATCAACCAACAAGAAAGAAAAAATAATTAAAGAATTAGTAGAATTACTAACAGCATCACAGGTTTTTAATACAAATGAGGACTATATTAATGAAATAGCTAAAAAGCTATATCCTTTAGATGCGATATCTTCTTATGTATTAACTTTATCATTACAAAAGTATGGTCAGAATGAACGGTCATTATTTTCTTTCTTAGAATCAACTGATCACACAGGTTTATATCAACACAGTATATTACGAGATGATTTTTATTCAATAGCTGAAGTATATGATTTTTTGGTATATAATTATTTTTCTGATCTTAACTCAAGATACAATCAAGATTTCAGTGCGTGGAAAGCAATAAAAACTTCTTTAGAAAAAGTGGAAGTTTTGTTTGATAAACATCTTCCAGAATATGAAAAATTGGTTAAAACAATCGGTCTATTATCAATTAATGCACAGGCTGGCTCATACATAAATCGTGATTTTCTGACAAAATATGCTGAAAAGAGTTTAGGAATAAAGAATGCTGATAATTTAATTGAGGACTTAGAAATAAAAAAAGTAATTTTTTATAGAAATTATAATAACAGATATATTCTTTTTGAAGGAACCGACTTAGACATTCCAACAGCATTATTTAAGGCAGGAGATAAAATTGATAGCATTACAGATGTTGTAACACTACTTAATAAAAATTATTCATTACCGCCTGTTCTTGCTAAAAGAGCGATGTTTGAGACTGGAACACCTCGTTTATTTGAATATAAAATTTCGTCTCAGCCTATTTCTATAAAGCCCGAAGGAGATGTTGATGGATTCATTAATTTAATTTTTAATGAAAAAAATATTCTTGAAGATATTAAAAATATCTCCAAAGAAAATGAGGAAGCTATTCTATATTGCTATTATTTAAATTCTAAAGAGATTAAAGATTTACTCTTTGAAATTGAAAAAACAAGAAAGGTAATTGAAGAAAATTCTGATGATAAAGTTGCTGTTACAGAGCTTAAAAATATTGTTGTACATCAGCGAAATTTATTAAATCATAAAATACTCAACAGCTTTTTTGGTAATAAAGCATCTGTGATATGGATTTTCAATGGTATCGAAAAAGAATTAAAGTCACAAAAAGAATTTAACTCTTTCTTGTCTGAGATTTGTAAAACAGTCTATTACAAAACACCATATTTTAATAATGAACTTGTAAACAAACATAAAATATCAACATCTATACATACAGCAAAAAGAAGATATTTTAATGCTTTGGCTAATGATTGGGATATGCCTCAGCTTGGTTTCGATACAGATAAGTTTCCGCCCGAGAAAACAATATATCTATCATTATTGGAAAATAATGGCATCAAATTATGTGACGACAACTCGTCCAATTTGATTGAGCCGCATAATGAAAATGGATTTTATAATTTATGGGACGCTTCTGTTGAGTTTTTAAACAGTGCTAAATTTTCAAAAAGAAGTGTCTCAGAATTTGTCGAGATACTGAATAACAAGCCATTTAAACTTAAACAAGGTTTCATTGATTTTTGGATTCCTACTTTTTTATTTATTAAAAGGGATGAATATGCTTTATTTAATGAAAGTATTTATACACCAACAATTAATGAAGACATTTTAGAACTTATTTCTAAAATACCGAAAGATTTTGAAATTAAATCTTTTGTGTTAGAAGGTGTTAAACTTGATATTTTTAATAGTTATCGTAAATTTTTAAATATTGATTTAAACAAAAGTGGTAACGCACAGACTTTCATCGAAACAATAAAACCATTTTTGGTGTTTTATAGAGGATTACCTGATTATTCAAAGGAAACTAAACGCTTGTCAAAGGAAAGCATTGCTATTCGTGAAGCAATAGCTAATTCTAAAGATCCTGAACAATCTTTCTTCGAAGATTTTCCTACTGCATTAGGTTATTCTGTTGCAAAAATACAAAGAGACAGAACGGAATTACAACATTTTATTGTTCAATTACAAGACTCTATAAAAGAAGTTCGTAATTGTTTCGATGAATTGGTAAACCGTTTCGAATCTTTTTTACAAGATAAATACTTTGATAAGTCAGTATCATTTGAAGAATATAAAATCAAATTTCAAAAAAGATATACGAGCCTACATCGTCATTTGTTGCTGAATTCTCAAAAATCATTTGTACAACGAATAGATTCTCAAATTGAAGATAAAAAAGCTTGGTTGAGTTCGTTAGCTCAATCTTTAACAGGAAAATCACTGGAAAAATTTAAAGATGAAGACGAACTTTTGCTTTATGACAAGTTCACGGATATGATTTTGGATTTAGATAGCCTGAATAGGATTTCAAAGAGTAAATTTGATGAGAAAAAAGAAATAGCTTTAGATGTTCAGATTAATTCTTTTGAAGGAGGAATGACAAACAAGGTAATTCGACTGCCGAAAGGCAAAAGTAAAGAGGTAGAAAATCTCGAAGGAAAGATAAAAGAGTTATTATCAAAAGATAAAAGTATTGACTTAGCTGCGATAACAACGGTTTTAAAAGATTTATTATAATGAGTAAAGTTAGGCACGTATTAGGAATATCAGGAGGCAAGGATAGTGCTGCTTTAGCTATATACATGAAGCAAAACTATCCGGAGTTAGATATTGAATATTACACTTCAGATACAGGAAAAGAACTTCAGGATACTTACGATTTGATTGAAAGTCTTGAAAACTATCTTGGTAAGGAGATTAAAAAGCTACCCGTTCTTTCAGATGATTCATTAAATCCATTTGATCACTACATAAAAATGTATAATGGATTTTTGCCCGGATCTATGTCCAGATGGTGTACAAAAAAACTGAAATTAGAACCTTTTGAAAAGTTTGTAGGTGATGATTTAGTGATATCTTATGTTGGTATTCGGGGAGACGAGGATAGAGAGGGATATATATCCAAAAAATCGAATATTCAGTCTATTTTTCCGTTCCGAAAAAATATTTTTAGCGAAGATGTCAGTGCCAAATTTCTTTCAAACAATAATATTCATAATGTTTTAAGGTATTATGAAACATTAGATTTAGGAGAAAAGAGAGAGCGAATTTTTGAGGTTATAAATGAAGAAGTTTCTATTAATTTCAGTCAAACGCAAAAATTGAATAGCCTGTTAGATTTAGGGATTAAAGAATACAATAATGCTTTATTCCAATTTTTACAAACAACAGATTATCCAATATCAAAAGAAGATGAATTTCCTCTGATTAATAATGAAGATATATTAGTTAGGGATGACATTTTTAAAACTTTAGAAGAATCAGGTGTAGGTGTTCCGGAATATTATAGAGCTATAGAATTTGAAATAAATGGTAAAAAGTCTACTTATGCCCGAAGCCGTTCCGGTTGCTTTTTTTGTTTTTATCAACAAAAGATAGAGTGGATTTGGCTATATGAGCAACATCCAGATTTGTTCTTGAAAGCAATGGAATATGAGAAAGATGGCTATACTTGGATACAGGATGAATCTCTAGCAGAACTAGTACAACCAGAACGCATAGAAAAGATAAAAGAAGAATATATTAAACGCAAAGAACGCAAAAAAACAAAAGTACAGTCACCATATCTTTTAGATATTCTTGAAGATGCTGAAGGTGAAGGTTGTGCGAGTTGTTTTATATAATAGAAACACACTATGATAGACCATAAAAAATTAAAATTTGTTTCAGGAGCGATGTCTATCATCCAGATGGGTGAGGAGCAAATTGGTCATCCTTCGACTGCTATTAATGAATTAGTTAAAAATGGGTATGATGCAGATGCAGATAAGTGTTGGGTGTACACACAGTACGATATTGATTCAAATAAAAATTTTTTAATAATCAAGGATAATGGATTAGGAATGAAAAGTGATACTCTTTTTGAAGATTGGTTAATAACTTCAAGAAGTAGTAAAAGAGATGATGATAGAAGTAACCGAAAAAGTTTGATTTACGAGAGAAGATATTTAGGCTCAAAAGGTATTGGTAGACTTGCTGCTATGGCTTTAGGAAGATATCTAACCGTAGTAACAAAGCAAGCTAATGATTTAGAATACAGCTGGATAAGAATTGATAGAGAGTTGTTTAGAGTTGATAGTCTTTTAGATAAAGTTGATTTCCCTGGAGGAACTACAAATGATTTTAATTTGTTATTTTCTGATGAAGAATTGTTAAAGGAAAATGATTTAGCAAAAAATGGAGTTTTATTAAATATACTTAATTCCGAACCCTTCAATTCATTCAATGAAGGTACAATGATTGTACTTCAAGATGTGGATGATTCCGTAAAAGGAATAATTGAGGAGGAAGTTAATTTAAAAGATATTGAAGCAACAACATTTTACAAAAGTCTAGTAGATTTAATAACTCCACTAAAGCAAAATACTCTTATCCAAAAAGAACTTGTTAAGGAAGGAATAATTAAAGAGGAAAATAAAATAGATAATGGCTCTGGAACATTTGAATTATTTTATGGTTTGAATTTTATTAAAAATCAAGTTAAGGGAAAAATTGATTTTATTGAGATTGAAACATCCAAAATATTTGAATACTACGATTATAGAATTTTTGGCAAGGTTACAGCTAATAATAAAGTAGAAGGGAAATATATATGTAAGAGATTGGGCGAAGAAGGAGTTCCCGAAAATTTTGATATTGAACCAGAATATTTACTTTCAGACGAAGATCTGAATAAGAGAAAAGAGATAACTTTTGAGGATATCCCTACAAAATATAAGGACACAAAACTAGGAGAATTCTACTTCGATATAAGAATCTATGATTTAGATGAAGATTCGAAACAAAAAATGGTAAAACTTTTAAAAGCAGCCGGACGAAGGGAAGCCACTGCAATTATGAGTAGATATTTGGGGTTAAAAGTTTCCAAAAATGGTTTTGGTGTAAAACCTTATGGTGAAGAAGAACAAGACTGGCTTGGTTTAGGAGCTCAAAGAGTAAAAAAACATATTGTATCAATCGGACCAAACCAAATTTTGGGTTACACTTTTTTATACTCGCCTGAAAACGACGGGTTAAGTGAAAAAACAAACAGGGAAGGTTTTTTTGAAAATAAAGCGTTTATTGTTTTTAAGAAATCAATAACAGGGATATTAGAAGAAGCTGGAAGGAGAAGAGCTAAATATAGATTAATTCATAATCTCGGACTTAAGAAAGGTAGTGTTAAGAATAGATTTGAAAGACCTGATTCCGAAAAATTCATACAGTACTTGGCGGAGAAAAGCAATAATGATCCTGAATTAATGAAGCTAACTCAAGAGTTTGTTACAGAAACAAACACTTCCCTAGACAATATGCAGGAAACTTTAACCTTATCTCAACGTTTAGCAACTTTAGGAACAAGTCTTGAATTAATTTATCATGAATTAGCTCAACCAATCTCAGCAATAGGAGGAGATGTGAGTTTATTGAAATTAAAAGTAAAGCATATTCAAGATAATGATCTAAGAAATGATTTTATAAATCGAATAGGAAACATAGATTTATCTTTAGAAGCAATGGATGAATTAAAAGATTCTCTTCAGCCTGCAATCGGTAAAGGAAGACACAAAACATTTAAGCCAATTGAGACATTTAAAAAGGTTTTACATCTTTTTAGAGATAAAATTGAACAAGATGGAATCATTGTTAATATTAGCAGTTCTTTAGAGTCATTAGAGATTAAAGAAATAGAATATCCTTTTTGGGTTTCATTTTTAAATATAATAAATAACTCGATTTACTGGTTACAATATACCCACACAAATAAAATAATTAACTTCGAATACAAAGAGCCAAGCACCTTCATTATTAGTAATACAAGTCCTAAAATTGAAGAAGATGAGTTAGAAATTATTTTTGAGTATGGGATTACTGGAAAAAAGGAAAGAAATGCTACTGGGTTAGGATTAGCTTTCACTAGGAATATGTTAGATAATATTGATTGGCAAATTACCTCTGAAAATAAATCATATGGTCCTGCATTCTATATTACAAAAAATTAAAAAAATTATATTTAAGTATATGAGTATTTCACCTACGCTTACCAAAGGAATTGCTCCGAAGAACATCGTTTTACTATTAGAAGATGACAAAAAAATAATAGAACCGTTTGTTGGTTATTTTACTGAAAAAAAAATGGATGCGCAACTTATTGTTTCGGAGAATTTAGCTATTTACATACAAAATTTTGAGAAATATCGCGATAATGTAAAATGTCTTGTTATGGATCTTAATAATCAAGATGGGGATTCTGACACTTCAATTGGAGAAACGATAAAACAGATTAGAAATCATTATGAAAATAATAGAATTCCGATTTTTGTGCATAGTGGAAATTTGGCTCATTTTACAGAACTTGATGAGAAAGGAACGGTCATAAAAAAGGAAAAAAATCGTAAATCAATAGAAGAAATAATAGATTCAATAGAACTAATGTTGAACTGTGGATTTCTTAATATTTTTTCCATAAATGGCACTTTGGATCAGAAAATTATGACTGAGATTCATTCTGCATTTATAAACCAGTTTAAGCACAATGAAATTGAGGAAATCATAAAATCTATTCAGAATGGAAAATCTGGAGAACCTAACATAGCGGATAGAACTAAAGAAGTTTTTGAAAGGATTGCTATAAGATCTATTTACCAAAATCTCATAAATAATGATCTCGGAGAAAAAAGTGTTATTGTTAATACGATTGAGCATTATTACAGAAGAACAAATACCGCTAAGCACTACTTTTATACCGGAGATATTTTTGAAGATCAAAATCAAAAAATGTTTTTCGTGGCAACTCCGAGATGTAATGTGTCGAACAAAAACTATGACCAAATTTTACTATGTGAAGTTAATGAAATTTCTACTGATCAAAACACTAGCTTTCAATCTCAAAAAGTAGAAAATAAAGCAACTGGCGAAACAAAAGGAGGAAAACAGTTAAGAACTAGTATAACTGATGACGTAACAAATTCATATGTGGGTGAAAGATTTAGATTTTTGCCACCTTCTCCTCAATTTAGAGGAGGTTTCGTAGATTTTAAAAAAATAATTACAGTTAGTGAAGATGAATTGAAAGGATTTAATTTAATTATTTCTTTAGTCGATGATTTAACAAATGATGTTGTTAGAAAATTAGCAGGTTATCTATTGCGGGGTGGTATTTCAGATACGGCTTATGAAGAAGCACTATATTTTATTAAAAGCAATAATTTAGAAGAACAAGCAAAAACCTAAACTTTATCTTCAAAAGTTGCCCAAGCTTGATCCCATAATTTTTCTGCTGTAGCAGTTACATCAAGATTGGTATGTTGCATCCATTTTTCTAACCAATAAAATATCCTTGTCTTACTTTTTAAATCTGGTCCACCATTGATAATCACACAACTTTGTAAAATTGTCTTAATCATCAATGGTTTATTTTCTGCAATATCCCTCCATTCGTCAATTGCTCCGGTTGCATGTCCTAGATTCAGAGCTGCAGTAAAATATCCAAAATCAATATTTTTTATTTTAAATTCTTCAGCAAAATCAATAATCCAGTCTGTCATTAAAAAACGATAAGGAGTAAAACCTATAATCTTTATTATACACATTAATTGACTTATCAGACTATGTGAGATTTTTTTTGTGACAGTATTTAAATCATTATCTGCTAACTCATCATGAAAGAAATTTTGAAATAGATAGTTTAAATGTTTTATAACTTCTTTAAAAGTTTCTTTATTGAGGTGTTCATTATACAAGATGCTTAAATTATCTTCTATAATAATTCCTATGCTAGCTATTGTATTAAATAGATATTCATATTGTCCATTAAGTTTGAACCCTTCAACAGCTTTAAGATAAAAATCTATTGCTTCATTGGTCTGATTTAGTTCTACAAGACAGTTGGCATAGTGATAATAACACGCCATTAAATTTGTTTCGTCATTAAATTCTCTATGTATTTTAATTGCTGCTTCATAATTCTTGGCTGCTTCTGAAAAATTACCCGAAAACTCATGAACTTTAGCTATTTCAGACATAATTAGTGATAAATTTCCTAAATGATGGGCTTGACCATATTCTTCGAGAATTTTTTTATTCAATATTTGGTCAGTTTTAGGTTGTACATAATCTTTAAGTACAATACTAATTAACTCTTTTGCTTTATTAAATAGTATTAAAGCTTCACTAAAATTATTTCTATCTAATTCTAACCTACCATTTGCCCATGTAGAATCTATTTCTATATGAATATTATTAGTATTTTTAGCTAGAGTTTTTAAATTATCTACAGTTTTAGAAAATCCCTCGTCGTCATGTTGTCTTTGCTGAATTTGTCCTAAATACATATATTGGGTGGATGCAATTTCGTAATTTTTAAGTCTAAGATTAGCATCAATTCCCGCCTTTGAAATTGTCGTTCCATATTCAAAATACCCTCTTGCCCAACAGAATTTACCTAATGCTCCAGCTATTCCAACTATAAAATTTAAATATTTTTCATTTAACGCATCATTCCCTTCGTTTTCATAAAAAAGAGCTCTTTCCTGTGAAACTTTAAATGCTTCTATTATATTTGGCAACTCATCTTCGAGACGTCTAATACCATAAGCAGGGGGACCATAAATACCATTCTCTATATAATGGCTGTCAATTATTATGGACTCTATCATTATTGCTGAAATAGCTTCCATACTCAGTTCTTCTTCAATGATAGCTGATCTATTTTTAGTTTTTTCTTTTAAAAATATTCGAATAGGATTAGTAATTGTTATTCTTTCAAAATCAAGTTGATCTTTAACAATATCAACGAAAAAGAATTGCTTTAAAATAGCTAAATTTTTAATAAAATCTATCTCTGAAAAATGCTCTTCTGCCCAATTTAATTTCAAGCCAGCAGGAAAGTATTTTATGTAATGGATAATTTTATTTTGTTCTTCAGATAGAGTGTTATAAATTGTAGATAAACAAACATCAAGTGCTGTCATTTTATTGTGAATCTTACGGATGGGATGTTTAGGTATACCAATATTTTTGAGTTGTAAAATAGCACGGTTAACATCTTCATGAAATTTAATAATTGAAACTATCAGCTTTAAGCAAAGTGGATGACCATCACAAAAATCAAGTATCCACTCACAATTATGATCAGAAAATTCAATATCTTCTTCTATTAAATCTCTAAAAAGTTCTAAACTATAATAATTATTTAGTCCCTTCAATCTAATAACTTTTTTACTGTGATCTAAAATTAATAAATCAATTTGGCTAGTTATAAGAATCTGACAACTGCCTGTTTGTGTTAATATGCTTTCAATAAAATCTTCTATTTCATCTCTTTCGGATATCAGTAATTTTTCTAAGCTATCAAAAACAAGTGTTAAAGGTCTACTTTTTAATGCGTCAATAATTGAGTCTTCTGAAATTTCAACATACTTTGAAATAGCATTATTCAAAAAGATAAGAAAGTCATTAAAACTTCCAATTGTTTCAACATCAATCCAGATTACTGGGTTATGATATTGTACATTTTCTAAGGCGTTTAATAATAACTGTGTTTTTCCAATTCCTCCTAATCCTTCAATAATTATCAATCTTTCATACTCCATTGATTCTGTCAATTCCAATAGTTCCGAAAATCTTCCGATAAATGTAGGGTGAGGCTTAGGCAAATTAAAAGATGATTGAAACTTGTTGCCTTCTGTTTTTAATTGTACTCGTAAAGATTCAATTAATTTATTTTTGATATCAAAAAGTAGAGGGCGCGGAATAATGCCATTATCTATTTTAGTATGTTCTTCTTTAGAAATCCTAATTAAATTATGATGATGGTGGCTTAGAGATTCACTATACGGGATTATATGAGCATTTTCCAAAGGATAGCCTTTTTGAGAAATGGGGCATTTTCCACCGATCTCAACTTTTAGATAATCTTGAATAAAACTAGGAATTATGGGTCTCGTCTCATTGGGATTAGACCAAGGTTCCTTTAAATAGTCATCAAACTCAGTTAGTTCGTTGTCTTTAAAAAAATTTTGCCCATCTCTAACTACTGACACCAATTTGCGTTCATGCCCCAAATGTTTTTTTGGAGCGTTTCGGATATAAGCAAAAAGTAATTCTTTAGTTATGCCTAATTTAAATGCTGCCTCAGTAACAGATAATAATTTTCCCATAACTAGTCCTCCAAGCTACCCATTAGCTGTTCCATACCAAAATTCAATAAAAAATCGGAGTAATAACTATCGAAAACATCTCGAATATAATCATCGATAGTTATTTCTTCGTCATTGTTTTCAGCCACTAAAGAAAGTCGATAATTTTTCTTTTTGGTAATCATATATAAAAACAGAGAGTGAAAATAAACGGAAGCTATATATCTTTTTTGAGCTACAATTATTTGATCTTCGTTCTTTAATTTCTTTCTGTAATTTAAATAGACGTGACTATCCAAATTGACATAAATTTTTTCCAATATATCTCCCGAAGCTACAGGATTCATAACAGTGTCATAATTCATAGAAATACCATGAGATTCCAAATCATCCCATTGTTCTTTAGAAACTCTTATTAATTCGGGTAATCCTATGTTACTATAATCTTCTTCCTCTTTAGGTGTAAGTTCCTTTTTTTCTTCGGGATCGACAATTTTGAGGAAAACAATCTCTTGGAAAAAATCGTTACCAGCACCTTTCAACGATGCTTCAATTTCTATTTCATCACCTTGCCTCAGTTCTACGTCTGGATTGAAGGTAATTTTAATTGTTCCTTTATCCGGACTTGATTTAATAATATTTAATAACTCTCCAGGCTCTTTTTCATTCCCCTGTTTATCGCCTCCTTTACTATCCGTTCGTTTTACTCTTAAAATACTCACTTGTAAGTCGCCGGGTTCATCTGTACGATCAAAATAATGATCTTCAACATCGGTCTCAAACCGCAATGTCTTTTCACCTCCGGTTGGTACAGGAATAGGACTGTTAGCTTTATGCTGTAATTTAAAAAAGCTAGGAAACCGCTCCGGTTTAAATGGTTTTTGTTGTTTTTCTTGTGGTCTATTGTCTGTATGCTCTTTTTTCTCAGGTTTTTCTTTTGATTTTTCTTCGAGCTTAAGCGTATTTTGTAATAATTTGAAAAGTTCGCTATCCTTGGATAAATTTTTCGCAAAGCTCTTTATCAGTTCAGAAGTATCTTCACTTTCTAATCCGATAGAATCTTTCCTACGCTTATTAATATCATCAAGTTTAGATTTTGTTAATTTTTTTCGTAAATAATCCCTTAATTCTTCTGCTTTTGCTCCATTCTTCAAACGATCTCGAGAAGCCATAAAAAGGTCTTTTCTAAATTCATACTTCATCTTTGTACAATCCACATTGATGAGCAAATAATCTTTGAGTAAATTATATTTTAAACTTCTTGTAATAAATTCGGAAGTATAATGACCATGAACCTGTCCGTTCATTGAAAATAAGACGGACATATTATTTTTAAAATATCTACGCTGTATATCCGCTTTAGTCTCTTTAACTGTTTTTCCTTCTTGCTTTGCCTTAAAAACATAACAAGTAACTTTCATTTTGCCAAAAAGAGTATCTTCATATTCTTCAGAAAACCAATCCTCAACATAATCCTTTTCTTCTTCCAAACGTCGTTGAAGACCATAGACAGTTGTTTCCAAGACTTTATTGTTTGGATAACGTTCCTTGGTATCAACAGTGAATATTGGTAAAACAGGTTTAAAGAGAAATTCATTCAGACTTTGGTTTAAATCTTGAGCAAATCCAGAAATTCCTTTCATCTGATAAGAATACATTTTAATAATAGAGCCTGTTTTAAATTTTCTGTTAAGGAGCTTTAAATCCAATTCCGAAATATCAAAGGAAGGAATCTCTCCATTAATTTTTAAATATTCATACCAAGTGTTTTTTTTAGTTTCTAATTCATCCTTCGATAAAGGGTGTTCTCTCACTAATGTAAAACCAAAATCACCAGAATTATCAAATCTTTTAGAGCCTATTAATTGGTAGCCTTTGGTTCCACAAAATACAATAGCTCCGCTACCTCCCATATTGTATTTTCCTTGAACAAAATGAATTTCATTTTTATTTCCTCTCATTAAAGAAAGAAAAGTTTTCTCAAAATCTTTAGGATGCTGTCCTTCCCCATTATCATAAATAATTACAGAACTTTGCTTAGTTGGACCATCTGCTATGATTTGTATATCTTCAGCCTGTTTTCTTCTAAATGTATTCAAATCCCAATTTTTGTTATCTGGAAAAAATACTTCGATTGCTTCATCCATCGATTTCGGTGCATTCTTACTTTTAGGATCTAATCCTAATTCAAGACACTTTTTCATCAGTGTAGCATCAATTGAGTTGGTAACTTTTTCAACTAATGCTGCAATTGGGTTAGACTGCTGATTTTCAATGATACTGAAATTTGATTCATTTTCTCCAATTGGAAACCAGTTTAATACATTTTTTAAGTATGCATTCCCAGAGATAAGTGCATCGACCTCGGTTTCAGTTTTGCAGAGATATAGTGATTCGAATAAAGTTTTAGGCATAAGAAATACTTAATTATCGGATTGCTATAAAGTTATGAATTCTTTCTAGAAATATTTCGATATCTTCCTTTGTATTCTCCTTTCCAAGAGAAATACGGATACTGCTCATAGCATTATCATTAGAAAGCCCCATTGCTAAAAGAACGTGTGATGGTTGCACCAAAGCGGAATTACAAGCAGAGCCGTTACTTACAGCAATATCTTTATTCATACCAATAAAAAATTCAGTGTCGAAATTAGGAATACAAATGTTTATTGTATTATAAATTCTTGAAGCATTTTTACTATTTATAAAAGATCCATCAATTTCTAATAACGCTTTTTCTAAAATATCTCGAAGATTTTCAATATGAACACGATTAATTTCCATTTCCTTTTCAGCAATTTCGAATGCCTTTCCTAATCCAGCTATCAATGGTACATTATGTGTTCCACTTCTTAAACCATTTTCCTGACCTCCACCATGAATTAAAGGTTGTACTTTATTTTGTTTTGTAATTGAGTGGTTGATATATAATCCTCCAATTCCTTTAGGAGCATACATTTTATGACCAGAGAAACACAGTATATCAATATTGGATGTCACTACGTCTATGGGTATTTTTCCTACCCCTTGTGTTCCATCACACACAAAATATATATCAGCGTCTTTTGTTATTTTACCAATTTCATTAATTGGATGAATAACGCCAGTTTCATTGTTTACCCATATCAAACATACTAACAAAGTATCTGATTTTATTAAAGACTTTAACAATTCCAAATCTACTGTACCATCATTACCTACAGGGAGATAATCAATTTCATATCCAATACTTTCTAGATAATGGCAAGTTTCTAAAACTGCTTTATGCTCTGTAAGGCAGGTAATGAGATGTTTTTTTTTATTAGTGGGATTTAATGCCAAGCCTTTTAATGCTAAATTTAGACTTTCGGTTGCACCAGAAGTAAAGTAAATGTCTTTGTTGTTACACCCAATGAGTTGACTAATACAATCTCTAGATAAACTGATGGCAGAATGAGAGTGTTTAGCAAACGCATAGGAACCAGAGGCGTTGCTATAATACTGTTCAAAATAAGGATTGATTACTTCCACTATTCGTTTGTCTACAGGTGTAGTGGCGTTATTATCTAAATAGTGGATATTTTTATACATTTTAAAGCAGGCTAATTTAGTATAGCTAATTTACCAAAATAAAACTTTTAGGTAGAAGCATACTTATATAATTTCAAAATTATTAGAGATTGTATTAATATCTAAGGATGAAATTTTATAAATTAAAATAATATTATCATCCCCACAAATAAATTCTCAATACAGCATTAAGCACCAAAACACTTTTTGAAAAACAAATTGTTCTACGGTTAAGCCGTTTCAGATGAGTCCTTAATGTGAGATGAAACCGCTCCAAGTGATTAGTGCCATACTGAATTGTTTTGTGAACTTTCCTCTTTATTAGAGTTTTATAACTAGGAAGTTTGTCTGTAAATATCTTTTTTGCTTGAGAAAGATGTAAACCTTCAGTTACTTTTTTCAGAGTTTGACTAGTTCTTCTACCGATGTTAAAGCTCACGATTTTACGACTTTTTCTTTCCAAAGCACAGACTAGCCAAACTCTTCTGTTCTTATCGCCTACATAAGTACATAGTTCATCAACCTCATATTCTTTGCCGATTGGAATCATCGGTTGTTTAATACTTTTTGCAACCAGTAGGATTCTTTTTAGTAAAGTTGTTGTAGAAATTTGTAAAACCCTTGCCGTACTCCGAATACCCAAACCCTCTTTGGTTAATAGTGTAATTTGTTGATCAATATTGCTTTGATAAGCACAATATGTATAATTTTCTACTCTTGTTGATTTACAAATTTTACATAGATAACGTTGTTTGCCTGATCGTGTTTTTCCATTCTTTACCATTAAATTTCTGTCATCAACACATCTGAAACACTTGATTGGTTTTTGGCTCATTTTAGGCGATTTTGAGTTCGCAAAAATAGAAAAACAACCCGAAGGTTGTTCTCTTATTATTTATTTTCTTTTTTAAAGGATTGGAAATCAATTATTATCATTCTAAAAATATCAAATCAACACATCTGATACGTTGCCATCAAAGGGTTATAAACGAAAAAAGCCACCAAATTGGTGGCTTGTCAGTATGGCTCCTCCTGCTGGGCTCGAACCAGCGACCCTCTGATTAACAGTCAGATGCTCTAACCAACTGAGCTAAGGAGGAATGTCCCTCTTTTAAGGTGGTGCAAATATAATATGAAAAACAATATCAAACAAATATTTTCTGCTTAAAATTACAGTAAACAGGCTATAAGATTATTTTTCAGGAATTTAAATTTTAAAATAATTAAAACAGAAAAGGGATTAAGATAAAAAAGACCTACATTTCTGTAAGTCTTTTTGCTCCTCCTGCTGGGCTCGAACCAGCGACCCTCTGATTAACAGTCAGATGCTCTAACCAACTGAGCTAAGGAGGAATGTCCTTATTTTTAAGTGGTGCAAATATAGGACTGATATTTATACCACGCAAGTTTTTTAATTAATTTTTTAGATAAAATTAAAACTTATTGGTAATGATTTTAAAAATATCTGCTCCGAAGATTAGTAACATTAAGCCTAACAGGAAGATAACTCCCACCATCTGCGCGTTCTCTAAAATCTTTTGTGGCACTGGTTTTCCAACAATCATTTCATATAAAGTAAAAATTACATGTCCACCATCCAATCCTGGGATCGGAATCAGGTTCAGGAATGCCAACCAAACTGAAAACATTGCCGTAAAACTCCAGAAAGCAGTCCAGTCAATTGAAACACTTCCGTCTTTAGCTTTGTCAACAGGCATGTTTTTGATAATTGCCAACGGTCCGCCAACTTTTTTATAACCCTGAACTTTTTTGTTGAAAATTAATTTGAATTGTTTTACCTGATACGTTAAGCTTTCAATACTTCTTGTGAATCCTCTTCCGATTGATTCTCCGAATGAGAAATGTTTTGTTTCATAGTATTTTGTCATTTGTTTATAAGACGAAATTCCCAGAGTTCCATCTTTTGAGACAGGTAAAGTCAGTGGCTGAACTGCACCGTTTCTTATAACTTCTACATTAAGATTTTTGCCTGCATTTTTTGTGATGATTCCCTGTAATTCATCATAATAATTAATTTTCTGATTATTGACAGCGACAACTTGGTCACCCACTTTTAAACCTGCAGCAGCCGTTTTAGGATTGATAATAGTATCAATTACCGCAGAAAATCTTGGGGTAAGGAATGCTTTGGGATTTTCATCTCTGAAAGCCATCGCTTTTCCATCGTCGTTGGTAGGGAATGTAACTTCCTTTCCGTTTCTCAACACGGTGATTTCATCGCTTAATAAAACATCTAAAGCAAGTTTGTCAAGGTTATTCTGTGTTTTTCCGTCAACCTTTAAGATCTTATCTCCATCCTGAAAGCCCATTCCTTTAGCAACGCTTGTATAATTCATAGGAGCGTCCACTTTCGCAGTATCAAAAGTAGTTTCGCCATTAAAAAAGGAAAGACATCCGTAAATAATCCATGCAAGGAAAAAGTTTACTGTAACTCCACCCATCATGATGATCAGTCTCTGCCAAGCTGGTTTTGCTCTGAATTCCCAAGGTTGAGCTGGCTGTTTCAGTTGCTCGGTGTCCATGCTTTCGTCTACCATTCCGGCAATTTTTACATAACCTCCGAAAGGAAGCCACCCAATTCCGTATTCTGTTTCACCGATTTTTTTCTTGGCTAAAGAAAACCACGGGTCGAAGAACAGGTAAAATTTTTCTACTTTGGTTTTGAACCATTTTGCGGGTAAGAAATGCCCAAGCTCGTGAAGAATTACTAAGATTGATATGCTTAATATGAATTGAAAGATCTTAATTGCTAATTCCATTAATTGTTTTTAGATTTTAATTTGCAAAGGTAACAATTATCAAAAGGATGCCAAATAAAAAAAGCTCCTCAAAATGAGAAGCTTTGTCATATATTGCATCTGTTTTTAAAAATTAAAGGACACGCCAAGACTTCCGTTGTTTCCGACTTCAGCAAAAACGCCGACTTTTTCTGTGAAGAAATATCTTGCTCCGATATGGGCTCCGATCCCGAAATCTCTACCGAGAACCCCTAAATCAACTCCGGGGTAAATATCTAGCTGCTCTGGTAAATCCAAAGCTTCTTTCAGGTGGAAATTTACTCTTCCGAAAATAAAAACTCTATTGTCTTCATTATTATCCTTATACCCATCAAAATATGCGTTGGCTCCGGCTCCGACAGACAAAAGTTGGTTCAAACCATAATCATAAGTTGCGGTAATTCCTGTGCCATAACCCCATGCGTTAAGACCCAAATTGACTTTCTGATCTCCTTTCCCCGTCCAGGCTTGTGCGCTGATTGCAGTTCCTGTAAGAACAAACATCAGCATAAAAACCAATTTCTTCATAGATTTTATTTTTAAATTATTACTAATGACAATTTGCAGCAAATATAAAACCGAAACCGATTAAAAAATGTAATTTTATGGAAGTTTTGAATTAGAAATATGAAAATTATCGCATTAAATCAGGATATTATCTGGAAAAATAAGACAGGAAACTTTCAATTAGTAGAAGATCAGCTTCAAAATCAAAATGCAGACTTATTTCTTCTGCCAGAAATGTTTTCGACTGGTTTTTGTATGGATGCAGCCGAAATTTCAGATAAAAATGAAGAGTCTCTGGAATTTTTAAAGAAGATTTCAAAAGAAAAAAATGCTGCCTTTTGTGGAAGTGCATCTGTAGAGGTTGAGGGAAAGTTCTACAACAGAATGTATTTTGTGAAACCAGATTCTGAAGTTGTTTTTTACGATAAAAGACATTTGTTTTCCTTTTCTGGAGAAGATAAAATTTATACTCCCGGAAATAAAAGAGTGATTGTAGAATATCTTGGTATCCGTTTTCTGTTACAGGTTTGTTATGATTTAAGGTTTCCTGTTTTTGCGAGAAATAATGATGATTACGACGCAATTTTATATGTTGCCAACTGGCCTGAAAAAAGAGTAGGAGCGTGGGAACATTTGCTAAAAGCGAGAGCGATCGAAAATTTATCCTATGTTTTTGGTTTAAATAGAATCGGGACGGATGGAAATGATCTTTTTTATAAAGAAAGTTCACACTGTTTTTTTGCTGACGGAAAAGAAATTGCTGAGAAAAATGGAAATTTAGTTTCAGCAAAATTAAATTTAGAAGAATTGAACGATTTTAGAAATCATTTTCAGTTTTTAAATGACAGGGATGATTTTGAAATTCAATTATAATTCTTGAACGCTCATTGAAACATTGTGTTTGTCATCCCGTAGGAATGTAAGCAATCTTTTTAGAGGAAAGATTCACGCCTGGATCCCTACGGGATGACAAATAAACTATTTAAAAATAAAAAAACTGTGAGAAATCACAGTTTACATATATTGTTTTAAAAGTTGTGTCAGTCGGTTCACATCATGCACACCACTTTCTTTATATAAAAGTTCTCCCTTTTTGAATACTGCCAATGTTGGAACTCCACGCACTCCGTATTGAGATGCGATTGCAGGATATTGATCCACATCTATTTTTACAATTCTCGCACCTTCACCAACATTGTCCTTAACGGTTGTTAGCACCGATGACTGCACTTTGCAAGGTTGACACCATGTTGCGAAAAAGTCAATTAAAACCGGTCTTTCTGATTCTATAAGTTCCTGAAATTTTTGTGACATACCTAATTTTTTGCTAAATTCCTGCAAGAATAATTCCAAATAATTGTTTAGTTTACAATGTTTTTGACTGACAGACAAAATCAGTTGTTGCAAGTTTTTCTGTTTTCTTAATTCCGTTAAATCCACCTTCGATTTCAGTGAAATTTCTGATTCCGTGGGAGTTAAGGATGCTTGCTGCAATCATACTACGGTATCCTCCTGCACAGTGAAGAAAGAAGTGTTCTGAATCGTCAATCGTAGAAACCCAGTCACTAATCGTATCTAAAGGTTTGTTATAGGCATTGTCGATATGCTCTGCAGAATACTCTGTCAGCTTTCTTACGTCTATTACTTTTGAACTCTCATTAAACTTTTGTACGAACTCCTCAGGGGAAATCCTTTTTACTTCATCAGTTTCTTTATCTGAATTTTTCCAGGAATTAAAGCCGCCTTTCAAAAATCCTAAAACATTATCAAAACCCACTCTGCTTAATCTCGTAATCACTTCCTCTTCAGTCCCTTCATCTGAAACCAACAGCAAAGGATGTTTTACATCTACAATGAGACTTCCAACCCATGGTGCAAAATCACCTTTCAAACCGATATTGATTGAATTGGGAATAAATCCTTTATGGAATTCACCAGGACTTCTCGTATCAAGAATCAAAGCTCCGGTTTCTTCTGCAAAATTCTCAAAATCCTCTACAGAGACAGGATTTAAGCCTTTTGTCATTACATCATCAAGACTTTCATAACCTCCTTTGTTCATCGCAACATTCATCCCGAAATATTTTGGAGGAGCCGTTAAACCATCCAGAACTTCTTTTATAAAAGATTCTTTATCAGGCTGATTAAGGGCGTAATTTGTTTTTTTCTGATTTCCGAGAATATCCACCGTTTCTTTCTGCATATTTTTACCGCAAGCCGAGCCTGCTCCGTGAGCCGGATAAACCGTAATGCTGTCATCTAAAGACAAAATTTTGCTGTGCAGACTTTCATATAAAATCCCGGCAAGATCTTCCTGCGTCATGCTTCCTGCTTTCTGGGCAAGATCGGGACGTCCTACATCACCTAAAAACAGAGTGTCACCGGTAAAAATTGCAGTTTCTGTTCCATTTTCGTCAATCAGAAGGTAAGTGGTACTTTCCATCGTGTGGCCGGGAGTGTGAAGTGCTTTTATTCTAATATTTCCGATTTCAAAAATCTGATTGTCTTCAGCAATGATTGCTTCAAAATCTGGTTCTGCGGTTGGCCCGTAAACAATCGGAGCATTTGTTTTTTTGCTTAAGTCTAAATGTCCTGAAACAAAATCTGCGTGAAAATGAGTTTCAAATATATATTTTAAGGTCACATTGTCTTTTTCCAGACGATCCAGATAAGGTTTTACTTCTCTTAGCGGATCTATGATGGCTGCTTCATTTCCTGATACGATATAATATGCACCTTGTGCCAGACAGCCTGTATATATTTGCTCAACTTTCATTGATTCTTATTTAAAATGATTATAAAGATACAAAGTAATGGATTAATTATAAAGAAAAGATAACTCTGTGTGATAGTTTTTCTCAATCTCCAAAATTTGTTTACATAAAAAATTGAGTCAATATACTAATTATCAGTCTTAAAAGAATTGAAATTTATTTCCTGAAGAATGTGAGATGTTTTAAATCATATTAATTAAATTTATTTTATGCTTAAATTATTAAGAAATTGATAAGCCGCAACTGATTATTTTACAAAAAAATTTTACCTTTAAGAGTTAAAAATATCAAATGGCAGACAAAACAAAATTTATTGACGAACTTACCCCAAGATACACTCCAAAAGGTGAACATATCATTTTAGGAAAAGGAATGTTAGACGGCGATGTGGTCACCGAAGTCAATGTTACGATTCCTTTAAAAACGATCAACCGTCATGGTCTGATTGCCGGAGCCACCGGAACGGGAAAAACAAAAACGCTTCAGGTTTTCGCCGAGCAGCTTTCTCATTCGGGAATTCCTTCTTTGGTCTTAGATATCAAAGGAGATTTTTCTGGTATTGCAGCATCCGGACAAATGAATTCGATTATTGAAGAGCGATATGCAAAAACGAAGCTTCCTTACAATCCGCAGGATTTTCCGGTAGAACTGATGACAATTTCCGGAGAAAAAGGCGTGAAACTGAGAGCAACTGTTACCGAATTCGGACCGATTTTACTATCAAAAATCTTGGAACTGAATGATACACAACAAAGCATCATGTCAATTGTTTTCAAATATTGTGATGATAAAGGTTTACCACTTATAGATTTAAATGATTTAAAAAAAGTCCTTCAATATGTAACCGATAATCCGCAGGGGAAAGCAGAATTGTCTGCCAATTACGGATCGATTGCTTCAGCTTCTTTAGGAACAATTTTAAGATCAATTGTTGCGCTGGAACAACAAGGCGCAGCAGATTTCTTTGGTGAGCTGAGTTTTGATGTTCATGACCTTCTCGAAACAAGAGATGGAAAGGGGGTTGTCAATATTTTGAGAGTTGCCGGTATTCAGAATAAGCCGCAGTTGTTTTCAACGTTTATGCTTTCGCTTTTTGCTGAAATTTATATGACATTTCCGGAAGAGGGTGACAGCGGAAAACCGAAGCTGGTTCTTTTCATTGATGAAGCTCATTTGATTTTTGATGAATCTTCTAAAGCTTTGGTTTCCCAGATTGAAACGATGGTAAAACTGATCCGCTCCAAAGGTGTTGGAATTTATTTTATCACACAGATTCCCGGCGACGTTCCAGAGAGTGTGCTTTCTCAATTAGGGTTAAAAATTCAGCATGCTTTGAGAGGTTTTACGGCAAAAGATAAAAAAGAGATTTCTAAAGCTGTTGAAAACTATCCGACAACGGAGTTTTACAATGCTTCAGAATTGATACAGAATCTGGGAATTGGTGAAGCTTTTATCACTGCTTTGGATGAAAAGGGAATACCGACTCCCCTGGTTCACACTTATTTAATTTCTCCCGAATCAAGAATGGATGTTCTGAACGATGCTGAAGTTTCAGATTTAACGAGCAAATCAGCTATGGTTTCTAAATATGAAAAAGCACTCGACAGCGAATCTGCATATGAAATTTTAGTAAAAAGAATGGAACAAGCTGTTGAAAATTCTGCTCCGACCCAAAAAACGAAACCCGTGAAAGAAGAACCCGGAATGTTTGAGCAGGTTTTAAAAAGCAGAGCAGGAAGAACTTTTGCCAATACCTTAATGAGAGAAGGTGCAAAAGCGATTTTGGGAATGTTTGGTCTGGGCGGAAGAAGGAGATAACGCTTATTCTTTTTGTATTATTTAATGTATTTTCATTATTTTAGCAAAATTTCATTTTTATAAATAGCATTTTCAGAAAAGTATTCATTTTTTGATAAGCTCAGGTAAGATTAAAATGTATTCAATTATAGATATAGAAAGTAATGGTGCAGGTTTCAGGAAGGAATGCATTATAGATATTGCCATCTACCGATATGATGGTCATAAAATTGTCGACCAGTTTATTTCTCTTGTCAATCCTGAAAGCGACATCACTCCTTTTGTTCAAAAACTGACCAATATTACACCAAATATGGTGAAAACTGCCCCGAAATTTCATGAATTGGCTAAAAGAGTTATAGAAATTACGGAAGGCACAACATTGGTTGGTCACAATATCGATTTTGATTACAGGATGCTTCGTCAGTCTTTTCAAAGGCTTGGTTATGATTTTAAAATCAATACTTTAGATACGATTCCTTTAGCGAAAAAACTGATTCCTGATGAGGTAAGTTATTCTTTGGGAAAACTTGTGAGATCATTAGGGATTCCTTTGGTGAATGCTCATCGTGCAGAAGGTGATGCAAGAGCAACTCTGGAATTGTTTAAACTTTTGGTTTCAAAAGATACCGATAATGAAATTATTCAGGAGCAGCATGAGGAAACAAATGCTAAAACCTACATCAACAAAATCAAGCTTTTAACCCAGGATTTGCCAGGCGAAAAAGGGTTTGTTTATTTTCAGAACGAATCCGGGAAAATCATTTTCTCTGATTATGTTCAGGATATCAACCGGTTTTCTAAAAAGCTTTTCAATTCAAAATCAAAGAAATTTATTGAGATTCAGAAAAATGTGGAGCAGATAAATTTTGAATTGACCGGAACTGACATCATTGCCAAATTAATTCAGAATTCTAAAAACATCAAGAAAAGAGAAACGCTTCCATTCGGGCTTTATTTTAGAAATAATAAATATATCGTTGAAAAAAACACACTCAACAAACAGGAAAAGCCGATCCTGAAATTCAGATCGTTTACTCAAGGTTCAAAAGCGGTACAGTTTATCGGGAAAATTGAAGAATTTGCTGATGTTGAAGTTTTTAAAAAGAAAATAGATTTCAAAAAAAGAAACGAACTTTGGTTGGGTGCAGGAAGAAAATTAGGTGAAAAATTATTCCTTATTATCGAGAACGGAAGAGTTGTATCCTATGGTTTTTATGATTTATTCACCCAAATTCAGACTTTAAGTAAAATCTCAAAATTAAAGTTAGACTTGCCTCTTTCGACCGCAGATTTGAATAATGAATTGCAATTGGCATTGTTGCGTGGTGATTTCGAAACCTTACCGTTACCGAAATAAAAAAGCAAAACAATGATTAGTAAAAAATTATTAAGGACTCTTGTATTGAGTATCAACATTTGCCAGAATTTCAAATTATAATAGTAGATTTTATAAGGTTCGTTTATTTGTTGGTTCAGAGACATTGTCATTAATATTCCTGAAGTAAAAAAATAAATAGTACTTTTGCAAAAGAATAAAATAAGCAATGCAAAAATTTAAACAAAATCAAACCGGGAAAAAGGGAGCTGTAAAGTTTTCAAAGGTTTGGAATACCTAAAAGAGTTGCCTTGCATAAAAAAATAAGTAATGTGGCAGACTCTTTTCGAAGAATCTGCCTTTTTTTATGTTAAATTAAAATTATGAATCCAAAAGAATTATTAAAGATTGCCCAGGAATTTGGCACACCGGTGTACGTTTATGACGCTGAATCAATCAAAACTCAATACGAAAAGCTTACATCTTCTTTTTTAAAACACACCAAGTTCTTTTATGCTGCAAAGGCTTTAACGAACATCAATATTTTAAAATACATAAAGAATCTGGGTGCTTCTTTGGATTGCGTATCAATCAGTGAGGTAAAATTAGGTTTAAAGGCAGGGTTTCCCAAAGAAAAAATATTATTCACTCCCAACTGTGTTGATTTGGCTGAAATCGAAGAAGCAATGCAGCACGGAGTTCATATTAACATTGACAATATCTCAATTCTTGAGCAGTTCGGGAATAAATACGGAAATACATATCCGATTTTTGTGAGAATCAATCCGCACATTTATGCAGGTGGAAATCACAAAATTTCTACAGGACATATCGATTCGAAATTTGGTATTTCTATTCACCAGATGCGTCACATCGAAAGAGTAATGAAAAGCACCAATCTGAATGTAGAAGGTCTTCATATGCATACTGGAAGCGAAATTAAAGATCCTGAAGTGTTTTTACAGGCTCTTGAAATTATGCTTGAATTGTCTGAACATTTCCCGAATCTGAAATATCTGGATATGGGAAGCGGATTCAAAATTCCTTATCAGGAAAGCGATATGGAGACTGATGTAAAAGCTCTTGGAAAGAAAGTCGAGAAAGCAATTTCAGATTTCTCTAAAGAAACAGGAAAGAAATTTGAACTTTGGTTTGAGCCGGGGAAATTCCTTGTAGGAAAATGTGGTTATTTATTGGTGAAAGCGAATGTTATTAAGCAGACAACGGCAACGGTTTTTGTAGGAGTAAATTCAGGATTCAACCATTTGATCCGTCCGATGTTCTATGATTCTTACCATACGATCGAAAATTTATCAAACCCGAAAGGTGCTGAAAGAATTTATACCGTAGTGGGAAATATCTGTGAAACTGATACTTTCGCCTGGGACAGAAAATTGAATGAGGTAAGAGAAGGTGATGTTCTGGCGTTCCATACAGCGGGAGCTTACGGTTTTGAAATGAGTACAAATTTCAATTCTAGACTAAAACCTGCCGAAGTTCTTTTCTTAGACGGGAAAGCACATTTGATCAGAAAGAGAGATGAGTTTGAGGATCTTTTGAGAAATCAGATTGAAGTATTGTAAGTCTGTATTGTTTGATAAAATAGTTTTAAATAAATATAAATCATACTCCGCAAGAAATTGCGGAGTATTTTTTGCTGTACCTTCAAAAGAAAATATAGGTGTATTATTTCATTAAGAATCGATTATGACTAAATTTGATTGTTCAATAAACGATTTGAGCAGAATGAAGGATAAGTTGATTTTCCTATTCTATTTTTCACAGTAGACATTAATTTAAACAAAATATTAATTATGGCTAAAAATATTGCAGAGCAGATTGTTGAAATGCTCGAAAACGCTAATGTCAAAAGAATATATGCCGTAACTGGTGACAGTCTCAATCATTTAAATATCGCTGTAAAGAAAAGTAGCATTGAATGGATTCATGTAAGACATGAAGAAGTTGGCGCATACGCCGCCGCTGCTGAAGCAGAACTGGATGGCTTTGCGGTATGTGCAGGAAGTTGCGGTCCCGGTCATGTTCATTTGATTAATGGGGTTTATGAAGCGCACAGATCCCACGTTCCGATGTTGGTGATTGCATCAACGATTCCAAGCAATGAAATGGGCATGGATTATTTTCAGGAAACCAATACGATAAAACTTTTTGACGACTGCAGTTATTACAATCAGATGATTACAAGACCCGAACAGGTTCAGAGAACATTACAAACTGCGATTCAGCACGCGATTTCTAAAAAAGGTGTTGCGGTGATCGGTCTTCCGGGTGATGTTTCTGAGCTTGATGCTGAAGAAACAACGACCTCCACTCAGATTTTTAAAACAAATCCAGTGATTCGTCCGTCAGATGAAGAATTAAATCAATTGGCAACTTTGATTAATGACAGCAAAAAAGTAACAATTTACTGTGGTATCGGTGCCGAAAAATCAAATGCTGAGGTTGTAGAATTAGCTAAATTTTTAAAAGCTCCTGTAGGATACTCATTCCGTGGAAAAATGGCAATACAGCCAAACAATCCAAATGAAGTAGGGCTGACCGGGCTTTTAGGTTTGCCTTCTGCATATCACGCAATGCACGAAGCAGATCTTGTTCTCCTTCTGGGGACAGATTTTCCTTACGAGAAATTTATGCCTGTAAAAAATAAAATCGTTCAGATTGATGAGAGTCCTGAAAGATTGGGAAGAAGGGCTAAATTAGAATTGGGTCTTGCAGGTGATGTGAAAGAAACAATCAAAGCTTTACTTCCATTGCTTAATGAAAAAACAGATGCAAATTTCCTCAATCAACAATTAGAATTTTACGGAAAAGTAAAAGAACATCAATTGACTTATGTGAAAGAATTCGGAAAAGAAGACGCTATTCAGCCGGAATATGTTGCACATACTTTAGATCAAATCGCTAAAAAAGATGCAATTTTCACTGTAGATACAGGAATGTGTTGCGTTTGGGGCGCAAGATTCATTACCGGAACAGGCGAACGAAAAATGCTGGGATCTTTCAACCACGGATCTATGGCGAATGCGATGCCGATGGCAATCGGAGCTTCTTTGGCATATCCGGGAAGACAGGTTATTGCGATGTGTGGCGACGGAGGTTTGTCGATGCTTTTGGGTGATATGGCAACAATATTTCAATATAAACTTCCAATCAAACTGATTGTTTTTAATAACAGAAGTCTTGGTATGGTAAAACTTGAAATGGAAGTCGGAGGAATGCCTGATAACGAAACGGATATGATCAATCCTGATTTTGCAATGATTGCACAAGCGATGGGCTATCCCGGAAAAAATGTTCATAAGCCGGAAGAAGTTGCAGGTGCGATCACAGAATGTTTAAATCATGACGGACCTTACCTTTTAAATATTTTCACCAATCCAAATGCACTGGCTCTTCCTCCGAAAATTGAATTTGAGCAAGTAATCGGGATGACAAAATCTATGGCTCAGCTGATGTTGGGAGGAAAAATGAAAGAGGCTTTAGATACTGTAAAAAGCAATTATAAGCACATTCAGGAATTATTGTAGTATCCATATAAGTACTTCATTTTTAGATACCTTTTGTTCTTGTCGGTCATCTGATTATATTTGTTCCAGAATTTTAACATAAAAAGTTATGAAAAATTTAATTTTACTATTCGCATTTTTTGCTTTTAATGTCTTTTCTGCACAGGATGATCTTGAGTACAGAGATGACTCCTTTATTGTTGAAAATAATAAGAATCTTTTAAAAATAAATATCCGGGAACCATTTCTGCAAATAGCACTAAAAGATTGTAATGATTTTAAACCCGCAGGTTTCGAAGGAGGTGTTGCATCGTACAGAGAGGTTTTGAGAAAATATATGTTTAATTATCTGAACTCAGATTATTATACTTTGGCAGGTGAGTTTACTTTTAAACTAACCATCGATGCTGCCGGGAAAGTAACTGATGTGGAGGGTTCACCGAAGGTTTTAAACAGTGAAGTTTTTTTTGATGATATGCAGTATGTTGTGAGAAGGATTAAGAAAAGCTGGTCTCCGGCAAGCTGCAATGGACAGCCTACTGCTTCACAAATTAAGATAAAAATGAATTTTTCATCTGTTGCAACAGACCTTTAAAGCGGTAGGCTATTAAAGATGATAGAAATATAGTTTAATTCTTTATTTTAGCTCAATAATTTTTCAAACTGTTCTTAAATTTTTAATATGATATTTAGAGTTTTTTCTTTTGCACTATTGTTTTTTTTCGGCTATATGAATGCGCAGGTCTTATACAATTATCCGAAAGGGCAGGATTTTTATGAAGGAGGACGGGAAAATTTTATCAGGGAAATTCAGCAAGTTGTTGTTAAAAATAATATAAAGCCGTGTGAAAAAACAGAGGCTTTATTTATGAGATTTATTGTTTATCCGGATCATAAGGTAAAATATGTTGCAGATGCCGATTTGAAAGCAGTTGAAAATAATAAATGTATGAAAAATAAGATTCTCGAATTAATAAAGCATACTGATAATTGGAAGCCAGCTGAATTGGATGGAAAAAAAACACCCGCAATGTTTTGTAATCTTTTTTCAGATGATCTCCTGTTTAATCATGAAGGTGAGAAAGATTTTTCAATGCCCATTTATATGTATCGTGACAAAGAAAGTGATATTATGAAATTTAGAGAGAATTTTGCTAAGTGTTTTGATGTAAATGGTTACCGCTCAAATATAGATTACTCTTTCGTATTAAACTTTGATGTTGATACCAGTGGAGATGCAGGTTTTTTTTACATAGAGAATCAGTCAAATTTAGATAAGTTCAATGAGATGGTTGTAAAATGCGCATCAAATACAAAGAAATCATATTGGAAGCCAGGTTATTATAAGGGCGTACCGGTAAAGCAGGTTTTTAGAATGCCGATTAAGTTTACCGCAAATTAATAAGATTTCTTGTAATTCATTTATTTAAACTACAATTGCTTTTCTGACATTCTGTCACAATATTTTGTATCTTTGCAAATTCAACGAGATTAAAATTATCATTCAAAATTTATTTTTGGATATTAAGTTTTAAACCCAAAACAGACTTATCGTGCAGGAAAAATATATAGACGAAACAAAACAAGGTGAGGCTTTTGCCATTGCTGAGAAAACGGGGAATTCTAAAAAACTATTTTTAGAAAGTTATGGTTGCCAGATGAATTTCTCTGATTCTGAAATTGTAGCTTCTATTCTTAATGATCAGGGTTATAATACCACGCTGAAAGTTGAGGAAGCAGATCTGATTTTATTAAATACTTGTTCTATCCGTGAAAAAGCTGAGCAGACCGTAAGAATGCGTCTTGCACAGTTCAAAAATCTAAAAAAAGAAAGACCCAACATGACCGTTGGTGTTTTAGGTTGTATGGCTGAAAGGCTTAAAACTAAATTTTTAGAAGAAGAACAACTTGTTGATTTAGTCGTAGGTCCGGATGCATACAGAGATTTACCCAATCTTTTAAAAGAAACTGAAGACGGAAGAGATGCCATCAATGTAATTCTGTCGAAAGAAGAGACTTATGCAGACATTAATCCCGTTCGTTTAGGAGGAAATGGTGTGACTGCTTTTGTGACGATCACAAGAGGTTGCGATAATATGTGTACATTCTGTGTAGTTCCTTTTACAAGAGGTAGAGAAAGAAGCCGTGATCCACATTCTATTTTGGAAGAATGCAAAAGTCTCTGGGAAAGCGGGTATAAAGAAATTACGCTCCTTGGTCAAAATGTTGACTCTTACCTTTGGTACGGAGGCGGTCCCAAAAAAGATTTTGCCAAAGCATCAGAAATGCAGAAAGCAACAGCTGTCGATTTTGCAAAACTTTTAGACTCGGTTGCAAGAGCCGTTCCTCAGATGAGAATCAGATTTTCAACATCCAATCCTCAGGATATGAGCCTTGATGTTTTCAGAACAATGGCAAAGCATGATAACATCTGCAATTACTGTCATTTGCCGGTACAGAGCGGTAGCAACAGAATGCTTGAAGCCATGAACAGACAGCATACCCGTGAAGAATATTTAGAGTTAATTAGAAAAGCGAAAGAAATCGTTCCCGATATTTCGTTTTCACAGGATATGATCATCGGCTTCTGTAATGAGACCGAAGAAGATCATCAAGATACATTAAGTTTGATGAGAGAAGTAGAATATGATTACGGTTATATGTTTTCTTACTCTGAAAGACCGGGAACTCCGGCCCACAAAAAAATGGAAGACAATATTCCTGCCGATGTCAAACAAAGACGTTTAGCAGAAGTTATCGCTTTACAGGGCGAGTTGTCAAGAAAAAGAATGCAGGGTTATGTTGGTAAAGTTCATAGTGTTTTGATTGAAGGAATTTCAAAGAAAAATAAAAACCAGTGGAAAGGCAGAAACTCTCAAAACGCAGTTTGTGTTTTTGATATGCTTGAAGGTCAGAAATTGGGTGACATTGTGGATGTTTTTGTATTTGGTAATACACAGGGCACACTTTTAGGGGAAACAGTAAAATAATTTTAAAGTTTTAAACTATTTAAGTTTTAAATTTATTTTTAAATAGAAAATGAGTAATCTGCAATCAAACGAACTCCTTCAAAATATTTCTGCATTATTAGATAATGCCAGAAAAAGAGTTGCTATTGCTGTTAACCAGACAATGGTGCTTACCTATTTTGAGATTGGCAGAATGATTGTAGAAGACGAGCAAAATGGTGAAAACCGTGCGGAATATGGGAAATATTTACTTAAAGATTTGTCCTCGCATTTAACTAAGAAGTTCGGAAAAGGCTTTTCCCAAAGAAATTTAGAGCAAATGAGACAATTTTATTTGTCTTATTCAATTCCGCAAACACCGTCTGCACAATCAGAAATTTTAAACAATAGAATTCCGAAGACACTGTCTGCGGAATTCGAACCCATAGTTCTTAACGCATCATCTAACTTATCTCAAATTCAACAGACACCGGCTGTTCAATTCAATCTATCTTGGTCACATTATCTAAAGCTGATGCGAATAAAAGACATCAATGAAAGAAAATTCTACGAGATTGAAAGCTTTAAAAACAATTGGAGCTTAAGAGAACTGCAAAGACAATACGATTCAGCATTATACACAAGATTGTCTTTAAGCAAAAATAAAGAAGAAATCATTCAGCTTTCAGAAATAGGGCAAATTTTTGAAAAACCAAAAGATCTGATCAAAGATCCGTATATCTTAGAATTTCTTGGTTTGCCGGAACAATCAAACTATTCTGGAAATGATTTAGAAAGTGGCTTGATTGATAAATTACAACATTTTCTCTTAGAATTAGGAACAGGGTTTACATTTGTTGCACGACAAAATAGAATTACTTTTGACGAGAAGCATTTTAAGATTGATTTAGTTTTTTATAACAGAATTCTAAAATGTTTTGTATTAATTGATTTAAAAATTGGTGAACTCAAACATCAAGACATTGGTCAAATGCAGATGTATGTAAACTATTATGATAGAGAAGTAAAGTTAAAAGATGAGAATAAAACTATAGGAATTATTCTTTGTCAGGATAAAAGCGAAGCCTTGGTTCGATATACTTTGCCTGAAGATAATGAGCAGATTTTTGCAAGTAAATACATGACTGTTTTACCAAGCAAAGAAGATTTTATTAAAATATTAAACTCAGACAATGGAAAAACTACATAAATATTGCCTGAGTGTATTATTGGTAATAGTCTGCAGTAATATTTCGGCACATTCAAACAATGAATCTATAAAAAATATTGACTGTAAGCAGTTTTACAAAATTTACAGTCAGTTTTTAAAATACGAGTCTGAAACCTCAAAAGAGTTTTGTTTAAAAGAAAAATCAACTCGCAGTTTTGCAATAAATAATAAGAACAAAGCGGTTGATATTATCGCAAATTTTAATTTAGGGAAACAACAAAACAGCTTATATAATAAAAAATCAGATAATTTTTCTAAGGAGGATAGATATTATAAAATCCTGGAAAACTTCGAGAAACAAAGCAACGAGAACGATTTTGCTGAAAACATTTATTTCAAAAGTAAAGTTGCGAAAATTAGAAATAAAGATGATTTAGAGTTAAAAAATAAGACTTAGAAACAATTATGATGAGAAATCTTAAATAGAGTTATCCATCAATTTCAAAAATCTCTAATTTTTTTTAATCTTTAAATCAAGAAAATGGCAGACTTACAATCTATAAAAGCACGTTTTGGAATTATCGGAAATTTTCCGGCTTTAAATCGTGCATTAGAAAAATCGATACAAGTAGCACCTACCGATATTTCCGTTTTGGTCATCGGAGAAAGTGGTGTTGGGAAAGAATTTATCCCAAAAATCATTCATTCAGAATCAAAAAGAAAACATCAGCCTTACATTGTTGTAAACTGCGGCGCAATTCCTGAGGGAACCATCGACTCCGAACTGTTCGGACACGAAAAAGGTGCTTTTACAGGCGCAACAGCAACCAGAAAAGGGTATTTTGAAGTCGCAGATGGCGGAACCATCTTTTTGGATGAGGTTGGTGAATTACCTTTGCAGACTCAGGTTCGCTTATTGAGAGTTTTAGAAAGTGGTGAGTTTATGAAAGTGGGTTCTTCTCAGGTTCAGAAAACCAATGTGAGAATCGTTGCAGCAACTAATGTTAATATGATGAAGGCGATTCAGGACAATAGATTCCGTGAGGATTTGTTTTACCGTCTAAATACCGTACAAATTGATATGCCAGCTTTAAGAGAGCGGAAAGGTGATATTCATCTGCTTTTTAGAAAGTTTGCGATTGATTTTGCCGAAAAATACAGAATGCCCGAGTTGCATCTTGAGGCAAGCGCAGTTCATTACATTGAAAATTACGCATTCCCCGGAAATGTGAGACAGCTTAGAAATTTGGTTGAGCAAATGACGGTTGTAGAGACCGACCGGAATGTGACGGTGGCAAAATTGGCAGAATATATTCCGATGGATTCTCATTTGCCGATGATCGTTAATAATCCGAATACACAGAAACAAACTGATTTTGGTAACGAAAGAGAAATCATGTACAAAATTCTCTTCGATATGCGTAATGATATTAATGATTTAAAATCCTTAACTTCGGAATTGATAAAAAACAGAGGTGCGGCAGACCTGAGCAATCAGGAGAAAAATCTGATCAACAGAATTTATACACCCGAACCGCAGCAGAATGCAAGTCCCAATTCACTTTTGTTTTTTGAAAATAATAATCAAAATGTTCAGAATCCAACCATTATTTCAAATTCTGATGACAATTATGAAGATTTTGAAGACATCGAAGTAGAAGAAAACAGACCGGAATCTTTATCTCTTCAGAATAATGAGAAAGATTTAATTATAAAAGCTTTAGAGAAACATAACGGACGAAGAAACAGAGCAGCAGATGAGCTTGGAATTTCGCAAAGAACTTTATACAGGAAAATAAAACAATATAACTTAGAAGACTAAACATAATGAATTTTGATAAAATAATTAATCAGGGATACGATTTTAAAATTGGAAATTATATTTCTGACGGATTTGCGCTCTTTAAAAAAGATATTGGAGGGTTTATTGTTGCAACATTACTTGCAATTATAATGAGTTTTATTCCGTTTTGCAGTCTTTTAGCTATTGGAAATTTTTATAAAATTTGTAAAAAAGTAGATGAAGGGCACTCTGTTCAGGCAGGAGATATTTTTGATTTTACAGACTTTTGGATGTATTTTAAATTGTTTTTCCTGATTCTTTTCGCAGTTGTTATTTTAATGATTCCGGTGCAGTTTACTGTTATTCCACTTATTGTTGCAGCCAAAGATACGGGTGAAAATATAAATGTGGCAATGATTATAGGAGGTATGGGAATATGGTTTTTATTGTTTATATTATTCTTATTTGCATTCACGGTTTCACTTTATTTTGTGCAGCCAATTATATCTTTATATAAAATTCAAAGTGTAAGACAAGCGTATTCACTTTCATGGAAAATTGCAAAAAAGAATTTTTTCATGATTCTTATTTTCAGTCTCATTGTTGGAATCATCTCTCAATTAGGTGTTATCATATGTGGAATAGGGATATTATTTACAATACCTGTGGGAATTTGCATTAAATATATAAGTTATAAAGACGTACTCGATACTCAAAATCAAAAAACAGGAATATGAGTAAGATAAAAGTTGTTTTTGGGATGATCATTCTTACACTGTTTCATCAGTGTTACTCGTTTACAGGTTCATCTCTAACCGATGAAAAAACTGTGCAGATCAACGAATTTCCCAATAATTCAGCATTGGTAAATCCTACATTATCACAACAGTTCTCAACAGATATCCAAAACAGATTTTTACAGCGTACCACTCTGAAAGGAACGAAACAAAATCCTGATATTCTGATCGAAGGTGAAATTACTGATTATTCAATTACTCCCACCACGATCAGTTCTACAACTCAAAATACTTCTGCGGGAGTGATTCAGGATTCTCAGAACAAACTGACCATCACTGTAAAAGTACATTATGAAAACAAACTGCATCCTGATGTGAGTTTCGACAGAACTTACAGCGATGAAGCAGTCTTTAACAGCAGTTTATCTCAAAGCCAGATAGAGACATCTCAGGTGAAAATTGCGACCGACAGAATTATCAACAAAATTTTTAACGACATCGTAGCAAATTGGTAAATGATAAATACTAGAGTTTTAGAATTATTAAAAAATCCGAAAAACATTCAGTCAGAAGATCTCAATCTTTTGAAGGCGGAAATTAATTCTTTTCCATATATTCAGAATATCAGAGCTTTACATCTTTATGGAGTTCATCTTTATGATAAAGAAAACTATCAGAAAGTGCTTTCTTCCACGGCTGCATATACCACAGATAAGAAGATTTTGTATCAGCTTATTAACGGTAAAATTCAGTTAAAAACTCCCGTTATTGAGCCTGTTCAGGAAAATATTTCTGAAAAAACAGACGAAGCTCAGACTACAGAAAAAGAGAATATTTCACAGGATGAAACTCTCCCGGAAGAAAATTCTGTAAGAAATGCTGCCAAAAGCTTTTCTGATCATGATTATGAAGCTGTTTCCGAAAAGTTAATTGCTGAAAAGCCTGAAATAAAGCATCTTATTGTTGGTGGTGAAAGAAACAGGATTTTATTTGAGGGTGAAGAAAATTTCCTTGATGAAGATAATAATGAAGTTATTGATCTTGAATCTACGTTAGAATCAGGTGTAATCATAACTCATAAATCTGTTTCCAATCAAAATAACGTGACTGAATCTGATGAAGAAGAGGCAATTGTTGCTGAAGAGTTAGCAGAAACTTCTTCTGAGGAAATGGTTGATAATATTCCTGTTGTTTCAGAAACTCAGGTTGAAGAAATTACAGATAATGCTGAACTAAATTTAGAAGAAATTTTACCTGAATCTGATTTAGATAAAACTGAAGAACCCGAAACTCCAGACTCCGAAGTTATCATTGATGAAGATAAAATAGATTCAGAAAAAGTAAATGATGAAGCTGAAATAAGCTTTCAAAAAGTGGAATCTTTCTCTGCTGAAACAGAAATTCCGAATGATGAAAATACTCAATCTGATTTAAATAATGCAGAGCAAATTACTGAAGTTTTAAACCCTGAATTAATTATTGAAGAAGAAAAAATTGAATCAGAACAGATTTCTGAAAAAATCAATGATACTGCTGAATTAAGCTTTCACGGAACAGATTCTTTCCTTCCGGAAGTGAAAATAGAATCAACTAAAACCGAAGAAAGCACACCGTCTCAAACTCCAAAGTCGAATATCAACAAGCATGAAGATGAAATGCGCCGTTTGATTGAAGAAGTGGAGAAAAGAATGAAAGAAAGAAAAGAAAGTACTCCTGAAAGATTAGAAATTGAAGACGAGGAAATCAATCACAACATCAGTTTTGCCGAAACTCAGGCATTTCATGTAGGTGAAGAACAAAAAACAGCAGAAGAAGTAGTTGTAAAAGAAGCCGAGTTTATTGTTGAGGAGAAACTTGAGGAAGAAAAGGCTGAAGAAAATATCAATGCTAAAGAAAATATTTCAGAACCGGAAACACGGGTAAATTCCACCTGGAAACCGATGAATTTTGAAGTAAGTCGTCCCGATTCTTTATTAGAAAAGGCAATTGAAGTTTCTCAACCAGAGATTCAGAAAGTTGAAGAAGCTCCAAAACCTGAACCAATAGTTGAAGAGATTCCAAAAGAAATTCAAGTTAAAAAGACCACTGAAGATGTTGATAATTTGGATGATTATGATGAGGTGGAAGAAACTGAAGCAGAAGAAACTCCTGAAAAACAAAGTGGCGAAGCTCCTGTGATGAATGTTTCGTTTTTCGGATCTGATATTGCGAGTTTAGGTTTATCCTATAAATCTGACCAGAAAGAAAAAGCAGATGCCAAAGAAGAGGAGGCAAAAATTGCTCAGCAAAAGATTGATGACAGCAATGTTCCCGGATTTATCAATACATGGCAAAGCTGGCTGAAAATAGATCGGGCTGAAGAAACTCCTGTTGATAAAACTGAGATTAAAAATAAAGTGATCGAATCATTTATTGAAAATAATCCGAAAATCAGTCAGCTAAAAGATGAGGTCAATTTCGTTGTTAAAGAAAAAACCGACGATATTTCGCACCTGATGACAGAGACTTTGGCTAATTTATATATCGAACAAAAACTATATTCAAAAGCAGTCAATGCATTTTTAGTTTTATCTAATAAATTTCCTGACAGAAAAGAATATTTTGAAGCGAAAATTCAGGAAATCAAAGACAACAGAAACAAAAATTAAACTTTGATTATACTAAAATTAAAACGGCAAAATTCAATTTCTGCCGTTTTGTTTTTTATCAGTCTGTAGAATTCAACTGTTTTCTTTTTCTCAATTTTTTCCAGGCTTTTCGGCCGAAAACAATGACGAGAATCAAAGTGATTACTGCAAAAACTGCTGCAATAAAAGGCGCTGCCATTGCTAAAATAGACATGATTCCTGCTCCTGCTGTTTCGGTGGTTCCGACTACAGAATTTCCCAGTCCGCCAGTTGTTGCCGTAGAAGCTGCCCGAATTCCCGCAAACCCGGAACTGATTGTCGCTGCTGTTCCGCCACCCGCAATCAATGCCAAAGCCCATTGTGGAAACGTTCCCAACTCGGTAAACTGACTTGCAAATAGTATTGATCCTGCAACTGTAGCCATCGGTATCGAAATCGTATCGAGCAAATGATCAACAAAAGGAATATAATAGGCTAAAATTTCTGCAATCATGGCAATTCCGGTCGTGATTAATGCAGGTAAACTCGAAAGCCATTCAAAACTTTCACTCATTGGAATCCAGTGAAAATAAGACGCTAAACTTACCGCAAACATCGGTAAAAATACTCTGAAACCTGAAGCCGCCGCCAAACCAATGCCGATGAAAGCACTCAGAACATAAGGTAAATAAGGAACTTGATCTAACATTTTTATTCGTCAATTGTTTGCTTAAAGCTACAAAAAATTATAAAAGATTATTAGAATTTCTTACAAAACTTCGAAGTGGCAAAAGTTGCTTTTAAAAGTATAGTTTAATACAATTTAGATATTTTTAAGATATGTTTGTCATTCCGGAATCTCAACAACGCTTATTTTAAGAGTCTTTTTTTCTGAATGAAATTTGCAAAATCCGCTCAATCTGCTAGAATAAATTAAAATTAAATAAATATGAAATTTGTTCAATCCGTGCGAAAAACTCAAGCCCTCTTCTGCGACTGACACAATTTAATAAACTGCGCCTCAACCTCCTGAAAATTTTTAGGCAATTCCGGGGAAACCCAAAACAACATTGCGGTCGTTTTATCTCCGAAAGATTCCTTGAATAGCTCTTTATTCAAACGATAACATTCTCTCAAAAGTCTTTTGATACGGTTTCTGTGAACTGCTTTTTTAAAATATCTTTTAGAAACGGAAACGCCCAGTCTGACATTCTCTGTCAAAAGATCAGGATGATTTTTCAGGATGATGATTCTCAGATTTCCAGTGTTTTTCCACTTGCCTTTCTCAAAAAGCAAAGTAATCTCATCTTTTTTCTTGAGTTTTTCCGCTTTAGGATATTTAAAGTTCTGCATCCGTCTTTTTCACTAATTGATTGATGACTTCCGCAGCAGCATACAATCCGAAAATGGCAGGAATAAAGCTTATTGTTCCGTAGAAAGATCTTTTATAATTGCTTCCGTCAGTCATTTTCAGGCTGCTCTCGTCCTGAATTTCACTTGAAAAAACACAACGGATTCCTTTGTCAATTTTTTCTTTTTTCAGCCTTTTTCTTACTTGTTTTGCTAGATGACATTCTGCAGTTTTGTGAATGTCTCTCACCATCACTTTCGAAGGATCAGATTTTCCGCCTGCTCCCATTGAGCTTACGATTTTGATTTTTCTTCGTTTGGCAGCAATGATTAAGCTCACCTTTGGCGTGATGCTGTCGATACAGTCTAAAACATAATCAAATTTACCTGCGTCTAAAACTTCAGCCATCCTTTCGGGATTTAGAAATTCGTTGATTTTCACTAAATCCAGTTGAGGATTAATATCCATGAGTCTTTCGGCAACTACTTCCACTTTATGTTTCCCTACGGTTGAATGAAGGGCAGGAAGCTGTCGGTTGATATTCGTAATGTCTACGGTGTCGCCGTCTACAATGGTCATTTTTCCAATTCCGGCTCTTGCCAGAAACTCAGCAGCGAAAGATCCTACACCGCCTAAACCTACCACGAGAACAGTTGCATTGTTTAGTTTTTCAATGCCTTCTTCTTTGATCAGAAGTTCCGTTCTTTCCAGCCAAAATTTATCCATTTTTTATCGTTTCTAAATTTTCTACAATCTGTTGTTGAAGTCGTTCTATTGAGATTTCTTTGATTTCTGAAACTTTCTGATACAATTCTTCAATGTTAAAATCATCATTATCAGTTTCTAAAAAGAGTTTATCTAAAGGAACTGTTTTCAAAGTATTCTGCAAAGATAGATGATACAAAACAGCTTTCCCAAAACTCAGATAAAAATTATTCTTCAGAAGATCATCTGCAACACTTTGTTTTTTATTAAAGCCATGAATGATCATTGCCTGTTCAGATTTTTTTCTGAATGAAATCACTTCATAAAACCTTCGTACACAATGAATAATCAAAGGTTTTTTAAGTTCATTCGCCAGTTGAATCTGTGTTAAAAAAACTTCTTCCTGAATTTTTATATCTACGGAAACCAATCCGTCCAAACCGCATTCTCCAATGGCAAAACAATTTTTATTAATAATAGATTTTAACCATTTAAATTGATTATCAGTGTTTTCAATTTGAATGTCTTTAGGATGAATGCCTATGGAATAAAGGGAATTTGGAGGTATACTTTCAATATCCAGATTGTAAATTCCATATTTTATATTTTTCTTGTGATGATGAAAATCAAAAAAATCCATAATCAAAAATACAACAAATAAAAGTTCGCTAAAAATTATTAAACGTTCGTTTATCAATACGTTAAAAATTTCTTAACTTTACTAAAACAACACACACGTGGGGAAGAAATTTACAGACAAACAGATCCATATATTAGATATAGCCGAAGAATTGATTGCTAAAAAGGGCTACGAAGGCACTTCGGTAAGAGATATATGTTCGAAAGCCAACATCAACGTGGCGATGATTTCCTATTATTTTGGATCCAAAGAAAAGATGATGTCTTATCTTTATCAATATCGTGTATTAAAAACAAGAGAAAATTTTTCTGAATTTGCAGATACCATCAAAGACGGCAAACCCGAAATGCAGATGAAAGAAATGATCAAATATATTGTTGCTCAATTATTTAAGTATAATTATTTTCACGGTTTTGTTACTCAGGAATTGCGTCATACAGAAAATCTTAAGGATGAACTTTTAGATTTTTACCAGCTATTTGTAAAAAAACTGGATGAAGTCATCAAAAAAGGAGTGACTTCCGGAGTTTTTACTTTTACTCCGAAACCTGAAGATATTTTGACAACCATCATCGGATCTACACTTTTTGTCATCCGTAACAAAAACTTTTACGAATTATATGTGCCGCATAAAGATGACGAGTCATATACCAGAGAAGCCGAAAGAAAAGTAAGAATGAATCTTTTAATGAATGTTTTTGCAGTTTTGGGATACGCAGCCGACTAATTTTGCGTTAAATAATCATAAAAAAAAATCTTTTAGCAAAAAAGTTATATTTTTGCAAATTAATAGGTCGGTAAAACCGAAAACTGTTGAATTTTATATGAAGAAATATATTTTAGGTATTTTTGCCATAGCTGTCATTTCGGCGTGCACAAGTCAGCAAGATAAAGCGATGAAAAGCGCGGATAAAACGTTTATCCTGAAGACCGCCAATGAAAATTTCGCTAAAAAGAAATGGAAAAATGCTTTGGCTCTTTACGACAGACTTCCGAATCTTGTTGCAGGTACAGATGATGCCCCGAATGTGGTTTTCAATTCTGCGTATGCCAATTATTACGATAAAAACTACAAACTTGCCGGGCATCAGTTCAAAAACTTTGCAGTAAGTTTTCCTCAGGATAACAGAAAGGAAGAAGCATCTTATATGTCAGCTTTATGTTACTATAACGGATCTATGGATTATAATCTAGATCAGTCGAGTACAGAATTGGCAATCAATGAGCTTCAGGATTTCTTGACAAACTATCCAAATTCTGAACGGTCAAAAAACATCAATACTTTAATTGATGAGCTGTCATACAAATTAGAATTTAAAGCCTATGAAAATGCTAAACAGTATTTCAAAATGGCTGATTACAAATCTACAAATGCAGCTTTTGAAAATGTTTTAGAAGATTTTCCAAGTACAAAACTTCGTCCGAAGATTTATGATTATATGATGAAGTCTCGTTATTTGTTGGCGCAGAATTCTGTTTATGATCTTAAAGACGAACGTATCGAAAGTGCCTTGTCTTTCACAAAGCAGGTTGAAAAAGAACTTCCGAATACGGAATATTCTAAAACAGCTGTAGATTTGAGACAGAAACTGGAAAAGGAGAAGAAGGATTTTGTAGTTGTAAAAAAACAGACTGAAGAAAGAATTGCGGTACTGACAGCAAGACAAAAAAAATTAGCGGATAAATTGGCTGAACAATCAAAAACCGAACAGCAGATTAAAGATCAGGTGTCAAACGAGAAGCAGGCAATGCAGATCCAGAGGGATAGCGCTGCATTGACAACACCTCCTCCGGCAGCGACTTTCAGAATCCAAAGATAATTCGTAAATTTGCCATCTTATAAATAAATAATTTTCTGAAAATGAGTGTAAAAGATACCAAAGCAGAAGTAAATACTATTACTTACGATAAAGACAAGATTGAAGCAAACGTAGGGTCAATCTATGAAGCTATTGTTATCATGGGGAAAAGAGCTGAGCAGATCAATGCAGAAATCCGTACTGAATTACACAATAAATTAGACGAGTTTGCAGTTCACAATTCTACATTGGAAGAAGTTTTCGAAAACAGAGAGCAGATCGAGATCTCAAAGCATTACGAAAAACTTCCGAAACCAACTTCTATCGCAATCCAGGAATGGCTAGACGGTGAAGTGTACTTTAGAAAGACTGAAGAGAGAAACTAATCACTCTGGTGATTTTTTATAAATGAAGGTCATAAAGAAATTATTTTCTTTATGACCTTTGCTGTTGCTACAAGTTTCCATTCTTAGAAAAAAGAAGTATTTTAGTACTTTAAAAAATAATTTACATGAATATTTCCGGGAAAAAGATTCTCATTGCTGTTTCTGGTGGAATTGCTGCCTACAAAATTCATTTTCTCATCAGAGATTTTGTAAAAAAGGGAGCAGAAGTTCAGATCATTATGTCTCCTGAAGCTGAGCATTTTGTGACAAAGCTGAGTCTTTCCACTTTATCTAAAAATCCTGTTTACACCGATTTTTACGGAGATAACGGTACCTGGAACAGTCATGTAGAACTGGCACTTTGGGCAGATGTAATTATTATGGCTCCGTGTACGGCAAACACTTTAGCCAAGATGGTTCACGGGATTTGTGACAATTTAATGATTGCAACCTATATGTCTGCAAAATGCACTGTTTTTATTGCACCTGCAATGGATTTGGATATGTATCAACACCCTTCAACCAAACAGAATTTAGAATTGGCTGAAGATTATGGTCACATAGTAATTCCTGCAGAAAGTGGAGAATTGGCGAGCGGATTAATCGGGCAGGGAAGAATGGCTGAGCCGGAAACCATTTCAAAAGCGATAGAAGATTTTTTTAGTTTAAATGAAAAGAAATCACTTCAAGGCAAAACGGTTTTAATTACAGCGGGACCAACTTATGAAGCACTTGATCCTGTAAGATTTATCGGAAATCATTCTTCAGGGAAAATGGGTTTTTCTTTAGCTGAAGAAGCGGCAAAACGCGGTGCAAAAGTGATTTTAATTTCCGGACCAAGTTCCCTAAATTCAAGACATGAAAATATTCAGCTGCATCGTGTAACCTCCGCAAAACAAATGCTTGACAAAGTGTTTGAATTTTATGATGGAATCGATATTGGAATTGCAAGTGCAGCCGTAGCAGATTATGCTCCAAAGGAAGTCGCTTCAGAGAAAATTAAAAAAAACGAAGATACTTTTACGATTGAACTGATTAAAAATCCCGATATCCTGAAAACGATGGGAGAGAAAAAAACAAATCAGTTTTTAGTCGGATTTGCACTCGAAACCCAAAATGAAGAAGAAAATGCAAAAGGAAAATTAGAAAAGAAAAATCTGGATATGATTGTTTTAAATTCGCTACGGGATAAAGGTGCGGGTTTTAAGCAAGACACCAACAAAATAAAAATATTTACCAAAACGGAGAAAGTAGAATTCGACCTCAAATCAAAAGAAAATGTGGCAAAAGACATACTCGATTGTATTGAAGCTCATATTTCAAAATAATTTTTATAAATTTCCGTTCTGAACATTGAGATCACCATGAATCGGCATGGTTTGTTCTGATTCAGTAATTAGCTACATATGAAAAAATATACGATACTTCTATTTCTGCTTTTGTCTTTTAATTTCAGTTTCTCTCAGGAGCTTCTGGCAACTGTTCAGGTAAATGCCCAACAGTTGGGAGGAAGTAATCAACAGGCTTTTAAGGCATTGGAGAAAAGTCTTAGAGACTTTATCAACAACACAAGCTGGACGGGTAAAAAACTTCAGAATTTTGAGAAGATAAAATCGAATTTTGCAATTGTTTTGAGTGAGAGAGATGGTAACAGATATAAAGGGAGTATTGTTGTTCAGGCGGTGCGCCCAGTTTTCAGCTCGTCTTATGAATCTCCGCTTGTCAATCTTCAGGATACAAAATTTGGGTTTGAATATGTTGAGAATGAAAATCTTATCTTTAACGAGAGACAGTTTTCAGGGAAAAATTTAATTGATGTTATCAGTTTCTATGTTTATTTGATATTAGGCTACGATGCAGATAGCTTCCAGTCTGCAGGCGGAACACAATGGTTCAGCAAAGCACAGCAGATTGCGCAGAATTCTCAAAACCGGGGGTATGACGGTTGGGGACAGATCAATGATCCCAGAAGCCGCTCTATTCTTATTGGTGAGATTTTAAATCCAAATATGAGTCAGCTTCGCCAAACAATCTACACGTATCACAGAGCGGGTTTAGATGGAATGTTTAATCAGGATCAGACACAATCAAAAAAAATAATTTTTGATGCATTGATGCAGTTGAAGACGTATGAAAACTCATTTCAGCAGAATTATTTTTTCAATACATTTATCAATACCAAATATGATGAGATATTCAATATTTTTGATTCCGGGAACAACGGCGGAATTATTTTGAATGATCTGAAGCAACTGATGATTATTTTTGCGCCCAAGTATACCGATACCAAATGGAATAAGTGGAAGTAAAGACATCTTATTCTTGAATTCTGAATTCTAAAATTTTATATTTGCAGTAATAAAGTAATCTGCTACTGAATATGCTTTCGAGAATATACATTAAAAATTTTGCCCTTATTGATGCACTCGATGTATCTTTAAAAAATGGTTTACAGGTGATTACCGGTGAAACGGGAGCAGGGAAATCTATTATTTTGGGTGCGCTTCGATTGATATTAGGAGAAAGAGCAGACTTAAAATCGATCTCAAAAACTGAAGAAAAGAGTATCGTTGAAACAGAATTTGACCTGAATAATCAGTTTAAAAAATTCTTTATCGAAAACGATCTCGATTATGAGCATCAAACAATTATCCGAAGAGAAATTTTACCATCAGGAAAATCCAGAGCATTTATCAATGATGTTCCGGTGACTTTGGATGTGCTGAAAGAGCTTACTTCACAATTGATCGATATTCATTCACAATTTGAAACATCTAACCTTTTTACGGCAGATTATCAGTTTAAAATCATCGACGGACTTTCTGAGAATAAAAAAATCATTGAAGAGTATCAGCAGGATTTTTTGGAATTTCAAAGCTTAAACACTCAGCTTAAAAAATTCAGAACCCAGCTTTCTGAAAATACAAAAGAAAGTGACTACAAACAGTTTTTGCTGAATGAATTGGAAGATCTCAAACTCGATGATGTAGATTATGATGATCTTCAGAATCAGCTTTCTGTGCAGGAAAATGCAGGAATGATCTCTGAAAATATAGCACAGATTCTCTCAAGATTTCATCAGGAAGAAATAGGGATTCTTTCCTTTTTCAATGAAGCTAAAAATAAACTGTCTAAAATCGCTGAAGTTTCTCACGCTTTTTCGGAATTGGATGAAAGGCTGGAAGTTTCTTTTGTTGAAATGAAAGACATTCTCTCGGAGCTGGAGGATGAAGCTGACAAAATTGAGATCAATCCGGAAAATTTAACGATACTTTCTGAACTGAACAATAAAATCAACGCTCTATTTCTAAAACATAACGCTTCTGATCTTAATGAGTTAAAAGAAATCAGAGATCAGTTGTCGGGCGAACAAAAAGGGACAGCAGAAATTGAAGCATACATTGCCGAGATTGAAATCAATATTGCTAAAAAAGAAAAATCGCTTCATTCTTTAGCCGAAAAACTATCAAAAAACAGAAAGAAAAATGTTCCTGTTTTCATTAAAAAAACGGAAGATCTATTAAAGAAATTAGGACTTGAAAAAGCGAAAGTAGAAATCGAATTAACAGATGTTCCGGAATTTAATCAATTCGGAAAAGAAAATATTCAGCTTCTCTTTCAGGCGAATTCCGGTTTTCCATTAAAACCGATTCAGACTGCCATTTCAGGCGGTGAAAGATCACGTGTGATGTTGGCTGTAAAGAAAATCATTGCCGAAAGCGATATGCTTCCAACCCTTATTTTAGACGAAATCGACACCGGAGTTTCCGGAAAAGTTGCTGAAGAAATAGGAAACCTGATGCGTGAAATGTCTCAGGATATGCAATTGATTGTAATTTCCCATTTAGCACAAGTTGCTGCAAAAGGAAATGATAATTACAAAGTGGTAAAAGAAGATATTGACGGCAAGACGCAGTCAACAATTATTACTTTAAGTGAAGAAGATAAATTGAATGAGATTGCGCAATTGCTTTCCGGAAGTAAGATTACGGAGGCTGCTATGGCACAGGCGAAAGAGTTAATTGGGTGACGGATTTCTGCATACACTTTGTCATTCCGGAGGAATCTCAACAATTCTTCATTCTATCTAGATTCCTCCGGAATGACAAACACTGCGCTTATTTTGTTTGACCATAATTTAGACCAGCAATTTTACGTATACTTTGCTTTAAAAAAGATAACCACATTAAAATCCAATTAAAATCCCAATTTCAGCATAAAACTGTAACAAAAACTACATTATATTTACTAATGTAAAAAAGTAAACTATGTTTGTACAGTTCCTGAAGTTAGAAATCAAAAGTTTTTTTCGTGGCACTTCCGTCGGAATCAATCTGGCAATGAAAATTTTCCGGTTCATCGGGATCCTTTCTTTTATAGCCTATTGTATTGGTGCCGCTTTTTTGGCTTTTTTCTATGTAAATAAAGAGATGGAAGAAGATGCAATGAAAATTGTGTCTAGATTTATGATCGTTTTGTGGGCAGCAGATTTGATTTTGAAATATCTCATGCAGCAAATGTCTACACAGAATATCAAACCTTATCTTACGCTCAACATTTCTAAGAAAACCCTGGTCAATTATATGCTGATCAAGACGTTTCTCTCGCCGTTTAGCTGGATGAATTCTTTTTTCTTCGTCACATTTGCAGTGATCTGTATGTTCAACGGTTTTGGAATTTTAGGAAGTTTAAGTTGGCTGATTGCGCTTTCACTATTGTTTTATCTTAATAATTTCATCAATATTCTTTTCAACAATAAAGAAAATATTGCCATTGCAGTAGGGATTTTGTTTGCGGTAATTGGTGGCTTGACGTACTACAACATCATTCCGCTTTTTGATTATTCAGAAAAACTTTTTTACGCTTTTTATGATCAGCCTTATTTTACGATTCTTGCTATCGGATTATTTGCAGGATTATGGTGGATCTGTTTCAACCATGTAAAAAAAGAATTCTATCTCGACCAGGGATTGGAAGATAAAAAAACAATCGGTAAGACAGAGAACATTGCTTTCCTGAATAAATACGGTGCAATCGGAAGTTTTATCAACAACGACATCAAAATGATGCGACGGAATAAAGTCACTAAAGGAATTATTATCGGAAGCCTCATGTTTATATTCTACGGATTGCTGATGTTTTCGTCAGATATCTACAAAACACCATACATGATGATGTTTATGGGATTGTTTGTGACGGGTGGTTTTCAGTTTTTGTTTGGGCAGAGAGTGCCTTCTTTCGACAGTTCGTATTATCCTTTGATGATGACTTTGAATGTTCCTTATAAAGAATATTTGAAAGCAAAATGGTGGCTGATGAATATTGTGACGGCCGTCTCTATTGTTGTAGCTCTATTTTATGCAATTATCAGTTGGGAAACATATTTTACTTTTTTCGCTGCAGGTTTGTATAATATTGGGGTAAATTCTCAGTTCACTTTATGGTCTGGAGCATTCAACAAAACGCAGATTGATCTTAATTCCAAAGAAAAGGTAATGGGACAGAAAAATAGTTTCAATCTCAAAAGTCTTTTATTATTAATTCCAAAAATGCTTTTGCCAATGGCGGTTTTTGGTATATCTAAATACTTCTTCGGGATGACAGCGGCAGTCATCAGCATCGCAGTTTTAGGACTCATAGGATTTTTATTCAGAGAAAAAATATTTGATACGATTGTAAAACAGTATAAGAGTGAAAAGTACAGCACATTAGAAGCATTTAAATCTAAAAATTAATACAATGATTACTATAAATAATTTATCTAAAACTTACGGGAATGCAACCGTTCTCAATATCGAAAATCTTGAAATTCCAAAAGGTGAAACTTTCGGTTTGGTCGGAAACAACGGAGCGGGGAAAACCACACTTTTCAGTTTGATGCTTGATTTGATACAGCCAACAACAGGTTTTGTAAGCATTGACGGAATAAAAGTCAACGAATCTGAAGCATGGAAATCTAAAGTTGCGGCTTTCGTAGATGATACTTTTCTGATAGGATATTTGACACCGGAAGAATATTTTTATTTCATCGGTGAGCTGAGAGGGCAGAATAAGGCTTCCGTAGATGAGTTTTTAAAACAGTTTCATGATCTTTTCAATGGTGAAATCGTCAATTCCGGAAAATACGTGAGAGATTTATCGAAAGGAAACCAGAAAAAAGTAGGAATTGTAGGTGCAATCATCGGAAATCCTGAAATCGTAATTCTGGATGAGCCTTTTGCCAATCTTGATCCTTCTACTCAGATCAAGCTGAAAAATTTAATTAAAGAATTATCTAAGCAAAGTGGTGTTACGTTCTTAATTTCAAGCCATGATCTTGCCCACACAACAGAAGTCTGCAACCGAATTGTTGTGGTCAATAAAGGTCTTCAGGTAAAAGATATTCAGACCAATCCTGAAACATTGAGAGATCTGGAGCAGTATTTTGCCGATCAGGTGAATGTTCCGGTTTAATTAAAAATCAAAAAATCCATTTTCTTTACCAGGAAGTGGATTTTTTTTAAATTAAATTTCAAATTTTTAATATTCATTTTCAGTAAGTTATAAGTTTATTTATAAAAAAGTAAAATTTTTTGTCACCTTTTCAATCTTTTCTTGTCTTTATAGTAGAAACAGAATAACCATGAAGCTTTTGTTTAATAATAAAAAAGAAGATTTGCTGAGCCGTTTGAAAAAACAGGATCCGGCTGCGCAGAAAATCTTTTATGATCAGAGTGTAAAGAAATTCCTGAGTGTGGCAAAAAGCTACATCAGCGATATTTATCAGGCGGAAGATTGCGTGATCAAAGCATTCTGTAAGATTTTTAAACATATAGAAAGCTTTCGTGGAGAAGGAAATTTTGAAGGTTGGGCGAGAAAAATTGTGGTGAACGAATGCCTCAATTTTATTAAAAGTCACAAGACGGTTTTTTATCTCGACGATGTTCACGCTTCTGTTCTGGAAGAAATTCATGATGAGCAAATTGTTTTTGATTTTAATGCACAGGAACTTTTAGATCAGCTTCCGGATGCTTACAGAATGGTTTTTAACCTTTATGTGATTGAAGAATATTCGCATCAGGAAATTGCAGATACTTTGAATATTTCTACTGCGGTAAGCAAAACGCAACTCTTCAGAGCGAAAGAAAAACTGAGAAAGATCTACTTTCAACAACAAAAGAAACTGAAAAATGAACACATCTAAAAATAATATCGAATATCAGATCAAAAAACAGATCGACGAAAGAGAAATTGCTCCTTCAAGAGATCTTTGGTCAGAAATTGAAACTCAGACTCAGCCAGTCAACGATTCTCAGACAAAAAAAGTCAATTGGTTTTTGGTTGCAGCGTGTTTGGTTTTGACTTTAAGTTTAGGAGCTGTTCTGTTTTTTGATCAGGATTCTGAACCAAATGTACAGGTTGCAGAAACCAAGAATACTGAAGTTCTCAAAAAAAATCCTGTAAAAACAGAAAAAATAAATTCTCCTGAAATCATTCAACAAAATCAGGAAAAATATGTTGAACTGAAAAACGTTTCTTCTCAATTAAAATCTGATACCAAAACTTCGGAAATGATTGCAGAGAAAAAAGAACTTCCAATCATTAAGGAAAATTCAAAGGAAATTGCTGCTCAGATCAGTCAGATTCCGGCAGAGAAGATTTTAGCAAAAGCAGATTCTGCAAAAGTTCAGGTGAAAAAGAAAAGATATGTTGATCCTTCGACTTTACTTTTCTCTGTAGAACATAAAGACGTCATCGAAAAAACCAAAGGTGGAAGTAACGTAGCAACCATCGATCTGAATACCAAATAAATTCAATTTAAACTAAAAAATAATAATACTATGATTAAGAAATTTATCATCGCAGGAATGTTGTGCCTTGTTGCAACGTCAATGAATGCACAAAAAAGATTTAAACTCAACCTTCAGCCAAAAGAAGATACCGAAGTAAGCCCGGTTGTAAAAGAAAAAGTGGATGAATATGCAAAAAAAATCGATACGATCATTCAGGAAGAAAAAAAGCTGATGGAAGCTGAACTTCTGATTCTTCAGTCAAAAAATTTAGACAAAACAGAATTCGACAAACAGAAAGCAGAAGTTGCCAACCGTTATTCTGAAAAGATTGATGAGAGAATTGAGGCTTTAGGTTTTGATCTTGATACGGTGATCCAGAAGCAGGTAAAATATTCTCTTTTGAATTCTGACGTGACTTCAAATGAAGAATTGAAAGCAAAATTGCTTAAGAAATTTCGTGCGACAAAAGATTTTACTGGCTATTTCACTTACGGAATCATGACTTTGACGAATGATAAAGCAGACAATGATTTAGATAAAAACTTAGGTTACGCCAATAATCTTGAATTTGGTCTAAAATTTAACTATCAGTTTAACAGAACAAGTCCGTGGGGTTTGATTTCCGGAATCGGATTTTCATGGAGAACCGTACGTTTGGATAACAATATGATTTTTGCCAAAGATTCTAATGCAGATGTTTATGTAGCAAATTATCAAGGAAATACTGATAAAAGTAAACTGAGAACTGGTTATGTTATAGTTCCTCTGGGATTACAGTATAATTTTTCTAAACTAAAAAATGCAGGAATGGATATTCAGTACAGACCTTATTCAGACGGCTTTAGAATTGCTGCAAATATGTACGGTGGAGTAAAAATGTCTAGTAACAACATTGTAAGTGGTGATCGCGAAGATTTCAGAGACAGAGGAAATTACAAAGTAAATCCGTTTGTTTATGGTGCTCAGTTTACCGTTTCTTATGATAATATCAGTCTTTTCGTTAAAAAAGATTTCAGCAATTTCTTTAAAGATTCTTATTTCCAAAATGATAAAGCCTTGGTTTTCGGAATCGGAATCGGATTATAACTTTCATAGAATTTCATATTAACAGGAAACAATTGATTTTATTTAAAGTCAATTGTTTTTTTTGTGTCAAAATAATTGTAGTAAACGAGATTGTCAGATTTATAAAATAAAACAGTGGATTTGGAAAACATCCATGAAGTTTGTCATTCCGGAGGGAACTAACCGTGAATCTTCTCATAATTTTTTCAAACTATATCGAAGTCCTTACGGATGACAAGCTTTGTTGAATTAAATAAAAAAAAGGTTAATCATTAAATAAAAACTCCGGATATTCATTCCGGAGTTTTATCAATTATCTAAAAATTAAAAAAATATTATTTCAGACTTCCCACCATATCTTCAGGCTTCACCCATTCGTCAAACTGTTCAGAAGTTACAAAACCAAGATTGATCGCTTCTTCTTTTAAGGTTGTTCCGTTTTTATGAGCGGTTTTCGCAATTTTTGCTGCATTTTCGTAACCGATATGAGTATTTAAAGCGGTTACCAACATTAAAGATTTGTCTACCAGTTCTTTGATTCTCTCGTGATTAGGTTCAATTCCAACCGCGCAATGATCATTAAATGAGATACATGCATCCGCAATCAACTGTGCCGACTGTAAAAAATTATAAGCCATTACAGGTTTGAAAACATTCAGTTCATAATTTCCCTGAGTTCCTGCAAATGAGATTGTTGTATCGTTTCCTAAAACCTGTGCGCAAACCATTGTTAACGCTTCATTCTGTGTGGGATTTACTTTACCCGGCATGATGGATGATCCCGGCTCATTTTCCGGAATGTGAATTTCACCAATTCCGGAACGAGGCCCTGAAGCCAGTAATCTTACATCCTGAGCAATTTTATATAAAGAAACTGCCAATTGCTTTAGTGCTCCGTGAGATTCTACGATAGCATCATGAGCCGCCAAAGCTTCAAATTTATTTTCCGCGGTTACAAAAGGAAGATTCGTGAATTTTGCAATATACTCTGCAACTTTTACGTCGTAACCTTGTGGGGTATTTAATCCTGTTCCCACTGCTGTTCCGCCCAAAGCAAGCTCAGAAAGGTGTGGTAATGTATTTTTTAACGCTTTAATTCCATAATTCAACTGAGCAACATATCCTGAAAACTCCTGTCCTAAAGTCAATGGAGTGGCATCCATCAAATGTGTTCTTCCGATTTTAACGATATTTTTAAAAGCTTCTGTTTTTTCAGCTAAAGTATCTCTCAGCTTTTCAACCGCAGGAATGGTTGTTTCAACAACTTTTTTATACGCTGCGATGTGCATTGCGGTAGGATAAGTATCATTTGAAGATTGAGATTTGTTCACATCATCATTCGCATGAATCTCAGATTTATCACCTAAATTTCCACCATTGTTTACATGCGCTTTGTTGGAAATAACTTCATTCACATTCATATTCGACTGCGTTCCCGAACCAGTTTGCCATATTACCAAAGGAAATTGGTCGTTTAAGTTTCCTTCAAGGATTTCGTCGCAAACCTTGGCAATCATATCTCTTTTTTCAGCAGGGAGAACTCCTAAATCAGTGTTGGTAAACGCTGCAGCTTTTTTTAAATAGGCAAAAGCTTCGATGATTTCTGTAGGCATAGAACCTTCCCGACCGATCTTGAAATTATTTCTTGAACGTTCTGTCTGTGCTCCCCAAAATTTATCTGCAGGAACCTGCACTTCACCCATGGTGTCTTTTTCTATTCTGTAATTCATTGTGATTGAAATTTTTTTTAAATTAAACCACAAAAATTATCCGCCCAGTTTGTCATTCCGTAGGAATCTAAATAATGTAAGTTAAAAACTTTGCCAAGATTCCTACGGAATGACAAATGAGACGATTATTTTTTGAGATCTTTGTGGTTTATAAAATTAATCATTAACTCAGAATCCCGCAATTTATAATCATTATAAATACAGCGTAATATTGTTGATTTTGATCATGTTTTTTTGCGTAAGCCGTATTTTTGCACCGAAAATAGAAAGTAAAAAAGTAAATGGATTTTAAATATCAGGATCCGTATCCAATTCTGAAAGACGATACGGTTTATAAAAAATTGACTTCAGAGTATGTGAAAGTTGAGCAACATGGCGAAAGAGAAATTTTAACCATCGATCCAAAAGGTCTTGAGTTGTTAGCTGAAGAAGCGATGGCAGATGTTTCTTTCATGCTACGTTCTTCACATTTAGCAAGTCTTAGAAGAATTATTGATGATCCTGAAGCTACAGATAACGATAGATTCGTTGCTTATAATTTATTACAAAATGCTGCGGTTGCGGTAGAAGGAGCTTTACCTTCTTGCCAGGATACGGGAACGGCAATTGTGATGGGTAAAAAAGGAGAAAACGTTTACACGGGCGTTGATGACGGTGAATATTTAAGCAAAGGAATTTACAATACCTATCAAAAAAGAAACTTGAGATATTCTCAGGTTGTACCTTTGACGATGTTTGATGAGAAAAATTCCGGTTCCAATCTTCCGGCGCAGATTGATATTTATGCCAAAAAAGGAGATTATTACGAATTTTTATTTTTAACGAAAGGTGGCGGTTCTGCCAACAAAACTTTCCTCTATCAAAAAACGAAATCTTTATTGAATGAAAAATCTCTTGAAGCATTTGTAAAAGAGAGAATTTCAGACTTGGGAACTGCGGCTTGTCCGCCTTATCACTTGGCATTGGTCATCGGTGGAACTTCTGCGGAAGCAAATTTAGCTGCGGTGAAAAAAGCATCAGCAAAATATTACGACAATCTTCCGACAGAAGGAAATGAAGCAGGTCAGGCGTTCAGAGATCTGGAGTGGGAAGCAAAAGTTCAGAAAATCTGCCAGGAAAGTGCAATCGGTGCTCAATTTGGCGGGAAATATTTAACTCATGATGTTCGGGTTATAAGACTACCTCGTCATGCGGCTTCTTGTCCGGTTGGAATGGGTGTTTCCTGTTCGGCAGACAGAAATATTAAAGGAAAAATTACCAAAGACGGGATTTTCTTAGAGCAATTGGAACAAGATCCGAAAAGATTTTTACCGGCGACTCCACCACATTTGGAAGAAGCGGTTGAGATTGATTTAAATAAGCCGATGCCGGAGATTTTAGCAGAACTTTCAAAATATCCAATCAAAACAAGATTAAAATTAAACGGAACTTTGATTGTTGCAAGAGATATCGCCCACGCAAAAATCAAAGAATTGTTAGACAGCGGACAACCAATGCCTGAATATTTCAAAAATCATCCGATTTATTACGCAGGTCCCGCAAAAACACCGGAAGGAATGGCTTCAGGAAGTTTCGGACCGACGACTGCAGGTAGAATGGACGTTTATGTTGACGAATTCCAAAGTCACGGCGGAAGTATGGTGATGTTGGCAAAAGGAAACAGAACAGTTGATGTAACTAATGCTTGTCATAAATACGGAGGTTTTTACATCGGTTCAATCGGTGGTCCCGCAGCGATTTTAGCAAAAGATAATATTTTGTCTGTCGAAGTGGTAGATTTCCCTGAATTAGGAATGGAAGCGGTAAGAAAAATAGAGGTAAAAGATTTCCCTGCATTCATCATTACCGATGATAAAGGAAATGACTTCTTTGCCAACCTTGCGCATTAATTATATAATTTTGAGTGTTTTATCAGAAATCAGAAGAATGATTGAAAGTCTAAAATCAGAAATCTTATTTAAACATCTCATTAATTAGTTTAAAATAAAAACAAATTGCGAAATTTAGGTTCTTTATCTTTTGATAAAAAAGAAAAAAATCCTATTTTTGCCTAAAATCTATAAGAAAGATGATGTTATCAGCATTTTGGCCGTTTTATCAGTTCCTTTGGACAATTTACTTTGTTACAATGTTCCTAGTAGGATTCTGGTGTATTTTTATGTTTTTCGGTTTCGTTATCCCATTGTGGTTAACAGAAGGTTTGAAGGAGTATTTCGGTAAGGTAAAGCCTTTCGATCCTGAAAACATCAGAAGAAAACTAATTACTGAGCAGGAAGGTGTTGAAGTAATCTTCAACCAGCCTAAAGGTCACGGTCCTTTCTTACATGATGCTCACACACACGACAAAGGACATCATTAATTGAATGTCATCGCTTTTTCACCTTAATTCTGAAAAAGTGATATCATAGCAAAACAACATATATAAAACCACTGATTTATCGGTGGTTTTTCTTTTTTAAAACGAACTTGTTCTGAGCTTTTCCGGTGAAACTCCGAATTTCTTTTTGAAAGCGCGGGTAAAGTTCTGCACGTATTCATAACCACAGTCGATTGCAATTTCTTTGATCATTAAATCTTTATTGATGATCAGCTTTTTGGCTTTCAGCATTCTTAGTTCTGAAATGTAATCGATAATGGTCTTTTGATAATGAATTTTAAATTCTTTCCGGATTTTAGTTTCGTTGATTCCTAAAATCTTACTGATTTCTTCAATCTTTAAATTTCGGTGAAAATTTTCATCAAGAAATTTTTTAATGATAAAAGGAGTTTTAGATAAATCTTCCGCAGTGTTTTTTTCGTTAAACTGTTCGAAAATCAAAATCAGTAATTTAATAATTTTGGCTTCTACAAACAGTTTCTGCATGATTCCTTTTCTACAGTAACTTATAATTTCCCTTAAAATCATATGCATTTCAACCGTCATATCGGGAGGAGTTTCTTTGTGAAGGAAAACAAAATGATTATCAGTCATTCGCCTCAGGATTTCTTCACTTTCCCTGTTAGATTCGGGATCAATCAAATTAAAGATATATTGATATTTTATTTGAATCTGAAGATATTTTAAAGTTTCGTCATTTGTCCACAATTCAGCCCGACTTTCTTCTGATGTGTAATGTAAAATGTATTGATTTTTCTTAAATGTAAACCGGGTTTCGCAGTGGTTTGCATTCAGATGAATGTTTGGACTTAAGAGGAATAATAAATTGAAGCTTGATTTTCCTTCTGAGAAATAAGATTGTACATAATTTCCAGGGCTTGAGTTCTCACGCATGGTAATCTGGATATTGTCAGATATAAAAACTGTTCTTTCTTTAATTGGCTGCTCCATATAAGTTTTTTGCTTCATTACTGTATTCATTATTCGAGTAAGACAGGATAACAAGTAATTCGTAAATGATAAGTCAACTCAAATTACGAAATGTATTTTTGCGCAAAAGTAAATTAAATTTAGAATAATTAAAAATAAGATTTATCATGTTCAGAAATTTATATTGTAGAATAGTAAAAATAAGTTTTGGGATACTTTCTCTTATCGGAAGTTTCTCTTATGCGCAGCAATGGCAGGATGTGGGTACAGCAACCATTTCTGCAGGTGGTAGTAGCTTTAATAATTTAGCTATCGATGAACAGGGAAATTATTATGTTTCTTACTACGATCTTTCTGTCTCAAAAGGATCAGTACAAAAATTTAACGGAACTTCATGGTCGCATTTAGGCGGAAATGCAGGTGTTACAAACGGTTCCGCAACTTTCAACTCTTTATCAGTAGCACCGACGGGAAATAACATCTATTATACAAACCAGGGAAGCGGTTTAGAAGTAAGACAATTTAACGGAACTTCGTGGATGCAACTGGCAAGTCCTACGACTTCAACTATAAATTATCAGGCTTCTGCAGTGTCTTTATCGAATGTTTTGTTTACATATTCTACACACAATTCAGGAACAGTTCAGCGGTATGTGAATGGAACTTGGGAACAGGTAGGAAATACCGGATTTTCTAGTGGCGCCATGTTTGCGGAAATGGTGATTGGTTCAAATAATAAAATTTATACCTGTAATGTCGCAGGCGGTTTAAGAGTTTATGAAAATAATACTACTGCTGCAAGTACAGATAACTGGACTTTAGTTGGTGGAGCTATAGTCGATGCAGCTTCAGCTTCAGAGCAATATACTTCAGACATTGCGATTGATGCAAATAACAATTTATATGTTGCTTATGTTTCAAACTCTGCAGGCGGACAAAAATTGAATGTAAAAAAATTCAACGGAACTTCGTGGTCACAAATTGGAGCGGCTAATTTTTCCACAGGAAGAGTGCAGCATGTTGCTATTGCAGTCACGCCTTCTGGTGATCCATATGTCGTTGCAAGTCGTTGGGAAAACGATGACATGCTGAAAAATACAGTATATAAATTTGATACCACTACTCAGGCTTGGGTTGCTTTTGGAGGTGCTTTTATCTCTGATGGTCAAGCGACATATAATGACGTAGCAATTGATAAGGTTAATAATTTTTTGGTACTCTCATATTCTCAAAACGGAGTTAAAGTGAAACGTATTTCGATTCCGGTAACTACTACGACGCCAACCTGTAACAATACTGATCCCGGAAATACTGCCGGAGATACGGGTTGTGTGACATTTAATTATAAAGGCCAGTCAGTCACTTATACAACAGTTCGTGGTGCAGACGGAAAAATCTGGCTTCAGCAGAATTTAGGAAGCTCTCAGGTGGCAACTTCAATGGCAGATGCAGATTCTTACGGAGATCTTTTCCAGTGGGGAAGATGGGACGATGGTCATCAGATGAGAAACTCTCCGACTACTACGGTTCCTTCTGTAAATAATCCTGCAGGATTAAACGGGATTGCTTCATTTATCTTGGGAACCGGTCCTTCATGGTGGTCAACAAATGCTTCAAGTGATTTATGGAACGGAGCCAATGCATCAGCAATTACTTCAGAAGTTGGTGTTGATCCTTGTAAAGCTATCGGACCAGGCTGGAAATTGCCTTCCCAGGCAGAATGGGTTGCAGCAGTAAGTGCTGAGGGAATGGTAAGCGCTGCAACAGCTTATTCAAGTAAATTAAAATTACCTGCAGCCGGATACAGAAGTCAAAGTTCAGGTGGTTTTACTTATGTTGGAGAAAGAGGATATTATTGGAGTGGCGATATTGCTGTTTCAGGAGGTAGATATCTGTACAACTCGACTGCTTTAGCCAATCCAAACGCCGGAGGTCCGCGAGCTCAGGGACAATCGGTGAGATGTATTAAAGATGCAACAGGATTGAGTACAGCAGACATCAGAAAAGTTTCTTTAGGAGTTTATCCAAACCCGACAAATGGAATTTTGAATGTAAAAACAGATACAAATGTTGAGAACGTTAACGTAACCAATGTTGCAGGGCAGAAAATCAATGTACAGTTTAAAAATAATCAAATAAATATGAGTGGACTTCCAAACGGAATTTACATTGTAGAATTACAGTTGAAAGAAGGCCAAAATATTTCAAAAAAGATTATTAAAAACTAAAAAAAATCTAACACCAAATCACAGATATTTAAATTTTTAATTTTATTTTTTACATTGAAAGCTCATGCATTTTGTATGGGCTTTTTCGTGATTTGTATTTGCTGAATAATAAAGTTGAAAAAATCGCTCATTAATTAAGGATTTTATTCTACTTTTATTAAAATTAAACTAAAATGAAAAAACTGTATTTCTTATTTTATCTGCTGATTACAGGTATTGTATTTGGACAGATAACTTATACGATTACGCCAAATCCTTTTAATGAAACCGATCAGATTACGTTATCAGTTCCCGGAAATCAGATTGATGAAACTGCTTGGGGAGTTGCCAATAATGCCATTTACATTTGGACTTGGTCTTTAGATCAGAACTACGCAAACAGTCAGGATTGTCCGACCAATGGAAGTTGGACGAGTTCCAATGAATTAAATAAGCTGTCTTACAATGCGGGAACCGATACTTATTCTTTAACGTTTACTCCAACAACATTTTACGGACGTACAGGAATCGGAAGATTCGGTTTTTTACTAAAAACTAAAACAGGAAATCATCAGACTTCACCTGATATTTTTGTAAATGTAGGAACATTAAATTTAAATCTGACAAATCCTGCTGCCAATAGTTTGACTTCAGTTCCGACGGGTAATGCGATTAATATAACGGCAACAACAAGCATTAATGCAACTTTTCAGTTAAAAGCAAACGGAACGGTTGTCAATTCAACTTCAACGCCTTCAACTTCTTACAGTTATAGTTATACGGTTGCTGCAGATGCAAATATGGAGTTGATTGCAACGGCAAATTCTACGGTTAAAAATGCCACGTTCACATTACAGGTGCCGAGAAATGTAGTTTCACAGGCTATTCCGGGTTGGGTCAGACAGGGAATCAATTATCATCCCACAGACAATACAAAAGTCGGTCTGGCTTTGTATGCACCTTTCAAAAGCTTCGTTCATGTGATCGGAAGCTTTAACAACTGGACGGTGAACGATACTTATTTAATGAAGAGAGACACCACAAACCCGGATTTATACTGGATTGAGCTTAGTGGCTTAACTCCTCAGCAATTATATACTTTCCAGTACAGGACCAATGATCTGAGAAAAGTTGCAGACCCGTATTCACCGCAGATTTTGTCTTCTTATGATGATCAGTATATTACTGCAACTACTTATCCGGGATTACCAGCTTTTCCTACCGGACAAGGTTTTGAAGTTTCTATGTTTAAAACCGGAGAAACTCCTTACAATTGGCAGGTTACCAACTTCGCAAGACCAAGTAAAGATAATTTAATTGTCTATGAATTATTATTAAGAGATTTCACACAGGAAAAAAACTGGCAATCGTTAATTAATAAAATCAATTATCTTAAAGATTTAAAAATCAATGCCATCGAATTGATGCCGATCATGGAATTTGAAGGAAACAATTCTTGGGGTTACAATACTTCTTTCCATTACGCTTTAGATAAAGCTTACGGAACACCACAGAAATTCAAAGAGTTTGTAGATCTGTGTCATCAAAACGGAATTGCTGTGATTTTAGATGTTGCTTTTAACCATGCAACGGGTAGATCACCTTTGGTAAGACTTTGGAACGTTGATCCGGATGGTGATGGTTATGGTGATATTGCGGCAAACAATCCTTATTTCAATACAGTGCCGAAACATTCTTATAATGTTTTCAATGATTTTAACCATACAAGTTTAGCAACAAAATATTATGTTGAAAGAACTCTGCAGCAATGGTTAACCGAATACAAAATTGACGGTTTCCGTTGGGATTTGACGAAAGGATTTACCCAAAACTGTACAGCAACTGACGAAGCCTGTACCAATGCTTATCAGCAGGATCGGGTAGATATTCTGAAAGGATATGCAGATAAACAATGGGCTCTTGATCCCAATTCATACATGATTTTTGAGCATTTAGGAACAGATGCAGAAGAGCAGCAATGGGCAAACTACAGAGTGGCAGAAGGAAAAGGTGTACTGATGTGGAATAACCAAAACGGGTCTTACAATCAGAATACGATGGGTTACAAAGAAAACAGCAACTATGACAGAATGGATCATGAACTTCACGGCTTTACAAATATGCACGGAGTTGGCTATGGTGAAAGCCACGATGAAGAAAGACTAATGTTTAAAAATCTTGCGTACGGAGCTGTAAACGGAACTTATAACGTTACCAACCTGAATACATCGTTAGAAAGAATGAAAACTTTCGGGGCGACGTTCTTCACGATTCCCGGTCCGAAAATGATTTGGCAGTTTGGAGAGTTGGGATATGAATTCAGCATCAACAGATGTCCGGATGGAAGCATCAACAATAATTGTCGTACAGACGAAAAACCCGTTGCTTTCACTTTGGGCTATGATACCAATACCAGCAGAAAGGCAATCTATAATACTTGGGCGCAAATCATCAATATTAGAAATACTCATCCTGTATTCAAATCAAAAACCTACACAGTAGAATCAAATAATCTGACGAATGACCCGAATGGGTTGATCACAAGAATTTATATCAATGATCCTTTACTGACAACAGGAGTGAAAAATGTAGTTGTATTAGCAAATTATGATACTTCGGTAAAAAATGTGGTTCCATATTTTCCTTTTACAGGACAGTGGCAGAATTTAATGGATGGTACAGCTTTCAATGTAGCTTCAACAACAACTCCGATCACACTGCAGCCGGGAGAATTCAGAATCTATGGAAATCCATTTACTACTTTATCGACAGCTGAAGAAAATTTAGATAAAAGATTATCGCTTCAGATTGCAGATAATCCTGTGAAAAACGGCTTGGCTACATTGATTTATCACAAAGCAAAAAACGGAGAAATTGCGATCTATGACATGAGCGGAAAGAAAATGGATTCATTCAAATTGAAAAATGAAGACGGAACTTATGAATTAAGAACAAATTATCCTGCAGGAACTTATCTTGTTCATCTGAAAACAGATAACGGAATTGCTATTCAGAAAATGATTGTTAAGTAAAATTTAAATTGTATTCATAATCCGTATCAATATTTACAAAAGCTCATGAAAATGAGCTTTTTTTATTAATCATCAAATCCGTATCTTTGCATACTAAATTTTTAATATGTCTAAGTCATTAATTCCAAAATTAGAAGCGATAAAACAACGATATAATGAGGTTGCAGATCTTATTATACAGCCAGACGTAATTTCGGATCAGAAAAAATATTCTTCATTGAATAAAGAATACAGCGATTTAGGAAAAATTGTACACGTTTACAATCAATATAAAGGAGCTTTGGATAATATTGCAGAATCTGAGGAAATCATTGCAGATGGTTCAGACAGAGATCTGGTCGATATGGCTAAAGAAGAGAAAGTAGAAGCGCAGGCAAAGCTTCCGGGCTTAGAAGAAGAGTTGAAAGTACTCTTGATTCCTAAAGATCCTGCCGATGATAAAAACGTAATTGTAGAACTTCGGGCCGGAACCGGAGGGGATGAAGCTGCAATTTTTGTTGAAGATGTCTACAGAGCATATTCTATGTTTTTTAAAACTAAAGGGTGGAAGCATGAAATCACAGATTCTAACGAAGCTGCGAAAGGCTATAAAGAACTTATCCTAAAAGTAGAAGGTGAAGGCGTTTACGGAATCATGAAATTCGAATCCGGAGTTCACCGTGTGCAGCGTGTTCCTGAAACAGAATCGCAAGGTAGAGTACACACTTCAGCAATTACTGTTGCCGTTTTGCCGGAAGCAGAAGAAATTGATTTTGAACTGAATCCAGCTGATATTGAAATGCAGACTTCTCGTTCTGGTGGAGCGGGTGGACAAAACGTAAACAAGGTAGAAACCAAAGTACAGTTGACGCACAAACCTTCAGGAATGGTGGTGGTTTGTCAGCAGGCTCGTTCTCAATTGGCAAACCGTGAACTGGCAATGGAAATGCTCCGTACCAAATTATACGATATTGAAGTTCAGAAATCTGTCGGAGATATTGCTGCACAACGTAAATCGATGGTTTCCACCGGTGACCGTTCTGCAAAAATCAAAACCTATAACTATCCACAAGGAAGAGTTACTGACCATAGAATCAATAAATCAATGTACAATCTTGATGCATACATGAATGGGGATATTTCTGAAATGATCGATGCCGTAATCATGGCAGAAAATGCCGAGAAAATGAAAGGGGAAGAAGAGAATTATTAAGATTTTCTTTTTAAAATATCTAAGAGCTTCTGAGAAATCGGAAGCTTTTTTGCTCAAATACTTTTCTGTACTTTTGAATAAATTGAATCCATAAAAATGAATAAAGTAAATGAACAGATAGAAATACCGTTAAGTAAAGTTAAAATAACGCTGTTGTTTTTCGGAGCATTAGCATTCGTTGCTTTAGGACTTGGGTTTATGATAAATCCTCCGGAAATCAATCAATCAAATAGACGAGCCGCTTTTTTAAATCCTGTATTTTTATTTTTCATAGGAGCAATTTCAGTTTTGTTTTTTGGATGTTGTGCAGTATTTACTTTCAGAAAACGATTAGATAAAAAACCGGGTATAATCATTAATCAAAAAGGATTTATAGATAATTCAAGCGGATTGTCTGTGGGATTGGTTTTGTGGTCAGACATTCAAAAAATAGAGATTTTCACAGTAAATAACCAGAAATTCCTGATGTTTATTTTAAAAAATCCGCAAGATTATTTAAATAAAGTAACAAATAAGCTGAAGAGAAAAAGTATGGAAATAAATTATAAATGGTATGGTTCACCGATATGTATTTCTGCGAATTCTTTAAAGACCAATACTAAAGATCTACACAGATTACTCACAGAGAGAATGAAAGAATATAAAAAAGAGAATCTTCACAACCTGTAATTGAAATATTAAAAGACTCTGAGGAATCAGATGTTTTTTTGTTACGTTATTATTAAGGATAAATCATTTTGTTGCAGGCAACTTATGTAAGGGAAAATAATTGTCATTTGCTCTAAACATTTATTTGAAACAATATAATTTTTAGTTTAAAATGTTCCTGTCTAAAAAAGATATTGATATTGTCGAATTGCAGTCATTCATCTGGTTTTTGTATTCCCCCAACTTTCCTTAAATTTGAGAAAATCCATCACAATGAATTTCAAACCAATTTTATTAACGGCTGGAGTCTTATTTTCAGCTACTATTTATTCTCAGAAAATGAATTATCCTAAAGCAATAAAAGGAAATCAGACTGATACCTACTTCGGAACTGCCGTTGCAGACCCATACAGAGATTTGGAAAACGATTCTGAGCCGACCAAAAAATGGGTGGATGAAGAAGTTGCTTACAGTCAGAATTATCTTTCAAAAATTCCTTTCAGAGAGCAGATTAAAAACCAACTGACAGACATCTGGAACTATGAAAAAATTGGCGCACCTTTCAAAGAAGGAGATTACACCTATTATTATAAGAATAACGGACTTCAGGCGCAGTCAGTTTTATACAGAACCGATAATAAAACAAAAGCGACAGAAGTATTTTTAGATCCGAATAAATTTTCAGAAAAAGGAACGACTTCTCTTTCAAGTTTATCTTTCAACAAAAAAGGAAATTTAGCAGCATATGCAATCTCAGAAGGTGGAAGCGACTGGAATAAAATCATCATTATAGATGCAATCACCAGGAAGCAAATCGACGAAACCATTGTTGACGTAAAATTCAGCGGAATTTCTTGGTTGGGCGATGAAGGTTTCTATTATTCAAGCTACGACAAGCCAAAAGAAGGAACAGTTTTGTCTGGGATGACCGATAAGCACAAAGTTTTCTATCACAAATTAGGAACAAAGCAGTCTGCAGATCAATTGATTTTCGGCGGCGAAAAAACTCCGAGAAGATATTTGGGAGCGGGAGTTTCTGAAGATCAGAGATATTTAATCATTTCTGCAGCCAATGCAACCAACGGAAATGAAATTTATATTAAAGATTTAAAAAACGGTGGTGACTTCGTTCAGATCAATAAAGGTTTTGATATCAATGTCAACATAGTAGATACGGAAGGCGATAATCTTTTCATTTTTACAGATAAAGATGCTCCCAACATGCGTTTGGTAAAAACAACTATCCAAAATCCATCTCCGGAAACTTGGAAAGACGTTATTCCTGAAACAGAAAATGTATTAGGGATTTCTTCAGGTGGTGGTTATTTTTTCGCAACGTATATGGTAGATGCGATTGATCAGGTAAAACAATTTGATAAGACAGGAAAATTGATCAGAGAAATTTCTCTTCCGGGAAAAGGAAATGTGGGAGGCTTCGGCGGTAAGGAAAAAGAGAAAGAAATGTATTACTCTTTCAGCAATTATATTACTCCGGGAACTACTTATAAATTTAATGCAGATACCGGAAAATCTGAAGTTTACCAGAAGCCAAAAGTAAAATTTAATCCTGAAGATTATGTTTCTGAACAGGTTTTCTATACCTCAAAAGACGGTACAAAAGTTCCGATGATGATCAACTACAAAAAAGGAACAAAATTAGACGGAAAAAACCCGACAATTCTTTATTCTTATGGAGGTTTCAACATCAGCTTACAGCCATCTTTCTCGGTAGTCAATGCAATCTGGATGGAAAATGGCGGGATCTATGCCGTTCCAAACATCCGTGGCGGAGGAGAATACGGTAAAAAATGGCATGATGCAGGAACAAAAATGCAGAAGAAAAATGTCTTTGATGACTTCATTGCAGCCGGAGAATATCTTCAAAGCAAAGGTTATACATCAAAAGAATATATGGCACTTTCAGGCCGATCAAATGGCGGACTTTTAGTTGGAGCAACAATGACGATGCGTCCGGATTTGGCGAAAGTTGCCTTTCCAGGAGTTGGTGTTTTAGATATGTTGAGGTACAACAAGTTTACAGCAGGAGCGGGTTGGTCATATGATTACGGGACTGCAGAAGACAACAAAGAAATGTTTGATTATCTTAAATCTTATTCACCGGTTCATAATGTAAAATCAGGAACCTGTTATCCGTCAACGATGATTATTACAAGTGATCATGATGACAGAGTAGTTCCGGCGCACTCATTCAAATTCGGGGCAGAATTACAGGAAAAGCAGAAATGTGCAAACCCGATTTTACTGAGAATTGAGAAAAATGCAGGTCACGGCGCTGGAAGAGCAACTGATCAGGTGATCAGTGAAAATGCAGACTTAATTTCTTTTGCTTTATTCGAAATGGGAATCAAAAAGTTGGAGAAATAATTAAAAATATAGAATAAAAAAGGGCGATTTTGCAGCAGTGCAACTTCGCCTTTTTTTATGTAAAAAATTAAGCAGGATTTGTTAATCCGAAAATGCTTATTTTTAAAATCTTAAATCAGAAATCATGAGAAGGGAAATTCAGAATAAAAATCCCCAATTTACAATATCCGAAAAGCATCAGGAAGTTTATCAATTTGAAAAAGATGGGCTTGAACTGAAATCAAAATATTCCGCAGAAGATGTTAAAGATAAAACCATTAGTAATTCTTCTCCGGGAATTGCACCTTTTTTAAGAGGTCCTTATTCCACAATGTATGTACAAAAACCTTGGACAGTTCGTCAGTATGCCGGTTTTTCAACGGCAGAAGAATCCAATGCTTTTTACAGAAGAAACTTGGCTGCCGGACAAAAAGGACTTTCCGTAGCATTCGATCTGGCAACGCACAGAGGCTACGATTCTGATCACGCAAGAGTAGTGGGAGATGTGGGAAAAGCCGGAGTTGCCATTGATTCTGTGGAGGATATGAAAATTTTGTTCAATGAAATTCCTTTAGATGAAATTTCGGTTTCGATGACGATGAATGGTGCGGTTTTGCCAATTTTATCTTTCTATATTGTTGCTGCTGAAGAGCAGGGAGTTTCTCAGGATAAGCTTTCAGGAACAATTCAGAATGATATTTTAAAGGAATTTATGGTGCGTAACACCTACATTTATCCGCCAACACCTTCCATGAAAATCATTGCAGATATTTTTGAATATACATCTAAAAATATTCCTAAATTCAATTCAATTTCCATTTCAGGGTATCACATGCAGGAAGCAGGAGCAACTCCGGTTCTGGAAATGGCTTACACCTTAGCAGACGGTTTAGAATATGTAAGAACAGGTATAAAAGCAGGAATGAATGTTGATGATTTTGCTCCGAGATTATCATTTTTCTGGGCAATCGGAATGAATCACTTTATGGAAATTGCTAAAATGCGTGCAGCAAGATATATTTGGGCTACACTTTTAAAGCAGTTTAATCCGCAAAATCTGAAGTCTTTAGCACTAAGAACACATTCTCAGACTTCAGGATGGTCTTTGACAGAACAGGAGCCTTTTAATAATATTACAAGAACCGCCATTGAAGCTTTGTCTTCAGCTTTGGGAGGAACTCAGTCTCTTCATACAAATGCATTGGATGAAGCAATTGCGCTTCCTACAGATTATTCGGCGAAAATTGCAAGAAACACGCAGATCATTCTTCAACAGGAAAGCGGAATCTGTGATGTTGTAGATCCGATGGGCGGAAGCAATTTAGTCGAAAGTATGACTCAGCAGATGATCGAAGAAGCAATGAAATTCATCGATGAAGTTGAAAAAGAAGGCGGAATGACAAAAGCAATCGAAGCCGGAATTCCGAAAATGAGAATCGAAGAAGCTGCTGCAAAAAAACAAGCGAAAATAGATAGTGGCGAAGAGTTTATTATTGGTGTAAATTCATTTAAATCAAGCCTAAATCAAGCTCCAATTGATATTTTAGACATAGACAATACGGAGGTTCGCAGAAAACAGATCGAAAGATTAGAGTCAATTAAATTAAACAGAAATTCTGAAGCTGTTAAAGAAATTTTAAATGAAATCCGGGAATCCGCAAAAACAGGAAACGGAAATCTTTTGGCATTATGTATCGAAGCTGCACGTAGAAGAGTGACTTTGGGTGAAATGAGTGATGCAATGGAAGAAACTTTCGGACGTTACAAAGCCAACATCAGAACAATACAGGGAGTTTACGCTATGAATGCAGGTAAAAATGAATATTTTGGTCAGGCTCTTCAGCTGACTCAAAAGTTTGAAGAAGAAGAAGGACGCCGTCCGAGAATTATGGTCGCAAAAATGGGACAGGATGGTCACGACAGAGGTGCAAAAGTGGTTGCAACGGCTTTCGCAGATATGGGTTTTGACGTCGATGTCGCACCATTGTTTCAAACCCCGGAAGAGGTGGCAAAACAGGCGGTGGAAAATGATATTCATATTTTGGGAGTTTCATCTTTGGCAGCAGGACACAAGACTCTGGTTCCGCAGGTTGTTGAAGAATTAAAAAAACTCGGAGCAGACGATATTACCATTGTTGTCGGGGGAGTTATTCCTCAACAGGATTATGAATTTCTATATGCAAACGGAGCCGATTTTATTTTTGGTCCTGGAACGAATCTTCCAAAATGTGCGGTAGATATTCTTAATGGTTTTTTAAAAAATAGTTAATAAGTCGTAATCAGATTTTTTTTGCACAACATTTGTACTGTAAAGCATAACAAAAAATAAAATATTATGGCTTATACAGTAGTTTCAGTATTTCCCGCAAATGTCAATACAGAGGAAATCACATCAGGATTAAAAAATCAGGGGTTTAATGAAGCAGATATCATTGTTTCAAAATCTAGAATTGAAGACGAATCAACGACTGATGATTATCAGGATGATGAAAAAACAAAAAGTTTCTGGAATCATGTTTTCGTAAATGAAAATGAATTGCTGGATGCTTACAGCAGAGAAAGTGCAGGTAAAACCAATGTAGTTGTTTATACTTCTACCATTACAGAAGCACAGGATGCAAAAAAAATATTGGATCAGTATGGTGCGTTAAAAATATATAACAAACCTTCATTCAGTGAAGAAAAGTCTGATACAGCAGGTCTTCCGGAAGACGTTTATAATGGTATTATAGCCAAAGCAAGACACAATCTTTATTTTCTGGATTCTGAAAGAACTTCTAATCAAAGTACCCGCGGAATGAGTGATACGATGGATGATCTTGGTTCAAAAGATTAAACTAAATTTTACAATATGAAACCTGAATAAAGAAATTTGTTCAGGTTTTTTTATTGTTTTTTTCAAAAAAATATTTGCCAGTATCAAAATTATTCTATCTTTGCAACTGAAAATCAAGTTTAACCAATTAAAAAAACAACGAAGCAATGTTCAGATTAGATCATAATTCTCCTTTCGGTTTGCCACTTATGGTGGTAAGGCTTCGTGGTTTGGTACACTCTTAGAATAACAGTATAATGAAATATCAAAACCCGAAGTCATAAAGATTTCGGGTTTTTTATTGCGCAATATTTCAAAACTCAACCAAGTTTTCCCGAAATCCATTTTTTTAGGAGCTCAATCCCGCTTTCCGCTATATCTTTTTTTCCTACGCTTTTTTCAAGCCCATGCAAAAAAGGATGTCGCTGCAATCGGGGCTAATGATAACGCTCTGCCAATAAACCTCATAGATTTCAAAGCCATGAGGTTTGAAAAATTAATCAACTAAAATATTAGTTGAAAAAAATATCAGATGCTCAAAGTCTAACTTCTAGCATCTAATATCTAACATTTTATAAAAGAACAATGGGAAATTTAAAACTTAAAGGAAAAGATATATTAAAACTGGGCTATCCAAACAATCAGAGTGTAAATATCGCTTTGGAAGTCATGAAAAGAAATTTTGCAACTAAAAACGTTCATCATGTAAAATCTCTTTTAAAGGAAATTCTAGTCAATCCAGAGAATTACGAAAAAGATTTAACCTTCGGGCAAATTGCAGAAGCTTTGCTTTCATCTAAGAAAACAGAGAAGAGAATGTTGAATACCAACCGAGCTTCTTTTCAAATCTTCGGAAATAATATTTCGGATGAAGCAAAAAACCAATTGTACACCGCATTGAAACTTCCAATTGCAACACAAGGAGCTTTAATGCCCGATGCACACAGCGGTTACGGACTTCCGATTGGTGGAGTTCTCGCTGTAGAAAATGCTGTGATTCCTTATGGAGTCGGGATGGATATTGGCTGCAGAATGAGTCTCAGTATTTTGGATACCCCTATTTCATATCTGGACGGAGCAAGAGATAAATATGAAAAAGCTCTTGCCGAACACACTAAATTCGGGATGTATGAAACGCATAAATCTCACGTTGATCACGAAATTTTCGACAGAGATACTTTCGATATGATACCGATTTTGAGAAGATTAAAAGGAAAAGCCATCAAACAAATGGGAAGTTCCGGCGGTGGAAATCACTTTGTGGAATTCGGGGAAGTTGAAATTACGGAAGAAGACAAACAGATCGGACTTCCAAAAGGAAAATACCTCGGGATCCTTTCGCATAGCGGTTCGCGCGGATTGGGAGCAGAGATCGCTCAATATTATTCAAGAGTTGCGACAGAACAATGTCCGTTGCCAAAAGAAGCGCAAAACTTTGCCTGGCTGGATTTGAACACGCACCTCGGATTGGAATATTGGACGGCAATGAATCTCGCGGGAGATTACGCTTCAGCCTGTCATAACGATATTCACAGAAGATTAGTGAAAGCTGTTGGCGGCAGAGTAAAAGCAAGAATTGAAAACCATCACAATTTTGCCTGGAAAGAGATCCATAACGGAAAAGAAGTGATTGTTCACAGAAAAGGAGCAACTCCGGCCAATGAAAATGAATTGGGAATGATTCCCGGATCGATGACAGCAAAAGGTTTTATCGTTCGCGGAAAAGGAAATCCGGATTCTCTGAATTCAGCTTCACACGGTGCAGGACGGGCTTTTTCGAGAGGAGAATGCAGAAATCTATTCACTCAGAACGACATCAAAAAAGAATTAAAACTAAAGAATGTGGTTTTGATGGGCGGAAATACTGAAGAAGCACCAATGGCGTACAAAGACATCAATGAAGTGATGAATGCGCAAAGCGAATTGGTAGACATTCTCGGAACCTTTCAACCCAGAATTGTGAGGATGGATAAATAATTTGTTGTCAGTTTCTGGTTGTCAGTTGATAGGTTTGGCTGATAACCAGAACCGACAACTATTAATCAGAATATTAGGAGCTTGATCGCGCTTTCCGCACTCGTTGTTTTCTGGATTTCGGCGGCGGCAAAGCCGCCGCCGAAATCCAGAAAACAAGTTCAAACAATTGCTGCAATCAGGGCTAGGATAACTTTCTGTCAATAAAATCTAAACCTAACAGGTTTCGAAAACCTGTTAGGTTTGTATATAAATAAAAAAACAAAAAAATGGGAGCACCACATAATATAAAAAGATACGGAGAAGTCTGGCCGGAATTTAGAATCCTGCATGGGCTTGAAATTTTAGAAAAATTAAAAAATAAAATCATTATATCAGGAGGTTGGGCGTGGCATTTTATGTCTGAAGCAGGACATACAGAATACAAACATGCCCACGACCATAAGGATATTGATGTTTTTGTAAAGAAAGAAAATGTTGCTGAAGTAGTTATGGCTCTTCAGCAGGAGGGTTTTCAAAAAGTCTGGACCCGATATGACCATCTGCCGAGCGAAGAAAGCTTTCGCAGGTATGAAAAAACAGTCGAGTTGGAAAACGGGAAATTTCATAGAATTACAATAGATTTCTTTGAAAGAAATAATCTGGAGACTATTGAAGCCAATGGATTTACCATCGTAAAACCCGAAGTTTTACTTTCATTTTACAGAAATATACATTCCAGTGATAAATGTTGGGCAGTGATGGCTGCAAAAGATTTATTGGAAAAGGGAATTGATCCTGTCCGTCATCCCCGATTAAGTGAAATGCCAAAATAAAATGGACAGAATAATACAAATTACTTCAGGAAGAGGACCTTTAGAATGTCAATGGGTTGTTGCCAAAATTCTGAAGGTTTTTCTTGAGGAGATAAAACAGGAAAAAATAGAATATGAAATTATCCACCGGGAAAGCGGGGATGAAAATCTGACATTGAAATCCGTAACCATCCTTTTAAAATCAAAAAATTTAAATGAATTTTTAAAAACATGGTTGGGAAGTATTTGTTGGACAGGGAAAAGTACATTCCGGAAACTGCACAAAAGAAGCAATTGGTTCATCGGAATTTTTGAATTAGAAGGTTTGGAGAAAATCAATTTTAATGAAAAAGATATTCAGTTTCAGACTACGAGAAGTCAGGGAAGTGGCGGACAAAATGTAAATAAAGTGAACACTGCCGTTCGTGCGACTCATTTACCAACAGGACAAAGTGTTTTCGTACAGGATTCGCGTTCCCAATTGGAGAATAAAAAATTATCTATCATAAGATTAAAAGAAAAAGTGATGGAACAGAATATTATTCAGCTTCAAAAAAGAATGCAGGAAACCTGGAACAATCATTTGCAGGTGCAAAGAGGAAGTCCGATCCGTACTTTTTCCGGAACAGATTTTAAAAAGAATTATCAGGAAAAATCGTTTAAAAAACAAAGAAACGTCCTGAAAAACGAATTAAAAAACTACAAAAATGACCTTAACTAAAAGTAAATACTACTTCGAGGCTTTAGATAATTATCCTTACAGCTTACCGGATTGCCTGGAAGCATTGAATTATGCGCTGTCCTACGATCCGGAAGATGCAGACAGCCTTTGTCTGATGGGAAGAATCTACAGCGAAATGTTGACCGACTACGAAAAAGCAAAGCTCTATTTTGAGGAGGCGATGCAGTGTGATGTAACGAATTTAAATGTTCCACAATATTACATCAAATGTCTTTTGGACAACGAAGATTTGCATGAGGCAGAAAAACTGATTCGGTATTCATTGAAAGTAAAAGGTATTGATAAGTCAATTATATGGCTTTACAGATCTTTGCTTTCCGAGAAAAGAGGAAGTTTAATAAATGCTTTGAAATTTTTGGATGAAGCTAAAAAATATTGTTTTACCGAATACCGTTTGAATATTGTAAAAGAACGCAAGAAATTTGTAAGATCTAAAATGCCCAAAAAGCCAAAACAAAAACAAATTAAAAAGAAGGAGGAGACGAAATAAGTCTCCTTTTTTTGTAAATTTAATAATGGAATTACGGTTTGAACTTAAACAGCTTCACTTAAAAGAAACATTTTCAATTGCTTACGGAAATTATGATAAACGGGAAGCATTACTCATAAAATTGTCTCATCAAAACGGAAAAGGTTATGGCGAATGCGTTGCGATCGATTATTATCAAATTGATCTTCAGGGTTTTGTTGTAAAATTAAAAGAAATTCAACCTAAAATTGAAGCTCAGGAAATCATTCATCCAAAAGATTTTTTCAAATTTTTATTAAGTTTAAATCTTCATCCGTTTTTACTTTCTGCCTTGGATTGTGCTTATTGGGATCTTTTCGGGAAACTGGAAAACAGAAGTTTCATTGAATTAAATCAGATTCCTTCTGAAAATTTAGTTGAAAGTTCAATCACCATTTCTGTGGGAGAAATTGACAAACAGATTCAAAAAATTGAAAAAAGCAGTTGGAACAAATTCAAAGTGAAATGTAAAGGTTTAGATAAAAACAGTGTCGGAAAATTGTTGCAATTAAATCAAAATATTGCATTGGATTCAAATGCAAGTTTTACCGGTGAAGATTGTCTTTGGCTTCAGGAAAATGTTGAGGTTCGCAAGTTTTCATATTTAGAACAGCCAAGACCGATTGATCAGTATAAAATTCTTAAAAAAGAAAGTTTCGCCAATTGGATGGCAGACGAAGATTGTCAAAATTTGGATTCAGTAGACAAATTAGTTCCTTATTACAAAAGCATCAATATCAAATTAATGAAATGTGGCGGATTGACTCCCGCTTTAGAAATGATCAAAAAAGCCAGAGAATTAAATTATAAAATCATGATAGGGTGTATGACAGAATCAAGTGTTGGAATTTCTGCAGGTTGTGTTTTAGCAGGACTTGTTGATTATGCAGATTTAGATGGAGCCAATCTTATTTCCAATGATTATGCTACCGGAAACTTTGTAGAAAACGGCAAAATAATTCTCTCCCAAAAACCAGGCTTGGGAATAGCATTAAAACAAAAATAGACTTTCAGGTGAAAGCTATTTTTTATTTACAGAAATAAGATAGTCGTAAACCATTTGATGTTGGTCGTCATTTAACTTAGCTCTGGGAGCCATTCTGCTTAAGGTTTTTATCCACCCCTGATCGTCATGCTTTGTCGGGCTTGGTAAGCCATGACATTTGTTGCACGAGTTTTCAAAAATAGTTTTCCCTTGAGCCAGTTGTTCAGATGAGGTATATTTTGGCCCGGTTACGGCGGTACTTTTCGGTCCGCAAGAAGCTAAAAAAGCCGAAATGAGGACAAAACTTAAAACTAACTTTTTCATATTATTATTTTTGGTGAATGATTCAATTACTTTTTCACAGAAACTACATAATCATAAACCCATTGATGTTGCTCATCCGTAAGTTTTGCTTTGGGAGCCATAGAATTCATGATTCCTACCCATTGTACAGAAGAATAAGCGGTTGGATCTGGCAAGCCATGACATCTTTTGCATGAATTTTCAAAAATTGTTTTTCCCTGAGCCAATTGCTCAGCAGTAGAGACTGCAGGACCTGCCGGAGTAACCGGTGTTGAAGCTTTTGGTGTGCAGGAAGCTAATAAAATTGCAGTGAATGATGCAGCAGCAATTAGTTTTTTCATATGGTTTTTATTTGAATGATAACAAAAATAGACAATTCCCGAGAGGCATCATACAAAAGTATTTAATTTAGAAGCATTAAAATTAATGAGCTGTTTTCACGGATTTTGCAGGTTATTTTTATATTTTTGAATCAAAGAACCGAAAGGTTGTATTTTTTGTAGAACAACAGAAATAATCAGGTGAAATTTTCAACAGAAGAGTTAACAGAAGGAATACAGTCAGGCGATAAACGTCTGATTGCAAAAGCTATTACTTTGGTTGAAAGCAAGAAACCTGAACACAGATTACAGGCGGAAGATTTATTAAAACAAATCATGCCTTTCACCGGAAAATCTGTCCGTGTGGGAATTACGGGGGTTCCCGGAGCCGGAAAATCAACTTTTATAGAAAATTTTGGAAGACTGGCAATTTCGAAGGGTAAAAAGGTTGCTGTTTTGGCAATTGATCCCAGTTCGGCAATCAATAAAGGCAGTATTTTGGGCGACAAAACCCGAATGGAAGAATTGGCAAAAGAAGAAAATGCTTTTATCCGGCCTTCCCCCAGTTCCGGATTTTTAGGAGGTGTTGCCAATACTACTTTTGAGACTATGTTGATTTGTGAAGCTGCAGGTTATGATTATATTTTAATTGAAACCGTGGGAGTAGGGCAGTCCGAAGTTTTGGTTGCTGATATTACAGATGTTTTTTTATTTTTAAAAATAATTGGTGGCGGAGACGAACTTCAAGGGATTAAACGAGGAATTATGGAAATGGTTGATGTAGTTTTCATTAATAAAGTTGAAAAAGAGAATCTTCAGAAAGCAAAAAATACAAGGCTTGAATTAAAAAGAGCTCTGGATTTTATTCCGCCTAAAGAGAAAGATTGGAAAGTTCCTGTTTTACTCGGTTCTGCACTTTATGATGAAGGTTTGGATGAAGTTTATAATAAAATTGATGAATTTATTTCTCTAAAAAAGAAAACAGAACGTTTTGATCTTGTAAGAAAACAACAGGCAGAAAAACGCTTTGAATATTGGGTTCAGGAATATATTTTATCAATGATGAAAAAAAACAATTCTGTGGAAGAGGCTTACATTCAGCATAAAAAAAATGCTTCAGCAATGGTTTCGAACCCAAGTACTGAAGCAAAATTGTTTGTTGAGAAATTTCTTAAAAAGAATTAGTATTACTCAATTTTCTTTACCTTGATTTCTTCATTTTTAGAAATATATCCATCATAGGTAATCGGCTGTCTGTCGTTACTTCTGATTGAGGTGAATGCTTTTCCATTTTTGTACACTTCTATATTAATATCAGAAACATTATTTACATCATTCGGTTTAATTTTAAAAATCCAATTTCCTTTTTTACTTTGAGATTTTGTTATTGTGTAATCTTTTGACGTAAATCTATAACTGTTGTCTGATCTTCCATAGCTTGAATTAAATGCTCTTCCAAAATACGGGAGAACAACTTCCATCTTATCTTTTTTTATTTCAATCGAATAACTTCCTGCGTCCAGTTGAAGAATTCTTGTTGAAGGATTATTCGGAATAGAATTTAGTGTATTGATCACATCATAATTCATCGGGTTTGCTCTTTCTGCATGAAAGGTAAACTCTTCGGAACTTACCAAAGTGTTGACGGTTTGCGAATCTACAGTGTTTTGAGCAGTACAGCTTTGGAAAAACGCAATTAAAACAGAAACGGCTAATATATTGATAAACTTTTTCATAATCTTTTATTAGTAAGGGTAAACAGCAAAATCTATGCAAATCTATTTTCCGGATTATTTTTGGAATAGAAATTGTAAGGTTGAAGTTATAATAAGTAACACAATGAAAATTACACATCTATTAGGAATAGGAGCTACAGTTTTATCTGTTGCAGCTTGTACGACAAATCCTATCACAGGAAGATCTTCGTTACAGATTGCCAACAATTCTGAGATCGAAGCAATGGCTTTACAACAATATAAGCAGACTTTAAATGAGTCAAAAATAGTTACGGGTTCTCAGGCTCAAAGCGTGAAGAATGTTGGTAACAGAATAAAAAATGCTGCCGAAAAATATTACGCAAGTATAGGACGTGGTGCCGATCTTGCAAATTATAAATGGGAATTTAATCTTCTTCAGGACAGTCAGGTAAACGCCTGGTGTATGCCGGGAGGTAAAGTTGCGGTTTATTCCGGGATCCTTCCAATCACTAAAGATGACACAGGGTTAGCTGTCGTAATGGGACACGAGGTTTCTCACGCATTGGCAGGTCACGGTAACGAAAGAATTTCACAATCAATGATTGCTCAAGGTTTGGGTACAGCATCTGGTCTGGCGATAAAAAATGAAAAAACAGCAGCAATCTTTCAAAGTGTGTATCCAATCGGGTCACAGGTAGTTTTGTTGAAATATGGTAGAAATCAGGAATTGGAAGCTGATCAGATGGGATTATATCTGATGTCAATGGCTGGCTACGATCCAAGACAGGCAATTCCTTTCTGGAACAGAATGGAGGCTTCATCTTCAGGAGCCAGACAACCTGAATTTTTATCCACTCACCCAAGTCCGGGATCAAGAGTAGGGGATATTCAGAAAAATCTTCCCAAAGCATTAGAATATTACAGAGCAGCAGGAGGAAAGGTTTAATTTAAAATACATTTTCTTCTATACTTTATTAAACTAAAATTATCATATCATGAAAGGTATCTCGATAACAGGACTTATACTTTTAGCAGTATCGGCATTGCTATTTTATCTGACAACAGATTTTACTGTTGAAAAGATTACGATTTCCCATGTAATGGGTGTAATGGCGGGAATTGGAATTGGGCTCATCATTGGTGGAATGATTGGTTATGTGAGCAAAGGCTCTGCAATAAAAGCTGAACAGCAGAGAAAAGAATTTAAACAGCTTCAGAAAGATAAAGAAGAATTGGAAAAACAGGCAGCGCTAATCGCACAACGCGAAGCCGAGCTGGAATATCAAAATAAAAATCCTCAAATTTAATTTGAGGATTTTTTATATTAAAGTAAATTTTGTTAGAATTTATATCCTACACCAAGCATAAAAAGACTTGATCTGTTATCATAGTCGATTTCCTGACTCGATCCTGCAACATTGTTGATAAATTTTCTCTGGTCTTTTGAAAATGCACCTTCATATTTTGCCGAAAGGATAACTTTCTTGATTTCACTCTGGAAACCTAACTGATATCCAACAGTAAATTCTTTAGCGTCAACTTTCTGTACAAAACTACCGAAATTATCTCCTTTAGCAAGATTAAAACTTCCTACAGGACCTGCATAAGCACTCAATAGATCCCCCAAAACATTCACTCCTACCAAAACAGGAACGTCAATTCTGCTGCTTTTTGCTTTTATCGTAGTCGCTTCTGCGTTAATGTCATTTGCTACAGTAACTTCATTGCTGAAATTGGTATAATAAATTTCCGGCATTAAATATAATGCAGTCGGCAAATCGATTTTCAGAGACAACCCGGCATTGAAACCAGTAATGTTTTTCCCTTTTTGTTCTACTGCATTGGTCGCTGCAGTTTTAAGGTTTTTCCAGGATGCAGAGCTTGTAGGGATTAAAACATTAGCTTTTGCTGCCAGAGAAATCTGTGCCGAGGCAAAGATTGAAAAACTTAATAATGCGATACTAATTACCTTTTTCATTGTCGTCAATTTTAGTGATTGTATTTTCTACAGTTTTATTATTTTCAAGTAAATATTCTCTCAATTCTTTGAATAATTCTGATGAATAAACAAAGTCAATCAGGTTTTTGTTGCCTGCTGTGATCAGGATGTCTTTATTACCTTCCCACTCTTTTATTCCCAATCTCAGATAGACAATTTTTTCGCCAATTGTCATCACAGAGTTCATATCGTGGGTATTGATAATTGTCGTTGTGTTATATTCTTTCGTGATTTCTAGCAATAAATCGTCAATAACATTAGACGTATAAGGGTCTAATCCTGAATTGGGCTCATCACAGAAAAGATATTTGGGATGGTTTACAATTGCTCTGGCAATAGCAACACGTTTCTGCATACCTCCTGAAATTTCTGACGGGAATTTTCGGTTTGCTTTATCTAAATGTACTCGTCCGATTACCTCAAAAACTCTTCTTTTCTTTTCTCTGAAAGTCAGATTTGTAAACATATCGAGTGGAAACATGATATTTTCTTCCACCGTTAAAGAGTCAAATAATGCGCTTCCCTGAAATAAAGTTCCGATCTCAGACCGCAAATGCTGTTTTTCTTCACGGTTCATTACATTAATATCTCTTCCGTCAAAAAGGATTTCCCCCGATGAGGGTTGGTAAACGTTTAACAGACTTTTCAGGAAAACAGTTTTTCCGGAACCGCTCTGCCCAATTATAAGGTTTGTCTTCCCTTTTTCGAAAGTGGTTGAAATTCCTTTAAGCACTTCAACATCACCAAAACTCTTTTTAAGATCTTTTACCTCAATCATCAGCTTAATATTAATTGTGTTAAAATCAATTCGGAAATAATGATGAAAACCATCGTCCAAACTACAGCTTGCGTACTTGCTCTACCAACTTCCAGTGAACCGCCTTTTACGAAATATCCAAAGTATGAAGGAACTGTTGCAATGACAAATGCAAAAACAATGGTTTTGGTGAATGCATAAATGATGAAAAGATTTGGCATATACATTTGGATACCTGTGATGTAATCTGCGGTTGTCCAGTTTCCGGTCAGCATTCCTGCTATATAACCACCACCAATACCAAAAACGATACTGATTGCTATTAAAATAGGATTAAAAATAAGGCAGGCAATGATTTTAGGTAAAATCAGGAAATTAGGAGAGTTGACTCCCATAATATCCAATGCGTCAATCTGCTCAGAAACACGCATGGTTCCGATAGTTGATGCAATATACGACCCTACTTTTCCAGCAAGGATCAAACTGATAATCGTGGGTGCAAATTCTAGTACCAAAACTGCTTTGGTTGCATAACCTACAAACGAAGTAGGAATTGGAAACGAGGATGCATCAAAATTATTAAACATCTGTATAGCAACCACCGCACCGACAAATATAGATGTGAAAGTAACCAACCCGAAAGAGTTGACTCCCAAATCATTGATTTCTCTCATAAATAGCTTCCAGAAAACTCTCATTTTCTGTGGCTTTTGAAGAGATTTACCGATCAGGATCATATATTCACCCACGGCTGTAAAAAACTTTTTTAACATTCTGCTAAATTAGACTATTTTTATTTATTTTACTTTGCATTTTTGTCACCACACAGCACCAGAACGATGGTTCTTAAGATGATGACCATATCCATAACAAAACTCCAGTTTCTTATATAAAATGCATCTGCAAGAATACGTTTGTTCATCTCTACTTCCACATTTCCTGAGTCTCCGCGAAAGCCACTTACCTGAGCTAAACCTGTAATTCCGGGACTGGCTAAACTTCTTAATGTATATCTTCCTATCTTTGGTTTATAATAATTATCTACTGCAAGCATATGAGGTCTTGGTCCTACAACTGACATTTCGCCCTTCAAAACATTAATGAACTGGGGCATTTCATCTAAGCTTGTTTTTCTTAAAAACTTTCCGATTCTTGTAATTCTTGTATCATTTTCTTCAGTAGTTTTTACGGATGAATCATCATTTACAACCATGGTTCTGAATTTAATGCAATTAAAAACTTCTTCGTGAAAACCGTATCTCTTCTGAACAAAAAAAACAGGACCTTTTGAACTTCTTTTAATTAAAAATGCAATGACAGGGAACAACCAAGAGCAAATCAAAACTAAGACCAATATCGAAAAAGTAACGTCGAATATTCGCTTTAGCAAAAAATTTGAATAGAAATCTAAAGGATATTTTCCCTGATTTAAAACCGGCTGAGTTTCGATGTAGCCCAAATCGAAGAAGAAATAATCGTTTTGAGAAATATTGGGTATTAATGAGATGTGTATTTTATGAGCTTCTGCCAATCTGAAAATCTCATCTTTGGTGTGATCTGAAAAAGGATTTTCTGTCGGAATGAATAGGGTATGAATACCGTTTGATTTCCAGAAATTAATAAGCGTATCTGAATTAATCTCGGATGAATCATAGCTGAAAATTTTATAGCCATAATCTTTCCTTTCCTTAAGAATGTTTTTCAGTGTTTCGGTAGAATCATTCTCGTGCAGAAACATGACGTTCCGGTTGTTAATTCCTAAAGATCGAAAATATCTGATAATGAAATAGACAATAGATTTCGTTAAAATAATAGCTGAAAACAGATACAATGAAAACCAGGTCAGCTCAGAGCTGAAAAACTGATTGTTACTGACTTTTCTGATAAGAACAATCCCAATAGTAAATAAGAGGAAATGAACAATGACACGTTCTACGAAAACAAGATAAGTGAGATTTCTGGCGATATTGTAAATTTTTGTTCTTCCGCTTAATAATATCCAGAAAAAAAAGATAAGCAGAACTGAAAACAAATTTTGAGACAACAGATCTCTGTCATGTACAAAATCAGGGTTCCGGTTTAAGAAATACAATATAAGAATACCTGCTATCACCAGAAGGTCAAGCATGATGATAATAGTTTTTAAATATCTGGAATACCGGATTCTTTGCATCTATTTAAATGTAGGATACAGAGGCTAATTTAAGGAATTTTTATGGGATATTAAGATATTTATGGGTCTGAACCGATGCCTGCCAACGAGGGTTTGCAAGAATGAAATCTGTGATTTTAGGATACATCTCATCACGCTTGCTCCACTCACTCTGAAGGTACAATCTGCAGTTTTCAGAAACTTTTGCAGCCTGTTCTTCTGCAAATTTGAAATCATTATTGTTAAAAATAATCATTTTCAGTTCGTGTGCTTTAGCATAAATTTCTTCTTTCGGAAGCCCTGTTTTTTTGGGCGAAAGCGTGATCCAGTCCAAGTGTCCACTCATCGGATAAGCTCCCGAAGTTTCTATATGAACGGTACATCCCAATTCTTTTAATTTGGATGTCAAGATATTTAAATTCCACATCAATGGCTCACCACCGGTTAATACAACAATCTTGCAGTGTTTTGCTGCCGTTTCTGCAATTTCTTCTGCATTCATTAAAGGATGAAGATCAGGATTCCAGCTTTCCTTTACATCACACCAATGGCAACCGACGTCGCAGCCTCCCAATCTGATGAAATAGGCTGCTTTTCCGGTATGTGCTCCTTCTCCCTGAATTGTGTAAAAATGCTCCATCACCGGGAGCATTTTACCTTCATTTAATAAAATATCTTCTTCTTTATTCATTTTAAATTAGTCATTATAGACCGAAGTTTTGTAAGCGATGATGGTGTTTTTCATCAACATTGCTCTTGTCATAGGTCCGACACCTCCGGGAACAGGCGTGATCCAGCTTGCTTTTGCGGCACAGCTGTCAAAATCTACATCACCTGCCAAATAATATCCTTTTGGAGAATCGTTATCTACTCTTGTAATTCCTACATCTACAATCACGGCTCCGTCTTTGATCATTTCACCTTTTAAGAAGTGAGGATCTCCCAAAGCTGTAATAACGATGTCTGCTTTTTTAGTATATTCTTCGATGTCTTTTGTATAAGAGTGCGTCAATGTAACCGTTGAATTTCCAGGGAAATCTTTTCTTCCCATCAGGATACTCATTGGTCTCCCTACAATTTTACTTCTACCGATGATGACACAGTCTTTACCTTTGGTTTCAATATTATATCTTTCCAATAATGTTAAAATTCCGAATGGAGTTGCAGGTAAAAATGTATCCATTTCTAAAGCCATTTTTCCGAAATTTGTAGGGTGGAAGCCATCAACGTCTTTTCTTGGATCAATTGCATTGATGATTTTTTCCTGATCGACCTGGTCTGGTAAAGGCAACTGAACGATGAAACCATCTACAGATTTATCTTTATTAAGTTCTTCGATTTTTTCCAATAATTCAGATTCAGAAACCGTACTTGGAAATTTAACTAAGCTAGATTGAAAACCTACTTCTTCGCAATCTTTCACTTTAGCATTTACATAAGCCTTGCTCGCTCCGTTGTTCCCAACAAGAATCGCTACCAAATGTGGTGCTCTTCTTTTGCTTGCAATGATCTTATCAACTTCAACCTTGATTTCTGCCTTGATTTCTTTGGAAACTTTTAATCCGTCAAGAATTTCTGCCATTTTACTTTTATTACTTTTTATTATTAGATTTTAAGGATATTTTTCCGGATTCTGATGAGTGCAGAAAACAGAAAGTACAAAAACCTTTTTTGCTACTTCATCAACCCGAAATAAAACAATATAGGGATACTTTGAAAAAGGTAAAAACCTTATATTATTATATTTTTTTTCAAAAAAAGGATTTAGTCGAATTTTTTTATAAGAATTCAAAAGTTGTTCTTAAATGATTTTGCCGCTGATTTAGAAAATTGATTATAATATTGAATAGCATCATCAATTTCTATTTCTGCTTTTGGAGATAAAACAATTTTATATGCCATATTTTTCAGAAATCTTTTTTAAAGACTCTTCAGCATCTACATAAGTGTTTTCATCTTCTGCTAATCTTTCATCAATTAATCTTTTCATTTCATCTGTCAGTTCAAAATCCTCTTCATTTTTTTCAAAACTGATTTTCATTTTTTTTAAAAATGTCTCCACAAAGATTTGCTCCTCTTTATCGTTAAGTTGAATAATAATCTGTGTCATCTTTATAAATTTTAATCAAAATTAATGAAAATCTCAAACAAGTTATTTGTTTGATTTATAATAATTAATCAACCCATTCGTAGAACTGTCATGAGAACTTATTGTCTCACCATTTTCCAATTCCGGTAAGATTTTATTTGCTAAAACTTTTCCTAATTCAACTCCAAACTGATCAAAACTGAAGATATTCCAGATTACTCCCTGAACGAAAATTTTATGCTCATATAAAGCAATTAACTGTCCTAGTGAAAATGGAGTTAATTCATTGAACATAATAGAGTTAGTAGGTGTATTCCCATGAAAAACTTTATAGTTTAATAAGAAATCAATTTCCTCGTCAGATTTCCCTGAAGCTTTTAATTCCTCTTCAACTTCTTCTTCTGTTTTCCCAAAGGCAAGTGCTTCAGTCTGAGCGAAAAAGTTAGCTAACAATTTATCCTGATGGTCAGAAACTTTGTTAGGACTTTTTGCATAAGCAATAAAATCTGCAGGAATCAATTCTGTTCCCTGGTGAATCAATTGATAGAAAGCATGTTGTCCATTGGTTCCAGGTTCTCCCCAAATGATTGGTCCTGTCTCATATTCTACAAATTCACCGTTTCTGTCGACACATTTTCCGTTACTTTCCATATCTCCCTGTTGAAGATAGGCTGCAAATCGGTCTAAATACTGAGAGTACGGTAAAATTGCATATGTTGTCGCAGCATAAAAATTACGATACCAAATTCCTAATAACCCCATCAAAACAGGAACGTTCTCAGAAAAATCTGCTGTCTGGAAATGTTGATCTGTATCGTATGCTCCTTTCAATAATTGCTCGAAATTTTCATACCCTACTGAAAGAACAATGCTTAAACCAATTGCACTCCAAAGTGAATATCTTCCTCCAACCCAATCCCAGAATTCGAAGATGTTTTCTTCTGCAATTCCAAATTCTTTAACTGCCTGAACATTAGTTGATAAAGCCACAAAGTGTTTTGCTACATCATCCTGTTTTCCTGCTTTTAAGAACCAGTTTTTTGCTGAGTTTGCATTCGTCATTGTTTCCTGAGTTGTAAACGTTTTGGAAGCAATGATAAATAAAGTGGTTTCAGGGTTTAAATTTTTTACAACTTCTGCAATATGATTTCCGTCTACGTTGGAAACGAAATGAACATCTAATCTTGTTTTAAAATGTTTCAAAGCAGAAACCACCATTACAGGTCCCAAATCTGAACCTCCGATTCCGATATTGACAACGTCTGTAATTTCTTTTCCGCTGAAACCTTTATGTTCTCCAGAAATTACATTTTCAGAAAAAGCTTTCATGTGATCAAGTACTCTTTTGATGTGAGGCTTGATATTTTCACCGTCCACCAAAATTTCTTTATCTGAAAAATCCCTCAAAGCTGTATGCAGAACGGCTCTTCCTTCTGTTTCGTTGATCTTGTCACCTGAAAACATTTTTGAAATCGCATCCTGCAGCTGACATTCTTCTGCTAAATTCAACAAAAGCTGTTTCGTTTCAGCAGTGATCAGGTTTTTAGAATAATCGAAAAGGAAGTTTTCTCTTTTTACAGAAAATTGATTAAAACGGTCAGTATTATATTGAAAAAGACTTCTCAGTTCTAAGTCGTTATTTGCAAAATGATCGTCAAGTGCCTTCCAGCTGTTAGTTTGGGTAGGATTTATTTTTAATAGCATAGTAAATTCAACATTTAAAAATTCAAGGTTTGGAATCAATATTTTCTAATTGAATCTTGAAATTAAGGTACAAATTTACGGAAAAATAAAACCTTGATGAAATTACAGCATTGAACTTTACTGTTAAAATTTTTGGTAATAAACAGGACCTTTATTTAAATAAAAATGAACATAATATTCTTTTGTACGGTCTGCTTTGAATTTTTCGAAATTATTAAAAGGAGAATGACAGTGCGGACAGCAGAAAGAATTGTAATATTTAAATGCTCCGTCAAACGTTTTCGGAAGCTGTTTTTCTATTTTAGCAAGAGTACTTTCTTCAATGTATTCCTGAAGTTGAGTCGGCATATCTTCGATGTAACCATAAGGAACGATAAGCGTTTCCAAACTATTGGTTGAATAGAAATATTGTGCATCTGAAAATCCTGCATGAAGAAAATTTACTGAGAAACTTTTTTCACAAGCATCACAAATACAGATGAGTCTTATATCTCCTGATGAAATATAGCCACTGAAATGAAGTCCTCTTGCAAACATCCCGCATCCAAAAAGAGCTTCGTTTTTCTCATTTTTATTAGAAAGGTAGAAAGGTTGAAATCTCACATATTCTCTTTTCTCATCATCTTTATTTTTACAGATGGCGCCTTCTATCTGTACTGAAAAATCGGGATGAACCCTTACTTCGCAATCAAAAATCTGATTATTGAGGTCTGGATTTGAATTTTTAGGTTCAATTTTATAAGTTCTCAGATACTTTCCGTTTTCATAAATTTTTATTTCCGGAACTTTTCCTTCCAGAATGAGTTCCTGTGTTTCCGTAAAGCTTACTCCGGCATATAATAAGTGATTTTTAATATGAATTTCATTTCCTTTAAACTCAATTCTTTTATGATGGTCTTTTAAAAATTCCTGTTGAGTTTCATTTAAAACTGCAAAACTTTCATTTTTAGATTCCCTGTTTTCTATTTCAGGATTTTGATGATCTTTTCTTCCTGTCTGGTTCCAAAAAAACATAAGCAGTACAAATGCCAATAAAATTCCGATGAAGAAAATGGTTCCCATAATTTGGTTGTTTGTACAAAATTAGTCTTTTAATAAAAAACCTCCGAGGAAATCGGAGGGCAGTAAAATCTAAAATTATGATGATAACCTTAAGGTTAGGATGCCGGTTTTATTTTTTTGTAGCTTGAATTGCTTTCCTTTTAGATTGGTTTTTTCTGTAAAAGTAAAATCCAAAACCTGTAATTAAGAGAATCGGCCAAATCATAATTAATCCCACCACAATTCTCTGAATCAGATAAAAGCCCTCCACAAAGGCATTTTTTGCACTGTAAAAGAAGGCGAACTTATATTTATTGTCAATATTTGTTGTATTGGTAACAGCAATTTCTGCAATACGGAACTGTGGCTCTTTGATGTAAATATCTACAGTGCTGTAATTTAAGTTGTCTGCAACATCTAGATTGGCAAGCTTTTGCTGGTTTTCTTCAGCCATATTAGCATTGTTCATATTCACTTTATCTTTGTTTGTCTTAAGCTCTGAAATATTTTCACTGGTTTTTTTAATTCTTTTTTCTTCGAGTTCTGCATATTTTATACTTGCAGTGACGTCTTCAGCGTTAATAATTCTTGAATTCAGAAAAAGTTTTTTGTTGTTAATGATAGTCAAAAGTTCACCTAGTTTTTGAGTAGGAACACGAACCTGCATTGTATTTTCTGTCTGATATTTTTTCACAAGCATGGCTTCGTTGTCTGATGTGTTGTAGGAGTCTTCTGAAACAACATTGCTGCGCAAATTGCTATTGGTGACAAAACCTCCCAAATCCTGAACCGATTTTTCGATGGAAATCGTCGCTTCGTAAACGTCTTTCACTTCCATATTGACGTTAGCAGTTTTGATGAATTGTTTGTCTTTCACGTTCATTGTAGCGACAGAAGAAATTTCTTTTGAAACTGCTGCAGAATCTGCACTTTCTGAGATTTCATAATCGCTTATGGATGCCTCCCCTTTTTTGCAAGAATAAATTCCTGTTAAAAGAACTGTTGCCAATGATAATTTGATGTAGGTAGTTTTCATATGTTGATTTTTAATGTTTTGCCTACCTCAAAGTTGAGAATGAAATGTCTGTATTGTTTGAAAATGGCAAGTAAAAGATTTGTAAATAAAATAATTGAATTAAATGATTGTAAATCAGTATTTTGTAAAATAGCGTAGTTTATTAGTGTGGTATTTCGGATTGATTTTTGCTTAAATTTTACAAATCAAACCAAAATCAATATGTCTAAAACTTTTTCTAAAATCAGAAACGCTATAGAATTATTCAGATCAATAGATTTTGATCAATTAAGCGAAATTTCTCAAAAAGTAAATCTTCCGAAACTCATGGAAAATTTTTCCAAACTGGATGACAAACAATTGAGCGGAATGATGAAAATGCTTGACCCGAATAAAAAAAAGAAAGAACTTCCGATTATTGATGGAGATTTCTACGATATTTATCACACGTTGACAGCAGAACAAAGGGAAGTTCAGTCTAAAGTAAGAGAATTCATGGAAAAAGAAGTAAAACCGTTGGTGAATCATTATTGGCTCAGAGATGAGTTCCCGCATGAATTAATTCCAAAATTCCAAAAGTTAGATATTTGCGGTGTTACATATGAAGGTTATGGCTGTAAAGGAATGCCTTTTCTGATGGAAGGTGTTATTGCAATGGAAATGGCAAGAGTAGATGCTTCAATTGCCACTTTCTTCGGAGTACAATCTGGTTTGTCGATGGGTTCGATCTATATCTGTGGTTCGGAAGAACAGAAACAGAAATGGCTTCCTCAAATGCAGAAGTTTGAAAAAATAGGTGCTTTCGGGTTGACAGAACCGGAAGTGGGTTCCGGAGCAGCAGGAGGTTTAACGGTAACCTGCAAAAAAACTTCTGAAGGCTGGATTCTGAACGGGCAAAAAAAATGGATCGGAAATGCCACTTTTGCAGATTTAATTATTATTTGGGCGAGAGATTTAGATGACGGTGAAGTAAAAGGTTTTATCGTTGAAAAAGATAATCCGGGGTATTCTGTTGAGAAGATCAAAGGGAAAATGGCATTGAGAATTGTTCAGAACGGATTAATTACTTTAAAAGATTGTTTAGTCACAGAAGAGAACAGGCTGCAGAATGCCAATTCGTTTAAAGATACCGCAAAAGTTCTTAGAATGACCAGAGCCGGAGTTGCGTGGATGGCAACGGGTTGTGCAAGAGGAGCTTACGAAAGCGCATTAGATTACACCAGAACAAGAGAGCAATTCGGAAAACCGATTGCATCTTTTCAGATGATTCAGGGGCATTTGGTAGAAATGTTATCCAACCTTACAGCAATGCAAACCATGGTTTTCAGACTTTCTGAAATGCAGGACGAAGATATTTTAAAAGATGAGCATGCTTCTTTAGCCAAAGTTTTCTGTACAATGAGAACCAGAGATATCGTTTCAAGAGCGCGAGAAGTAATGGGCGGAAACGGAATTCTGCTCGAATATGATGTTGCAAGATTTGTAGCCGACGCCGAAGCAATCTATTCTTACGAAGGAACAAAAGAAATCAATTCGCTGATTGTCGGAAGATCAATTACCGGGTTTAGCGCATTTGTGTAATTCAGAATCAATAGTCAATTGCGAATTTTGCTCTGCAGGTGAATTTAAAACTGACAGCAAAGAGAATTATTCACAATTGACTATTCATATTTTTTAGCTAATTAAAGCTTTGTATTTTTCTTTATTGTCAATAATGATCCAAAGATTGATTAAAGTTAAAACTGCTGAAATGGCAATTCCTGTTGATGATGGATCTCTGTAAACATTATGCAGTAAGATACCAATCATTACAGGTAAGATAATAATTGCCCCTAAAGCTCTGGTTTTAGGGAAAATAAACAATAATCCACCAATTATTTCTACAGTTCCAACTAATGGCATCAGCCAACCGATTTCTTCGAAAGCTGCGTAAACTTTCATTTGTTCTTCAGATAATTGTGGCATCGGATTGTAATGAAAGAATTTATCTAGTCCGGCATTGATAAACATGAGCCCAAACAGAAGGCAAAGAATAAATTTTACGATTTTCATGGGATATAATTTTATATCAAATTTAAAAAAAATATTTTCTCATTTGTAATTAAAAAACAAGTTCCTTTTTCTTCTCTTTTTAGAGAAATAATTTTATTTTATATTTTAATATTTTATATATTTGTTTACAAGTCAAGTTAAAATATTAAAATATGTTGAAAAATTTTAAAAAATTAAATCGAGAAGATTTAAAAGGAATTAATGGAGCCGGCGGTTCTGGGAAATGTGATATAGGACCAATAGGATGCCCATGTATAATTCCACCGGGAGATCCTTGTTTGGGCGGTTCTGGTGGAGGAGGAGATCCTGTTTTGGGTTATTGCCCGGACAGTCAGTCTTATATTCCGTGCGATCAAACTTGTCCCAACGGAATGAGTCCTCTTTGTCCTTTAGGATAAATACAAAATTGTATGTCTCACAACTAAGAATCTTTAGTTGAAAAAACCATTCTCTGAAAGGAGATAAATTGAAATAAAAAGTCCGTTTTCAACTAATTGTGAAACGGGCTTTTCATTTTTTACTTCTTTAATCCATTTCCTTCAAGGTAATATTCTTCGAAATTTTGTAGCTTTTTTTCTTTTTGTTGGGTTTTTCATCTTCGCCTAACAGTTTTCCCCAAGGTTTTAATCCTTCAACTCTTTCAAAAATAATTTTGATGATCGCAATCGCCGGGATACAGAGAAACATTCCTGAAATCCCCCAAAGATGCTCACCTAAAAGAATTCCGATAAAAGAAAATAAAGCGTTGATTTTCACTTTTGAGCCCACTACGAATGGAAGAACAATATTACCGTCAATAGCATGTACAATCACATATCCAATTGCAACGTACACGCAGGTAGAAACCGTTCCTGTTGCAAATGCAATGAAACACGAGATCAAAAGCGAAATACAAATTCCGATATAGGGAATAACGTTTAATAATCCTGTCAAAACACCAAGCAAAATAGCATATTTTACGCCTAAAACTGTAAGAACAATCGTAGTAAGTGTCGATACGATCAAGATCTGAAGACAAAGACCAATGATGTATCTTTTGGTCATAATTCTTACTTCAGAAACTACTTCCTGTACACTTGTTTTGTGCTTTTCATTAAAAACATTAACAATGAAATTATTTAAAATTCTCCTGTAATTTAAAATAAAGATGAAAAACAAGATAAAGAAAGCCAAAAACCCCAGACTTGAAGAAAAAATACCGAAAGTGAATCCCAAAATCACACCCGAAGAAGACAAAAGTTTACCTAAACCCTGATCAAGATAATCGAGCTGCTCATCAATTTTCACATTAAAAGTATGAGAAACCCAGGTCTGAAGGTTATGGAAAACCATATTGAATTGTTTGGTTAAGTGTGGCAAATCTCTGCTGAAACTCGAAATCTGTGACCCGAAGAAATAGATCAATCCTGTCAGAATAACCAGCATCATGGTAACAGAAACTATGGTAGACAGCGATCTTGGAAATTTTAATCTTTTTTCAAAAAAATTGGCAACCGGTAAAAAAAGCATTGCCATCAGAAACGCCAAAAAGAACGGAGCCAAAATGCTTTGTCCAAGTTTGATAAGATATCCGATTCCAATGATTGAAACTACGGCAAGGGCAAGTTTTAACAGAAAAGGAAGTTTAAAACAATTCATGATAAAGTTTTTCCAAACATAACAAAAACCTCACCGTTATGATGAGGTTTTTAGATTTTATTGCTAAAAATTATTTTTCAATGGCGAGTTCAAGAACTTCGGTCATCCAATTTACATAATTTACTTTCAGATTTTTCAGATAATCCTGCTTGATTTCTTCCACATCTTTTCTGTTGGCTTCACAAAGGATTACTTCTTTAATTCCTGCTCTTGTTGCGGCCAACAATTTCTCTTTGATTCCACCTACAGGAAGTACTTTTCCTCTTAGAGTAATTTCGCCTGTCATTGCCAAATGGGGTCTTACTTTTTTATTTCTGAATGTAGAAACCATCGAAGTCAGCATTGCAATTCCGGCAGAAGGTCCGTCTTTCGGCGTTGCGCCTTCCGGAACGTGAACGTGGATGTTTTTCTTTTCCAAATCATCCTCCGTAATTCCTAGATCTTCATGTTTAGCTTTAATGTATTCTAATGCAATCGTTGCAGATTCTTTCATTACTGTTCCAAGATTTCCGGTCATGGTAAGATTTCCTTTTCCGGTACTTGTAATGCTTTCGATAAATAAAATATCACCGCCAACACTAGTCCAAGCCAATCCTGTAACAACTCCCGGAACGTCTGTCAGTTCAGACAAGCTTTTCGGTCTTGGAACACCCAGTATTTCATCTACTTTTTCAACAGAAATTTTAGCATCATACTCTTTCACTAAAGCGGTTTGTAAAGCTACCCAACGAGCAATTCCGGCAATTCTTTTTTCTAAAGACCGCACTCCGCTTTCAGAAGTATGGGCTTCGATAATATGTTTAAGTTCAGCATTTCCAAGTTTGAAAGATTTTGCCGTCAAACCGTTTTCGTCCTGCTGTTTTTTAATTAAATGTCTCTTTGCAATCTCAATTTTTTCTTCTAACGTATAACCCGCAATCTGAATGATTTCCATTCTGTCCAAAAGCGGAGTCTGAATCGTTGATAAAGAGTTTGCTGTTGCCAAAAACATCACTTTAGACAAATCATACCCCATTTCAAGGAAATTATCATAGAAAGCATTATTCTGCTCAGGATCAAGTACTTCAAGCAAAGCAGAACTTGGGTCGCCGTGCATTCCTTTTCCTACTTTATCAATTTCGTCTAAAACAATCACAGGATTTGATGTGCCCGATTTTTTAATAGATTGAAGAATTCTTCCTGCCATTGCACCGATATAGGTTTTTCTGTGACCACGGATTTCACTTTCGTCATGAAGTCCGCCCAAAGAAACGCGTACATATTTTCTTCCCAAAGCATCCGCAACAGATTTTCCTAGAGAAGTTTTACCCACTCCCGGAGGACCTACCAACAATAGGATAGGAGATTTCATGTTGTTTTTTAATTTTAGAACAGCCATGTGTTCCAGGATTCTTTTTTTAATATCTTCTAAGCCAAAATGAGCTTTGTCTAAAACTTTTTCAGCTTTCTCAATGTCAAAAGTGTCTTTGGTAAAGGTTTCCCACGGAAGGTCAGTAAAAAAATCCAGATAATTTCTCTGAACATTATAATCCGGTGAGTTAGGATTTTGTCTCTGCAGTCTTGCGATTTCCTTCTGGAAGTGTTCTTCTACTTCGGGTTTCCAGTTTTTATCTTTTGCTTTTTTCAGCAAATCTTCAACATCGCTTTCCGGACCGCCACCAAGCTCATCCTGAATGGTTCTGATCTGCTGATTCAGGAAATATTCTCTTTGCTGTTTGTCAAGATCTTTCGATGTTTTCTGGTGAATCTGATTTCTTAGTTCCAGCTTTCTGAAGTCTTCATGCATCATTTCGTAGCACTTATTGGCTCTTTCCATCAGACTTTTCTCCTCAAGCAGTTTTTGCTTTTCTGAATAAGGGAAATTAGCATTCGTACAGATAAAATTCAGCAAATCATCATTATTGTTGATGTTTTTAATGGCAAAATTTGCTGCATTGGGAATATTAGGATCAAGCTCAATTATTTTTAGAGCTAAATCTTTTATGTTTTCCAATAATGCTTCGTATTCTTCTTTGTTTTTTGCTTTAGAGTCTTTCAGTCGGGTAATTTCACCTTTAAAATAAGGCTGGTTACCCGTAATTTTTTTTATTTTAAATCTTTGAAAACCTTTTGTAATTGCAGTTACATTTCCTTCAGGAAGTTTAATGATTTTTATGATCTTCGCCAAAGTTCCGACCTGATAAAAATCTTTTTCTGAAGGTTGCTCAATATCCGAGTTTTTCTGACTTACAATTCCGATCAGGTCACCATTTTGCTGCGCCTCTTCAAGAAGCTGGATTGACGTCTTTCTCCCTGCAGTGATAGGAATCACCACATTCGGGAACATTACCATATTTCTTACCGGGAGAATGGGGAAAATAATCTGCTCAGAGTTTTTCTGGTTTTCGTTAATATCAGAAAGATTGATCTCTTCAGCTACAATATCAAAACCTTCGCCTAAGATTTCATCAAAATTTATATCTTCAAATTCTGTCATAATAAGTTGAATGACAAATTGTCATTTATAGTTTAAATCGTTAAAGGATAAATCAAAATATGTTTAGAAAATGCTTTACATATAATGCGTACGTAATTTTCACAATACTTATGCCATTTGTTTTTTGATAAAAAATACGGTCAAAATTTCCATTTTATCAGGATTTAAATTTTAAAAATTAAAAAACCGACTTATATTTCTCTAATTTCTTAAAAATGTGTATTTTCGCACACTGATATAAAACTATATTTATAAAATGGCAATTTTAGGACAGATTAGGAGTAGACCTTGGCTTTTGATGGGAATGATCGCATTGGCGCTTTTAGCGTTTTTGGTAAACCCAGAAAGTCTCGATAAAGTTTTTGGAAAAAATCCTGATGTTTTAGGAAAAGTAAATGGTGAAAAAATCACCCGTGAGGAGTATAACGACCAGCTTTTCATATTACAGCAACAAGCTGATCAACAGCAGCAGCCAAAAAGCGGACTTGAAGAACAGGCTTGGCAATTGCTTGTGCAATCAAAACTGGTAAAGCAACAATTTGAAAAAATGGGATTTGAAATGACAGACGATCTGTTCTGGAATCAGATTCAGTATGATCAGATGTTTGCTCAGAACCAACAGCTTTTTGATGAAAAAGGAAATTTCAAGCTTCAGGAATTGAAGAAAGAGATTGAAACTTTACAAAATACAAACCCGGAAGGTTACAGCCAATGGCTGAAAACCAGAAAAACGATCGAGTACAGAATCATGGCAAGACAGGTTTTTGCAAATATTTCGACTGGGATCACTACAGGTAAAAAAGAGGCTGAAGAATTAATAAAAGAGAGAGATCAACTTGCTGATATCGATTTTGTAAAGGTTGATTATTCTTCATATCTTCAAAAAAATAAAATCAAAGTTACTACTGAAGATTTAAAAAATTACATAGACCAACATCCTGTCATGTTCAAAACTGAGCCAAGCAGAAATCTGGGTATTGTATTTTTTCCTTCACAGCCAAGTCCGGCAGACGATGCTGCAGTATTGAAAGATATTACAAAAATATACTCTGTAGGAACAGACGAAAGTGGCGGAAAAGAGAACTTTATGAATACTACAAACGATTCTATGTTTGTGACGGCAAATTCTGATGTTCCTTTCAATAATCAGTATGTTTCGGCAAACCAAATGCCTCAAGGGTTAAAAGGTAAAATCGAAACAGCTGCAATTGGTCAGACTTTCGGTCCTTATAAAGAACAGAATCTATATGTTGTTTCCAAATTGATTGATAAGAAAAAAGCTTCAGATTCTGTCACTTCTAGTCATATTCTAATTGCATACAAAGGAGCAGAACGTTCAACAGCTACTAGAACGAAAGAAGCAGCTAAGAAAATTGCTGATAGCTTATTGGCTGGAATTAAAGCGAATCCTGCGAAATTTGCAGAAGATTTGAAGTTGTCTGATGAACCAAATGCTGTCGACAGAAAAGGAAGTGTGGGTTGGACTACTTCTCAGAGCCAATTTGCACCTGAGTATTTAGATTTTTTACGTAAAAATGATGTAGGAAATATTGGGTTAGCGGAAACTTCTTTCGGTTATCATATCATAAAGGTTGATGATAAAAAATTAGGTTACAAAGTAGGTCACTTAGTAAAATCTATCAAGCCTTCTGAAGCTACAGAAGCTGTAGTCGATAAAAATTCAAGAAGATTTATTCAGCAGGTTCAAGGGAAGTCATTTAATGATTTTGTAAATCTTGCTAAAAAATCAAACTATCAATACTCAAACGCAAAATCTGCTAAGAGATTTGATGGTCAGTTACAGGGATTAGGAACCGATAAAGATGGTGAAATCATTGCCTGGGCTTTTGATAAGAAAAGAGAAAAAGGAAATTCTGAAATTTTCACAGTTGACGGAACGGGAGATAAGATTGTTGTTTACTTAAACGGAAAACAGGAAAAAGGTCTTGCAGATCCTGAATCTGTAAGAGATCAGATCGAGACGATTGTAATGAATAAGAAAGCAGCGAAGATGATTTCTGATAAAATAGGAAAACCTTCAAGCTTAGATCAGGTGGCTAAAACTTTTGCCACAACTAAACAGTCTGCTCAGGTTAATATGCTCAACCCGTCAGTTGCCGGTGCAATGGAACCTAAAGTTGCGGGTGCTGCATTCGGTGTTAAAAAAGGAGCAATCTCAAATGTTATCGAAGGCGGAACAGGAGTGTATGTTTTGGTCAAAAAGAACGAGACCATCAACAAGCAACCGGGAGATGCTAAGCAATTTGCAGAATCAGTTACTCAAAGAAATGCAGGAATGTTCGGTCAGGCTTGGCTAAAAAGTTTACAGGATAATGCAGATATTGATGATTACAGAATTGAAATCTGGAGTAAGCTTGGCAATCAGCAATAAGACATCCAAAATCAATAATATAAAAGTGGCAGAGTTTTTGCCACTTTTTTTGTGTTTAACCCATAGCAATAAAGAAAAAACATTAATTTAAATGTACTATATTTGCTTACTAGAAAAAATATAAAAAGTGAAGTTCAGTAAAGAAATAAAAGCTGGTTTAATAGCGATCTTAGCTGTTGTCGGCTTTGTCGTTTTGTTCCAATTCATGAAAGGCAGAAGCCTTTTTACCACCGATAATATATTTTATGCAAAATATGATAACGTTGAAGGTCTTACACAGTCTTCCCCCGTTTCCATCAATGGATTAAAGGTTGGGCAGGTTGATAATATTGCTCCTGTTACTGCAAAAGATGGAAAAATTCATTTTATTGTAAAAATCACGGTAGATGACAATTTCGAATTTTCAAAAAATTCTACACTTGAAATTTTCGAACCGGGATTGATGTCCGGTAAAGAAATGAGAGTAAATCTTGCCTATGGAGGTTCGACTGCAAAAGACGGTGATACTCTGCAAGGAGCTTTTAAATTGGGAATGATGAATAGTCTTTCTTCACAGGTAGGTCCTGTGAAAGATCAGTTGCAGACAGTTTTGCACAGAGTTGATTCTTTGATGGTGAATGCGAATCAGGTAATGAATGAGCAGAACAGAGAAGAAATAAAGATCTTGCTTCATAATTTAAATAAAACTGTCGGTGCGTTGCAAACAACTGCCGGAAGCGTAAATAAACTGGTAGGAAACAATGACCCGAAACTTCAGAAAGTTCTGGATGATGCAAGCATTACAATGAAGACAGGTAAAGTTACTCTGGATAAATACGGAAATCTTGCAGAAAGTATTGATACCAAACAATTGAACCAGACCATCGCTAATCTTGATGCAACCGTGGGAAAACTCAATAATGTAGTTGCTGGAATTGACAGGGGAGAAGGGAGCTTAGGTAAAATCATGAAAGATGATCAGCTGTATAATAATCTGAATGCAGCATCCAACAATTTAAATTCTTTGATTGAAGATTTGAAAGCAAATCCTAAGAAATATGTGAATTTCTCAGTATTTGGTAAGAACAGTAAAGACTAATCATCCTTATGGAATATCTTGACAATATAATTTTTCTGATTTTATTAGTTGCAGGTTTTGGGCTATTCGGGAAAAGCCTTCTTAAGATTTATAGAAATATCAGATTAGGAAGAGAGATCAACCGGAGCGACAGAAAAGCTGAACGTTGGGAAACTATGGCTCGTGTAGCAATGGGTCAGAGTAGAATGGTGAAAAGGCCTGTCGCGGGTATTCTTCACCTTTTTGTGTATGTAGGTTTTGTAATTATTAATATCGAATTAATCGAAATCATCGTTGACGGAATTTTCGGAACTCATAGGTTTTTAGCGACAATTTTCGGACATACTTTTTACAATATTTTTACAGCAACTCTTGAAGTTTTAGCACTTCTTGTTATTATTGGTGTTGTATTATTTTTTATCAGAAGAAATTTCTACGGTGTTAAAAGATTAACGATGAAAGAACTTTTCGGATGGCCAAAAAATGATGCCAATTGGATTTTGATCATCGAATTTGCTTTGATGGTTTTTTTCTTTACCATGAATTCTTCAGATCTCATTTTGCAACAAAGAGGAATTTTGGCTGAACATGGAAGTTTTCCTATTAGTCAAATGACATTAGTTCCATTTTTTGAGATTTTCAGTTTTGATAACGGGTTTTTAGTTTTTGTTGAAAGATCAGCATGGTGGTTGCACTTTGTAGGAATTCTGTTCTTCATGAATTACCTTTATTATTCTAAACATTTACATATCATTTTAGCGTTCCCTAGTACTTGGTATGCCAATTTAGATTTGTACGGAAAGTTTAATAATTTAGATTCAGTTACTGCTGAAATTAAATTGATGATGGATCCAAATGCAAATCCTTACGCAGCTCCGGCAGAAGGTGCTGTTGCAGAAGCTCCGTCAAAATTTGGTGCAGAAGATGTTTTTGATTTAAATCAGGTCCAGCTTTTGAATGCTTATTCTTGTACGGAATGTGGTCGTTGTACTTCAGTTTGTCCGGCAAATATTACCGGCAAAAAATTATCGCCAAGATTGATTTTAATGAAAACCAGAGATCGTCTCGAAGAAGTAGGAAGAAATATCGACAAAAACGGTAAGTTTGAAGATGACGGTAAAAAATTATTGAACGATTATATCACAAAAGAAGAACTTTGGGCTTGTACCACTTGTAATGCATGTACTCAGGCTTGTCCGGTATTGCTTGATCCTTTATCTATCATTTTCGAAATGAGAAGATTTTTAGTCATGGAACAATCTGCGGCACCACAGGAGTTAAATCTGATGATGACCAACGTAGAAAACAATGCAGCACCTTGGCAATACAATCAGGCCGATCGTCTGAATTGGGCAAATGATTAATTATTGTATAAATCATTTCCTGAAATTTTAATTCAAATTAATACAAAATACATTTTATAACAAAATGGATTTCACTATAAAAACAATGGCAGATTATGCTGCCGAAGGAAAATCGCCTGAAGTTTTGTTTTGGGTAGGCTGTGCCGGAAGTTTTGACGACAGAGCAAAAAAAATCACCAAAGCATTCTGTAAAATCCTGAATAAAATAGGGGTTGAATTTGCCGTTCTCGGACAGGAAGAAAGCTGCACAGGTGATCCCGCAAAAAGAGCAGGTAATGAATTTGTTTTCCAAATGATGGCAATGACGAATATCGAAGTTCTGAACGCTTATGAAGTGAAGAAAATCGTTACGGCTTGTCCACACTGTTTCAATACGCTGAAAAACGAGTATCCAAGTTTAGGAGGAAATTATGAGGTGATTCATCACACTCAGTTCTTGAAACAATTGATGAATGAAGGAAGACTGAAAATTGAAGGCGGAGCTTTTAAAGGTAAAAAAATTACATTTCACGATCCTTGTTATCTTGGAAGAGCAAATGGTGAATACGAAGCACCAAGAATGCTTTTGGAAAAACTGGATGCCGAGTTGGTTGAAATGAAGCGTTGCAAGACAAACGGTTTATGTTGTGGAGCAGGAGGAGCCCAAATGTTTAAAGAACCTGAAAAAGGAGATAAGGATATCAATATTGAAAGAACTGAAGAAGCTTTGTCTTTTGAACCAAAAATCATCGCTACAGGTTGTCCGTTTTGCAATACCATGTTGACTGATGGCGTAAAACATTTCAATAAAAATACTGAAGTTGAAGTAAAAGATATTGTAGAACTTTTGGCTGAAGCTGAAGATTTATAAGTTTTACTTTTTAAAACTATATTAAACTCAGGATTGTTCCTGAGTTTTTTTATTTAAAAATTTGAATCAATAAAATTGCGTAATTTTGTTTTTTAAAAGTATTAAATGAAATCACCATGACTGGTTTTGATATATAAACCAATGAAGATGGGCGATAGTATATGACCATTAAATAATAGATACCTACATATGAAAATCGAAGAATCAAATATAGTTGAAGCCGAAGATTACAGAGTGATTATTTATCCTGCGTCACGAGCTTTTACAACCAAAGAAGCAAAAGTTATTACAGAAAAATTATACGACTTTCTTGCAGGTTGGGCGGCTCATGGAAAACCGCTTTCATCCTCTTTTAAAATTGAAAAAAATCAGTTTATCGTAATCTGCGTAGACGAAGAAAAAGAGATGGCTTCCGGATGCAGTATTGATGCTTTAGGGAAAGTCATGAGAGAGATTGATGAAGAGTATCAATTGGGATTATTTGACCGTATGAAAGCAAGTTTTATAGAAAATGGCGAAGTAAAAACATTAAAACTTTTAGACTTTAAAAATAAAGTAAGAAGCGGCGAATTATCTAAAGAAATTGAGGTTTTTGATTTTTCTAAAAACACCTATCTCGAATTTTTAGGAAATTTTTTACTTCCTTTCAACAGAAGCTGGGCAGCCGGAATCAAATAATTTTTTTTGAAAGTGGGGAAATTGATAGCCGAATTATTCAGAAATTTATTTAGAATTCATTTTTTCAGGAAAAGATATTTTGGATTTCATAAGCATATTTTCAACCCATATCAGCTTTTCGCCGGTGTAAAAAAACAGATAACTTACAGAGAAAATTTAAAACTTCGGATTAACTTATCTGATTGGATTCAGCAACAATTGTACTTCCTCGGAGATTATGAAAAGCCTGAAATTGATTACCTCTCAGACTTTCTGAAACCGGGAAATGTATTTGTTGACATCGGTGCAAATATCGGACTTTTCTCTCTCAACGCTTCCAAAATCGTCGGAGAGAAAGGGAAAATCTATGCTTTCGAAGCATTTCCTCCGAACTGTAATCAGTTTAAAGAAAATATTTTGCTCAACAAATTTGAAAATATTATTGCTGAAAATAAAGCGATTTCCGGTCAGAATTCTACAATCGAAATTTTATATAACGAGAAAGATAACAATATCGGAATGGCTTCTGCTTTCCTGAAAGATTTTACTTCAAAAGAAGTGGTTGAAAGCACGACATTAGATCAATATTCGGCTGATCATCAGATTAACAGAATTGATTTAATTAAAATTGATATTGAAGGAGGAGAATACGATGCACTTTTAGGAATGACCAGGATTTTAACCGAAATCAAACCTCAGATTTTAATAGAAATCAATCACAAAACTTTAGAAGATTCCGGACATAGTGAAACGGAAATCATGAATTTATTCAGTACATTTAATTATAAAATACTCAAAAAACTTAGCAGCGATGAACAGTCTTATAATGCGGTTTTCGGGGTTCCAGAATTAAATTAAACTATATTTTAAGAAAAAGTTTTCTTTTCTATTCCAATCGTAAATATATTTTCAGGAAATTTCATCTTATCAAAAGTTGATGATTTCAATTTAGCCTTTGTAAAAACGGCGCAAATCGTATTCTTTGGATGATAGAGATAAGAATGATTCTCACTTCCGACACCGTCTAATATCGCCTGGAAAACATCATACCGTATATTTTGCGGACTGTAAGCGTAATCATGCCACACAACAATAGAATTTTCATGCAGAAGATGTTTAAACACTTTTTGAGTATCATTTAAAACCATTTCATAACTGTGTTCTCCGTCGATAAAAACTAAATCGTATTTTTTGTTTAACGAAGCAAAATCAAAAGTTTTGGTATTGGCTCCGAGATGTAGAATTTTTGGATTTTTGCCTGAAAGAATTCCGTGCTGTTCTGCATATTCATGACTCAATCCCATTGCTTTCATTTCTTCTTTAGAAAGATTAATTGTGGTACAGTCATCAACATATCTGGCGACATTATGAACACTTTCACCACGCCAAGTTCCGATTTCAAGGTAAGAATTGACATCTTTTCTTGCAGCAAGAGCAGAAAGGAGTTGCAAATCTGTTATCAAAGACCCGCCGTCAAGAATGAAAGTATCAATGTTCTTAACGATTTCTTCACAGAGTTGTTCTATATCAATTTGAGGTAATGAAGTTAGATTAGGATAAAACTTTTTAAATCTTTCTTCAGCTACGAGCGGACTGTCTAAAATGATATTGACTAAACTGGGCTTTTTAAGAATTATTCGAATAAAAGAAAGAATTTTATTAATTTTAGCGTTCATTTTGCTTAGATTCGTTTGATATAAATGATAAACAAAGATACATTTAAATAAAATTTTGGAAAGAAAAAATATCCTCTTCATCTCTTCCTGGTTTCCAAACAAAGTTGAGCCGTCTAATGGTAATTTTGTTCAAAGACATGCTGAAGCTGTATCTTTAAAACATCATGTTGAAATTTTGCATTCTATCGGAGATTTTCATCAAAAAGAAAAATATTTAATTGATGATCAGGTCGTTAATGGAATTAAAACAGTAATTGTTTATTATAGAAATTCAAAAAATCCTCTTCAGAATTTTTACCGCAGAATGAAAGCTTACAAAATAGGATTTTCAAGAATGCAGAAACCGGATTTAGTGCATGCAAATGTTTTGCACAATTCTATATTTTTTGCAGTTTATCTTAAAAATAAATTGAATATTCCTTTCGTTATCTCAGAACATTGGACAGCCTATCAGGAAAATGCTTCTGATGCCCATGGAAAGGTGTGGCGTTTTTTCGCTAAATGGATTGCCAACCAGTCTTCCGCAGTTTTACCGGTAAGTGAAAATTTGAAAAAAGGTTTGATCGCTTTAGGGGTAAAAAAACCTATACATGTAATATCAAACGTAGTAAACACAGATGTTTTTAAGCTGAATAATGAAGTGAAAAAAGACGAAGTTTTTACATTTTTACACGTTTCATCTTTGGTTGAAAGAAAAAATCCGGATAAAATCATTATTGCTGCCAAAAAGTTGTTTGATGCAGGGTACAAATTTCATCTGAAAATTGGTGGAAGTGATTTCAAACATCTTGAAAAACAGATTATTGATCTTTCAGCATCCGATTATATTTCGACATTTGGGCTTTTACCTTTATCGGGAGTTGCAGAAAAAATGCAGCAATCTCATGCGCTAATTCTTTTCAGTGAAAACGAAACCCAGGGTTGTGTTTTGGTAGAAGCGAACGCTTGTGGAATTCCTGTCATATCTTCCAAAGTTGGCGGAGTGCCGGAATTTGTGAATGAAAAGACAGGTGTTTTAGTCGAGAAAAATAATGTAGAAGATTTGTATTTGGCTATGGAAAAAGTTCTTTTACACCAAGTAAATTTTGAAAGTCCTGAGATTTTACATCAGCAAATCAAAGAAAAATACAGTCCGGAAAAAATAGCAGAAGCTTTTTCTGAAGTTTATGAATTTGTACTCAAAGAATGATCACTTTTATCAGAGATTTCGTTGCTAAAAAAGGAATTTGGGTAGGTTTGTCTTTACTCATAGCGAGACTTTCTGCATTTTTATTAAGTGTTTTTGTTGCACGGATCTTGTCGAAGGAAGATTTTGGAGCAGCAACATTTGGGCTGAATTTCCTTACGATTTTCTTAGCATTTTCCGGTTTTGGAGCAGCACAAGGTGTTGTAAAATATGGTTCCGGAATTGAAAACTCGTTTCAAAGAAAACAGCTTTTTCAATACGCTTTTTCTTACGGACTGATCTATAATTTCATCCTCACATTGATCATGATTTTGATTTCAGGAATTTTGTATTGGGATGAATTTGTTAAAATTAAACTGATCCTCTTATTCAGCATCCGTTTTTTGGGAATGTATTTGGTTGAGCAAAAAAAAGCTGAATACCGTGCAGATTTAGATAATCAGACCTTTGCTAAATTTGATATTTTCCTTTCTGTTACTTCACTGATTTTAGGCGTTTTGTGCACTTACTTTTGGAATTTAAACGGATTTATTTTAAGTCTCTGTATTTCTCCGTTCTTTTTGTTTTTTTACGACCGAAAATTTAGTTTTTCATTAAAAAAAATAACATTTAACGATTTCAGAAGTAAAGAATTCTGGCGTTTTTCCTGGACGACTGCGCTTACCACCCAAATTGGGGAGCTCGTTTTTATTCTTGATATATTTTTCATCGGATTATTAATGAAAGAGCAGGATGTTGCGTATTATAAAGTAAGCTCGATGATTCCGATGAATATTTTGGTTTTGGGATTTATATTTATGCAGACCGAATATCCAAAGTTGTGTCAGCATCATCGTGATAAAAAATATCAGTATCAATTCATTTTCAATTACTGGAAGCTTTTTACAGCTGTTGGAATTGTTATTTTGGCTATCGGTGTTTTTTTCGACAAACAAATACTTTCCATTTTTGGACATCAATATCAGAACACTGAAATTTACAGAATACTTTTGTTTGCTGCGGTGATTTCTCTGATTTTCAGAGTTTTATTCGTCTATATGTTGGCTTCGATTGGTAAAACAATGTGGAATTTGGTTATTTCTGCCTTTATGCTTTTTGCGACTTCGCTCAGTCTTTATCTTGCCATTCCTGAATATGGTTTGACAGGAGTTTCCTATGTGACATTTGGGTGTCTCGCTTTATCGGGAATTTTGCCTGCTTTTGCTTATTTTTACGAATCCAAAAAAATCTGATCATGTGCGGAATCTGCGGTTATTATTCATTTAAGAAAGAAATTTCTTCTAAAAATATTTTAGAAATGAATAGAGCCATTCAACATCGCGGTCCGGATGATGAAGGTTTCTGGCTTTCCGATGGATTGCATGGGAAATCTTTTTCCGGTGAAGATTCTACTCAGAAAATCAAAGAAATATTTCCTGTTCTGAAAGACGAAAATTCTCAACTGGCTTTAGGTTTTCGCAGGCTTTCCATTTTAGATTTATCCGAAAAAGGACATCAACCGATGCTTTCGGATGACGAGAAAATCACGATTACTTTCAACGGTGAAATTTATAATTTTAAAAAGCTCAGAAAAGAGCTTGAAGATTTAGGGTATACGTTTAAAAGCCATTCAGATACAGAAGTTATTTTAAAATCATATCAAGCTTGGGGAACTGCAATGTTTGCCAGATTTGACGGAATGTTTGCGATTGCTCTGATCGATTCAGATAAAAATAAAATAATCTTAGCAAGAGACCGGGTAGGTTTAAAGCCTCTTTTTTATTACAGAAATCAGGATGTAATTTTGTGGGCTTCCGAAATAAAATCTCTTCTCAAAAATGAATATTTAAATCCGGAAATCAATTGGCAGGGTGTTTATACCAATTTTCTTTTTCAGACAACCTTAGCTCCGGAAACCTGTTTTAAAGATATTTTTTCTTTAGAACCGGCTTCGTTGATGACGATTGATTTAAATGATTTTAAAACAACAAAAGAATTTTATTGGAATTTTCCTCATCAACGAATTGATATTTCTGAAGAGGAGGCAGTTTCAGAAATTGATAAATTGCTTTCAGAAAGTGTACAGGAACAGCTTTATGCCGACGTTCCGGTTGCAAGTATGATGAGCGGTGGGATAGATTCTACTTTGATTACGGCTCAGTCAAAACCTTATAAGAATGACATTAATGCATTCACAATTGCATATCCGTTCTCTGAAGATGAAATAAAAAATGCTTCTTTGGTTGCTGATAAAATTAAAATTCCGCATCACATCAAAAAAGTGACGGATGATGAAGTTTTAGATCAGCTAAAAGAAAATATTCAGCATTTTGAAGAACCATACAGCAGCTTGGAAGTTTTGATGAATGCTGCTGAATACGCTAAAAATTTAGGGTTTAAAGTCGTTCTCAGTGGAAATGGTGCAGATGAATTGTTTGCAGGATATTCTCATTCTTTAAAGCTCAATAAATGGCTTTTGATGAAGAATTTCAATTTTGTAAGAAACTTTATTTTCACAAAAGATCATTTTTCACAAAAGGTTAAGAATTACTTTTCTCAGGATTCTTTATTTGATTTTTTCAGACAAAGCCAAGTCGGTATGAAACCTATGCAGGCGAAAAATGTATTAAAAAAAGAAATCTTTAATCAGATCAATCCCAATCTAAAGAAATTCCATTTGTCTGAAACCAAAGATTACAAGGGATTGTTTGAATATGACATGAAATATTCTCTTTCGTCTCACCACGTTTTCCGAGACGATCTTAGTGCGATGAAATATGGAGTTGAGTTTCGATATCCATATTTGAGCAATGATTTGATCGATTACGTTTCATCTTTGCCGGAAAATTTTAGATTTAATGGAATTCAGAATAAACCTTTACTAAGAAAAGTTGCCCAAAAATATCTTCCTTCCGAAGTTTTAAATATGCCCAAACGCGGATTTTCTTTTCCTTTGGCTTATTTCATTAAAAATGAGAAAAAGATTCAGGAATTTATCATTGAAAATTTAGAAAGCCTTAAAAAAAGAAAATTCTTCAATGCAGAAATCGTTGATGATTGGTGGCAAAACCAGAAAGACGAGTATGATTATGTAAAAATCTGGCAATTGGTCACTTTTGAGCTTTGGTACCAGAAATATTTTGAAAATCAGTAAAATCAGTTTCATTTTATATTTTACCTTTGCACTATGAAAAATCTGCTTTTTGGAATTTTACTCGGATGTTTTACGCTTATGGGATGTAGGAGCGACGAAGATTCTATTCAGAAAATTGATCAGATCATGAATTTTTACATTCAGGATGCAAATGGTAAAGATCTGTTGGTTCCCAATACGATAGGGTCTTATACGGTTTCTATGAATGATGTTTTAGCAGCAACAGATATTGCGACCGTAAGTTTTTCTCCAAAAACCTCAGAGAATTCAGTAAATTATCTTGAATATATTGCCGGAGCGACCAGACAATTGCAAAGTGGAGGTGATTCTGAGGAAAGAGTTTACCGGTCGAGAATCAGAGTTGCTCTTACCAAAAAAATTACAGATACTACATTTGCTCCTGCAGTTAACGATACTTTAGAAATTCTTTACCATTGGACACCAACAGTTTTCGAGGTGTCGAAAGTTCTGTACAACGATTCAGAATTACCGGTAACGAAAGATTCGGAAAATCGTAATGTCGTGAAAATCACAAAATAATCTCTAAATTTGCATAAATCTGTTGGATGACGGAAGCTGGATGATGGAAGTCCTGCAACACCCAACAACAAACATCTAACACCCAACAACAATAACAAAAATGTTACAAGTCAATTTTTTGCGCGAAAACAAAGAACGCGTTTTAGAAGGTCTTCAAAAAAGACAATTCAAAAATCCTGAGTTGGTAGACGAGGCGATCGTTACTGACGAAGAAAGAAAGAAAATTCAGTTTGAATTAGATTCCCAGCTTTCAGAAATTAATAAAATCTCCAAAGAGATTGGTATTCTGATGAAAGAAGGGAAAAAAGAAGAAGCTGAAGCATCCAAATCTAAAACAGCGCAGTTCAAAGAGTCGAGCACAGAATTGAAATCACAGTTAGAAGTGATTGAAAAGAAATTATTAGACATTCTTTATCAGATTCCAAACGTACCTTACGAATTGGTGAAAGCGGGAGTTTCTGCGGATGATAATGAAATCATTTATCAGTCTCACGATGTTGAAGGCTTAGGTGAAGGTGCAATCCCGCATTGGGAATTGGCGAAAAAATATAACCTGATCGATTTTGAATTGGGCGTAAAAATTGCCGGAGCGGGTTTCCCTGTTTATTTCGGAAAAGGAGCGAGATTGCAGAGAGCTTTGGTTCAGTATTTTTTAGATAAAAATGTTAATGCCGGTTATCTGGAAGTGAATCCGCCTCATGTTGTCAATGAAGCTTCAGGATATGGAACCGGTCAGTTGCCGGACAAAGAAGGACAGATGTATTACATCAATGCAGATGAACTGTATTTGATTCCCACAGCGGAAGTTCCTGTGACAAATCTTTACCGTGATGTTTTGTTGGATGAGAAAGATCTTCCGATTAAAAATACGGCGTTTTCTCAATGTTACCGAAGAGAAGCGGGTAGTTACGGAGCTCACGTAAGAGGTCTGAACCGTCTTCACCAATTCGAAAAAGTAGAAATTGTAAGATTGGAGAAGCCTGAAAATTCTTACGCTGTTTTGGAAGAAATGGTAGAGCATATCAAAGAAATCCTTACAGATCTTGAATTGCCTTACAGAGTTTTGAGATTGTGTGGTGGCGATACTGGTTTTGCCTCTGCAATGACCTACGATTTTGAAGTGTGGAGTGCTGCTCAGGAAAAATGGCTGGAAGTAAGTTCGGTTTCAAATTTTGAAACCTTTCAGGCAAACAGATTGAAGTGTCGTTACAAAGCTGACGGAAAAACTCAGTTGGTGCATACCTTAAATGGTTCTGCGATGGCATTGCCAAGAATTATGGCTGCTTTGCTGGAGAATAATCAGACTGAAGAAGGAATTAAACTTCCGAAGAAGATTGCTGATTATGCGAAGTTTGAATTGATTAATTAAATTTTACAATAATAATACAATAAAAGCCATCCGATTCGGATGGCTTTTGTCATTTTGACAGTGGTTTTTAATGAGCTGTCGCTATACAGTCGCTATACCTTTTCTATACCCCTTGCCCAACTTTTATTTTTATAGTGTTTTTGTCTCTTCTGTCATATTGGCAGGAGCGTCAGAGGCAGTTACGGTGATCTTATCACCTGCAAGATCGGGGTTTGAAGCGGTTGCTGTATAGATCCATTCAGCTCCGTTATTAACGGCTGCGCCTTCTTCTACTAAAGTTCCGTCGGCATTTTCTATTTTTACTTGTACTGATACTACTCCAAAATCATCAGTTGCTACAATTTTTATAAGGTCTCCCGAATTACCTGTGTAGCCGGAAAGATTGATTTCTTCAATATCAGGCGCATTCAGAAGATCGGCAACGGCTACGTTATAGGTGCTCATTCCAATTGAATGATCCGCCTTTGCTTCATACAGCTGTTTTTTTACGGGATCATTGAGAACTGCTTTTGCATACAGGACAGCTTTCTGAAATCGAAGGGTGTGCTGCTTTTGTTTTTCAGACATTTCGCCTGTTCTTTCCTTGGGTGCTTTCGATACTACTGTTTTACCATTTCTTTGGCTGAATACGAGTAGATCTCCGACTTTTCCACTCAAACCGTGGGTTACGATGTTGTTTTTACTTTCTGCCATTATCTGTGCTTTTTAAGGTTAATACTATAACAAATGTATTTATTTTTTGGAATATACATAAATTATTGACGTATTTTTTTAGTTTTTAATTAATTATGTTAAATTGAATGAATTAAAATCAGAAATAAATTAACCCAGACAGGTAATCGTATTGATTATAATTAGTATTTCAGAGTAATTCATTTCTTATATTTTTGATTTATATCAAAATATTTTTATCTTCGCAGCAGATTTTAACGAAAAAATAAAAGCGTAAGCTATCATATTGGTATTAGAAAACCGCGAATTTTCTCCAAAAGACCAAATTTTGATAGACTTACGCCTGTGTCTACTACTGGCGCGGGCGTAGTCTTTCTGGTCTTTGGGTTCTTCGCGGTGCCTCTAATACGGATTGATTACTGCTCTGCGCCTTTCTTATTTTCTATAATCAATAAAAAAACTAAATTAAGATAACACGACAGGTTCTGTCGCATCTGGTATTGATATTTGCATTAAAGAAGTATAAAAAACAAAATAAATGAAATGAATAACAATTAACCGAAAATTAAATTATCATCAATATGGATTGAAATTAAACTTTACTCATAATAGAAATGAATAAATTTTTATATTTGCAAAAAATTAACAACAATTAAAAAACTCAACGATGAAAAAACTCTACATGAGTGCATTATTCTTATGCACAGTGACGGGCATTTCAGCTCAGGATGTGGTTTGGCAGA